>NZ_CP141059.1:1434000-1792500 GCF_034661235.1 Nocardioides bizhenqiangii
CGGCACTGCCAGTTCACGACCGACGGCAGCCGGTGGTGGGTCGAGGACCTCGGCTCCTCCAACGGCACCTACGTCGGCGGCCCGATCGGCCCGTTGCCGACCCAGCCGCTGTCGCCGGGGGCGAAGCGCGAGATCGCCGCCGACGAGCGGGTCTACCTCGGCGCCTGGAGCCGCATCGTGATCCGCAAGGCCGCCCCAGGGGAGCTCTGAGTTGAACTGCCCGAGCGTGTCGCAGACGGCGCGGCACCGCCCGGACCATCGCTTCGCTCGGCCCGCGGGCGCCGCGCCGTGCGGCTTCGCCGCGGTGCGACACGCTGCCGGGCCGCGGTTGGCGTAGTCGCCGATTGCGACCGCCGGCGGCTTGCGGGTGGCGGCGGGCGGGTCAGCTACGAGTGGCAAGCACGACCGAGGAGTCGCTGGCGACCATCACCTCGACGGCGGTGAACCGGTCGTCGGTGAGCCACTGCTCGCGCAGGATGTCGACCCGGCCGTCGGTCAGCGGCGGCCACTGCTCGCACGGCCAGAAGTTGTCGAGTACGACGATCCCACCCACCTCGACGAGGTCCGCGATCGCGTCGACGCCGACCTCGGCGGGCTGCTCGGAGTCGAGGAAGAGCAGGGAGTAGGGGCCCTTGTCGGTCAAGGTGGACCAGTCGGCGGTGAGCACGTCGACGAGCGGGTCGTCGGTGAAGATCTCGGCGGCCGCGCGCGCCAGCTTGGGGTCGCGCTCCGCGGTGAGGATCCGGGCCTGGGTGTCGCGGACACCTGACCGCAACCACGCCGTGCCGACGCCGCAGCCGGTGCCGAACTCGGCCATGATCCCGGAGCGGGTGGCGGCCAGCGCCGCCAGCAGACGGCCGGTCTCGTTGCGGCAGAACGACACGTAGCCCGCGCGGCGGGAGACGTCGAACGCGCGGTTGACCACGTCGGGAAGCTCGGGGGGCGCGCTCATGCAAACGAGTCTTTCATCCTGATACCAACGTCTCGCCATCCGAACACGGATCGAAATGTGACGACACCGGCCCGCGGACGCCGTACGCTCGTGCTCACCATGCGGCAGTTCTTCGTACTTATCGTGCGCCGCGGCGAGGCCTGAGAGAGGCCACCTCGCCGCGGTGACTGCGGCGTGCATCCCTCGCCCGCGTGGGCTTCTCATCCAAACTCGGTAGAAGCCCATTTGCCTGGAAGGCGAGCATGACCATGTACGACATGTATCCGGACTGGGGCCCGGCGAAGAACGACCCCGATCACCCGCTGCACCGCAACAGCCACAGCGATGCCCTGCAGAGCGCGTTCAACCGGTCGGCAGGGACTGCCCTGCGAGACGACGACGAGCCTCGTCCCGACGACAACTAACGTCTCCGCCCATGACCTCTGCGACCAGCAGCACCGCATCCACCGTCGCGCCCGCCGAAGGGAGCGTGGCCCTCGCCGTCGTCCCCGGTGACGGCATCGGACCCGAGGTGACGGACGAGGCGCTGAAGGTGCTCGAGGTCGCGGCCCCTGCAGGAGTGAAGTTCGAAAAAACCCGCTACGACCTGGGCGCCGAGCGGTACCTCGCCACCCATGAGGTGCTGCCCGACTCCGTGCTCGCCGAGATCCGGCGGCACGACGCGATCCTGCTCGGAGCGGTCGGCGGCAAGCCGAACGACCCCAACCTGCCGCCGGGGATCCTCGAGCGCGGGCTGCTGCTGCGGCTGCGCTTCGAGCTCGACCACTACGTCAACCTGCGCCCGTCGCGGATCTACCCGGGCGCGGTCTCGCCGCTCTCGACCGAGATCCTCGGCAAGGGCGACGTCGACTTCGTGGTCGTGCGCGAGGGCACCGAGGGCCCGTACACCGGCAACGGCGGCGCACTGAGGACGGGAACCCCGGCCGAGGTCGCGACCGAGGTGTCGGTCAACACGGCGTACGGCGTGGAGCGGGTCATCCGCGACGCCTTCGCCCGTGCGCAGCGCCGGCCCCGCAAGAAGCTCACCCTGGTCCACAAGACCAACGTGCTCGTCAACGCGGGGTCGCTGTGGTGGCGCCTGTTCGAGGAGGTGGCGGCGGAGCATCCCGACGTCACCACCGACTACTGCCACATCGACGCGGTGATGATCTACCTCGCGACGGACCCGCAGCGGTTCGACGTGATCGTCACCGACAACCTGTTCGGCGACATCGTCACCGACCTCGCCGCCGCGATCACCGGCGGCATCGGCCTCGCGGCCTCGGGCAACGTCAACCCCGACCGCACCACGCCCTCGATGTTCGAGCCGGTGCACGGCTCGGCGCCCGACATCGCGGGCCAGCTGGTCGCGGACCCCACCGCCGCGATCCTCAGCGGCGCGCTGCTGCTCGACCACCTCGGACACCCCGAGGCGGCCGCGCGGATCGAGGCCGCCGTCATCGACGATCTCGCCGCCCGGACGCCGGGCCGGCAGCGGTCGACGCCCGAGGTGGGCGACGCGATCGCGGCCCGAGTAACGGGTTAGTCAGTAGTCCGGCTCTCATGCCGGCAGAAAGACCGACTCTCCCAACTACTAGGACGTTCGACTATCTTGTCTGACATGCAGATCACCACCACGCTCACGTCGTCTCCGACCGATGACGCGCGGTTGGCCGAGATCCTCGCGAACCCCGGGTTCGGCACCCACTTCACCGACCACATGTTCACGGTCGAGTGGACGCCGGCGGACGGCTGGCACCAGGCGCGGATCACGCCGTACGGCCCGATCACGCTCGACCCGGCCGCCGCGGTCCTGCACTACGCGCAGGAGATCTTCGAGGGCATGAAGGCCTACCGCCACGGCGACGGCTCGGTGTGGATGTTCCGGCCGGAGGCCAACGCCGAGCGGATGGTCCGCTCCTGCCACCGGCTGGCGCTCCCGGTGCTCGACGTGCCCGACTTCGTGCAGGCGGTCGCCGCGCTGGTCGAGGTCGACCAGCGCTGGGTGCCGGCCAACGAGGAGGGCGGCGAGAAGAGCCTCTACGTGCGGCCCTTCATGTTCGCCTCGGAGAAGTTCCTGGGTGTGCGACCCGCCGAGCACGTCACGTTCATGGTGATCGCCAGCCCGGCCGGTGCGTACTTCAAGGGCGGGGCCAAGCCGGTCAACCTGTGGCTCACCGAGGAATACACCCGCGCCGGTCGGGGTGGCATGGGCGCTGCCAAGACCGGCGGCAACTACGCCAGCTCGCTCATCGCGCAGCAGGAGGCCTACGCCAACGGCTGCGACCAGGTGGTCTTCCTGGACGCCGAAGAGGGCAAGTACGTCGAGGAGCTCGGCGGCATGAACATGTACTTCGTCTACGACGACGGCAACGTGGTCACCCCCGAGACCGGCACCATCCTCGAGGGCATCACCCGCGCCAGCATCATGGAGCTCGCGGGCAAGATGGGCCATCACGTGACCGAGCGGAAGTTCGGCATCGACGAGTGGCGTCAGGGCGTCGCGGACGGCCGGATCGTCGAGATCTTCGCCTGCGGCACCGCCGCGGTCGTGACCCCGGTCGGCGAGCTGCGCACCAAGGACGGCGTCACCCCCGCCCCCTCCCGTTCCGAGCTGACCATGCAGATCCGCGACGCGCTCGTCGACGTCCAGTTCGGCCGGGCCGAGGACACGTTCGGCTGGATGCGCCAGATCGTCTGAAGTCCGCGATGTTTTCGTCGGGCTGAGCTGGCTCGCCCCAAGCCGTGCACGTCGCACCGTCGACCATCTGCCACGCACAGAGTTGCCCTCGGTGGGTTCGGCCTCGCCTGATTGGGCGACGCCAAACCGGGTGAGAGCAATCGGATGCGTCCGCATCCCCAACGCGCGCCGTGCGCCATCGCTCTGCGGACACGGGGCGTGCCCGCCGCGCTCGCACCCACGGGTGTGAGCGTGTCTCACCCGAAGGCAAGACCGACGGGCACGCACCTGACCAGTACCCGTCGGCTCGAGAATGACGCGCTTCGGCCCGAATCGGCGTGCGGCTCCGAGCGCACGCAGGGCGGCAGACTCGGAGGTTGTCAGACTGCGTGACCCACCTGTGTCCCGAAAGGCCTCACTGAGCGGGGGCGGGCTTGGCCTCCAGAAGGCACATGATGCCGGGCGTCACGATGGCGCGGGTCAGGCGTAGACCGGCCGCAGCAAACAGTTCCGCGAACTCTGCCTCTGTGCGTTCTCTGCCCCCGGGTAGCACCATCATGTGTACATCCAAGAGCGGTCCGTCGTCGCCGGAGTTGGGGGCGCCGATCACCACCTCCGCGAGCACGACTCTGCCTTCGGGATTCATGGCTCGAGCACAGTGGCTGAGGATCTTGACTGCGTCTTCGTCCTCCCAGTCGTGGATGATCCACTTGAGCAGGTAGAGGTCAGCTCCCTCCGGGACACCCTCGAAGAAGTCTCCGCCCACGGTTGTGCATCGGTCAGCCACCCCGTCCTGACGCAGCGTATTTCCGGCGCCGCCCACGACGTGGGGTTGGTCAAAAATCACTCCTCGGAGCGCCGGGTGCGCCCTGAGTATCGCCGACATCAACCGGCCCTCACCACCGCCCACGTCGACCACGGTGCGCACACCTGAGAAGTCGTAGGCCTCGACGATCTGTGGGATTTCGGCAGTTGAGAAACTGGTCATGCGGCGATCGAACATGCGCGCCTCGTCCGGATGATCCGCGAGGTACTCGAAGAGCGACATCCCGTGGACATGGCGGAACGCGTTCTCACCGGTGGCGACCGTATGAGCCAGGGCACCGTAGGCGCGGTACCACGGGCCTGCATCGAAGACGGCGATCTCTCGCTGCGACGCTGGATGCTGGGTGCGCAGCAGGTCGGAGATGGGGGTGATCGCGAACCGCCTCTCCGGGAGCTCGGCGAAGATGCCCCTCACGGCCAAGACGCGCAGGACACGATAGAGCGCGTCCGGATCTGAACCCGTGGCATCGGCCAACTCATCTGACGTGAGCGGTCCGTCCCCCAGCAGGTCAGCAATCCCAAGTCGAGCCGCCACAGCGACGAACTGGGTGTCCTTGTAGCCGTCGATCATTCGGTCAAGCGCCGACTCGGCCTCTTCGTCCGAAGGCTCCACTCCGCGTCACCACCCCTACCGTGCCGTCTTCTTCGCGATGCTGTCACGACACAGCCAGGCGCGCACAGGCCCGCGCGAAACGCGCGGCCGCCGGCCGTGCCAGGTGCCCCAATGCCCGATTGCTCCGTGCATGCGGCGGTCGCTCGCTCAGCGCCTACGCGCGGTACTGGACCTCGTAACGAGTCCCTACTTCTGCCTGGAGCCGCGCCGCCAGCTGGCCAGCCCGCACGTCCAACTCTTGCTGACGTGCCCGCCACTCGTCGGTGGACGGGCGGTGATTGAGCACGTCCATGTCTCTTTGCCAGCCCAGGAGGTCTGCGATCAAGGATTCGCTGATTCCGAGCGCTCGCTGCAACCAGATGGGGTCGTCCGGGAGCAGCCCGTCGACACCCCACAACGGACCAGCGCTCTCGTCCCACATGATTCGAAGGTGGGAGCCGTCGACGGTGTGGTCGTCGTCGACATCGGGCTCCTCGCCCAGCGGCACGGCCAACCAGTAGGAGCCGTTCGGGTAGTTGCCGAAATATGGACGAGGTGCCTCACGTTCTTCCACGACGGTAGTGGACCACGTGGCGACGGCGTTCTCCTCGGCAGTTTGCGCCGGCCGGCGCGTCGAGATCTTCGCCTGCGGCACCGCCGCGGTCGCGACCCCGGTCGGCGAGCTGCCCACCAAGGACGGACACCTTCGGCTGGATTGCGCCGGATCTGCTGAGCCAGCGGTTCGACGTCCGCGGCCGCGGCGTTTGCGGTTCTGGTAGCGGTCGCAGCGTGAGCGCGTGCATCGCCGAGTCCGCGTGCTTAGTGTCGAAGGATTCGATGTTCCGTCTCGGGTGAGTGGGAGGGATCTGAAATGAACTACCGACGGATCGCCATCAGTGGGGTCGCGGCAGTCGCCGCGATACTCGTCACCGCAGTGCCGGCAGACGCGCACTTCTGCTACAAGAACAAGCTCACGCCCCAAGCAGCCGCTGGCATGGCGCGGTCGCAGGGATTCGTGACCTTCGGCGAGCTCGCGTTCCAGTTCACCGGCCTGTGTCCGGCCGGCATCGCGGTACTGGCCGACGCGGCCGGCGTCACCACCGGCACGCCGATCCACGCCAGAGCAGTGATGGCCGGTGGCAGCGGCGGCAACAAGGCGATCCGTCACCTCGACTTCGACGCGATCGACGCAGCCTTCCCGGACGCGGTAGCCGCCTGCACCTGACGTCTCGGGCACCGGTTCGGGTCGGTGGTCAGTCCTCGGCAGCGCGGTAGACCGCGTCGCGCAGGCGCGCCGTCCGCCGAGGTAACGGGCGACTCGACGTCGAGCAGCACGGTGAATCAAGACGCGGCCTACGCGTCGGACGACGCTGCGCTGGGTAGCCTCTGAACGTGACGACCCAACCGCAGGGCGAGTCGCCCACGCGGGTGGGCGACTACACGCTGCTGACCCGACTCGGTGAGGGCGGCATGGGCATCGTCCACCTCGCCCGGAGCACCGACGGCCGCCGGGTCGCGCTCAAGGTGTTGCGACCCCACATCGTGGGCGACGAGGAGGCCCGGGCCCGGCTCGCGCGCGAGGTCAACACCCTGATGCGGGTACGCAGCCCCTGGATCGCCGAGTTCCTCGACGCCGATCCGTGGGCGGAGATCCCCTACGTCGTCACCCGCTACGTGCCGGGCCTGTCGCTCCACGACTACGTCGTCGAGGAGGGACCGATCGAGGATCGGGACCTGTTCTGGCTCGCCGGGTGTCTGGCGGAAGGCGTCGCCGCGGTCCACCACGCCGGCGTGCTCCACCGCGACATCAAGCCCTCCAACGTGCTGATGGAGGGCCGCACGCCGATCCTCATCGACTTCGGCCTCGCCCGGGTCACCGACGACCCGCGGCTCACCCAGACCGGCTGGCTGCTCGGCACGCCTGGATACCTCGCGCCCGAGATCCTGTACGGCGACGACGCGACTCCCGCGGCCGACGTGCACGCCTGGGCGGCGACGGTCGCGTACGGCGCCACCGGGCGACCGCCGTACGGCCGCGGCCCGTCGATGGCGATCATGGACCGTGCCCGCCGCGGCGAGCACGATCTCACCGGTGTCGAGGGGCCGCTCGCGGCCGTCCTCGACGCCGCGCTCGCCCCCGACCCGCTCGCCCGGCCGACCCTCGGCGAGCTGCTCGCGTGGCTGCGGCCGCTGAGCACGCAGCCGTCGGCACCGGCGGTGCCGCCGCCGGTCGCCGACGTCCCGGACGACGAGTTCACGCTGCCGGTCGCGCTCGCGAACGGCGGTCTCGAACCGCGCACCGCAGCCACCCTTCCGGAGCCCCGCCCACCGACCCGGTTGATGACCGGCGCGGTCCCGCCGCCTGATCCGGCCCGCTATCCGGCGCCGCCGACCATCGCACCCACCCCCGCGGTCGCCCAGTGGGAGCAGGAGTGGGACGCCCGGCTGCTCGGACCCCCGAAGGTCCCCCTCGGCGAGCGGATCCGCCGCGGCGTCGCGGTCGGTTGCGGGGGACTCGCCGTGGGTGCGGCGACCGCCCTCGCGCCCTACATCACGGCTGTCGCCGTCGTCCTCGGCGTCTGGCTGCTGCGCACCGGCTCGCTGGCGGCGTCCGCGGGTGCCGATCGACGTACCACCCGCGGCAGCAAGTGGTACGACGGGGCGCAGCTCGCATTCACCACCCCATGGCACTCCCTCCGTGCGGTCACCGGCACGGTCGTGCTCGTCCTCTGGAGCCTGGGGCTGGCCCTCGCGGCCGCCCTGCTCTGCTACGCCGCGGCGCTCGATGGGGCGGCGACCCTCTTCGCGGGCGGCACCGCCCTCGGCATCGCGCTGTGGTCCGGGCCCGGTGCCAGCCGGTTGCGCTCACCGCTCTCGCGGATCGTCTACCCGCTCGCCAGCAGGTGGGGCCGCTGGCTGGCGATGTGCGGCGTCCTGCTCCTCGTCGCGGCCGTGCTCGGCCTGGTCGTCGCGGCGGAGGGCGTGCACTGGATCCCGGCGTCCACTCCGCCGTTCTGACGACCCCGCGACCGAGCTTGCGAGGTCGCGGACCAGGTCGGCAGGTCGAGTAGCGGCACGGCTGAGGCACGAAGCCGTGACCCGCGTATCGAAACCAGCCCCGCGTACCCGCGTATCGAGACCAGGACACCGAAGGTCGCGCGGCGTGGCAGACTAAGAGGGTGCAGCACCGTTTCGCCATCATCATTAGCTAGCGCGTCGAGCCCCTCGACGCGCCAACCTCTCGTCTCCGAGAGGTTTTTCTTTTGCCCGGACGATCCGACCCGAGAGACACCGATGAACCAGCCAGCCGACGCGCTCGACCCCCCCGTTGACCTACATGGCGCGTTCCACGTCTACGACACCACCCTGCGGGACGGCATGCAGCAGGAGGGCCTCAATCCGACGGTCGCGGACAAGCTGGCGATCGCGCGGCAGCTGGACGGCCTGGGCGTCGGCTACATCGAGGGCGGCTGGCCGGGCGCCAACCCCAAGGACACCGAGTTCTTCCGCAGGGCGGCGGCCGAGCTGGACCTCCGGCACGCGAAGCTGGCGGCGTTCGGCGCGACCCGTCGGGCCGGGGTCACGGCGGCCGACGACCCGCTGATCGCGGCGCTGCGCGAGAGCGGCGCCGGTGTGGTCACCCTCGTCGCCAAGTCCCACGCCGGCCACGTCGAGAAGGCGCTGCGCACCACGCTCGAGGAGAACCTCGCGATGGTCCGCGACACCGTCAGCCACCTCCGTGCCGAGGGCCAGCAGGTCTTCCTCGACGCCGAGCACTTCTTCGACGGCTACCGCCTCGACCGGGCCTACGCGCTCGAGGTGCTGCGGACGGCGTACGACGCGGGAGCCGAGGTCGTCGCCCTCTGCGACACCAACGGGGGGATGCTGCCGGGCTGGGTCGCCGACGTGGTCGACGACGTGGTGCAGACGACCGGGGTCCGGGTCGGGATCCACTGCCACAACGACACCGGCTGCGCGGTCGCCAACACCCTCGCCGCGGTCGAAGCGGGCGCGACACACGTGCAGGGCTGCATCAACGGCTACGGCGAGCGCACCGGCAACGCCGACCTGGTCAACGTGGTCGCCAACCTGGAGCTCAAGCTGGACCGGCGGGTGCTGCCCCCCGGCCTGCTGAGCGAGGCCACCCGGATCGCGCACGCGGTTGCCGAGGTGACCAACGTGCCGCCCGCATCCCGGCAGCCGTACGTCGGCGTCTCGGCGTTCGCCCACAAGGCCGGTCTGCACGCCTCGGCGATCAAGATCGACCCCGACCTCTACCAGCACATGGACCCGGCGGGCGTCGGCAACGACATGCGGCTGCTGGTCTCCGAGATGGCCGGCCGGGCGTCGATCGAGCTGAAGGGCAGGGAGCTCGGCTTCGACCTGTCCGCGACCCCGGAGGTCGTCTCCCGGGTCACCGCCCGGGTCAAGGAGCTGGAGTCGCAGGGCTACACGTTCGAGGCCGCCGACGCGTCGTTCGAGATGCTCCTCATGGAGGAGGCGGAGGGCCGGCGCCCGTCGTACTTCGACGTCGAGTCGTGGCGGGTGATCACCGAGACGCTCACCCACGCCCGTCCCGGGGAAGAGGCGGTCTCAGAGGCGACGGTCAAAGTGCTGGCCGCTGGCGTCCGGTACGTCGTGACCGGGGAGGGCAACGGTCCGGTCAACGCTCTCGACCAGGCGCTGCGCACCGCGATCGTGCAGGCATACCCGGAGATCGCGAAGTTCGAGCTGATCGACTTCAAGGTGCGGATCCTCGACCAGGGCCACGGCACCGACGCGATCACCCGCGTCCTCATCGAGACCAGCGACGGCGAGTCGTCCTGGGTCACCGTCGGCGTCGGCGCCAACGTGATCGAGGCGTCGTGGGAGGCGCTGGTCGAGGGGCTGACCTACGGACTAGTGCGCCACCACGTCGAGTGACCCGGCCGGTGCGGTGACGCGCCGGACCAGGTCGGACCAGCCCGCGACGAGCCGGCCCATCGGCAGGTGGGCCCGGTCGACCTGCTCCCGCAGGACGATGCTCTCGAGCGGCGCGACCAGGGCGGTCGCGAGATAGGCAAGGTCGCCCTCGACGCCGAGCTGGTCGAGCAGGTAACGCACGTGCATCGTCGTGAAGGACAGCGCGCCGACGCTGCGCGCGCCAGGGTTGCCGGCCGCCTCGATCAGCTCCGCGTGCCGGAGGTTGAGCAGCATCCGGGACTCGCCGAACGCCAGCAGCCGCTCCATCGGCGGCGCGCCGGGGCCGAGCGACGGCGGGCCGGCCATCACGGCTGCCTGCCACTCCGTCTCGGAGTGGTTGAGCAGCGCTCCCATCAGGCCCTCGCGGCTGCCGAACCGCCGGAACACGGTGCCCTTGCCGACCCCCGCGCGGCACGCCAGGGCGTCCATGGTCACCCCGCGGACGCCGACCTCCTCCACGAGCGCCGCGGCGGCCGTCATCAGTGCCTCGCGGTTGCGGGCCGCGTCGCGCCGCTCGGTCGGCGGCGAGGTGAGCAGGGGGAGCGGTTTGGACATGGCGCTGGTCACTCTAGGGCGCGACACCGACCTTGTTCTCGATCTTTTCCGAACACCCGGGAATGAAAACGGACCACGGTCCGTTTCGCCCCACATGACAGATACCCGCGTACTCGTCCTCGTCGGCAGCCTTCGCGCCGACTCGCACAACCGCAAGATCGCCGAGGCGATCCGCGAGCAGGCGCCCGCCGGCGTCTTCGTCGACATCGCCGACGGGCTCGGCGAGCTCCCGTTCTACAACGAGGACATCGACGGCGACCAGGCTCCGGAGGCGGTCGTCCGCCTGCGCGGCCAGGTCGCCGCAGCCGACCGGCTGCTCGTCATCACGCCGGAGTACAACGGCACGATGCCCGCCGTCCTCAACAACGCCATCGACTGGGCGTCGCGCCCGTTCGGCGCCGGCGCCATCAAGGACAAGCCGTTCGCTGTCGTCGGCACCGCCGTCGGCCAGTACGGCGGCCAATGGGCCCACGACGACACCCGCAAGTCGGCACGCGTCGCCGGTGCCGCTGTGGTCGACGAGATCTCCCTCTCGCACGGCTACGCGTGGGGCAGCGACCCTGCCGCCGACGCTGAGACCGTCGCCAAGTTCGTCGCGGCCGCGACCGACCTCGCGTCGTACGACGCCGCCACCACCACCGCTGCCTGACGATTCTGCCCGGCTACGTTGGGTCGTGTGACTGAGCTGCACGACCTCACCGCGCTCGAGCAGGGCGCGCTGGTCCGGTCCGGCGAGACCAGCGCCGTCGAGCTGACCGACCACTACCTGGCTCGCATCGAACGCGCCGGCCGCGAACATGGGGACTTCGTGGCCGGCGCGTTCGCGTTCCTCGACCCCGACCTGGCGCGGGCCAGGGCGCGGGAAGTCGCGGCGGTAGGCCCGGTCGGCGACGGGGCGTCGCCGCTCGCCGGCACGCCGACCGCGATCAAGGACCTCAACCTGACCGCCGGCGTCCCGACGGCGTTCGGGTCACCGGTCTTCGCCGACCACGTCCCCGAGGTCTCGGACGCGGTCACACTCGCCATGGAGGCGGCGGGCCTGGTGAGCCTCGGCAAGACGAGCACGCCGGAGTTCGGTTCGCCCTGCTACACCGAGCCCGAGGGTCGCCCGCCGGCGGTGACGCCGTGGGACACCACCCGGATGGCCGGGGGGTCCTCGGGCGGTGCGGCGGCCGCGGTCGCGGCCGGCCTGGTCCCCGCTGCGCAGGGCTCCGACGGCGGCGGGTCGATCCGGATCCCGGCGTCGTGCTGCGGCCTGGTCGGGCTCAAGCCCACCCGCGGCCGGATCAGCGGCTTCCCGATGTACGGCGACCCGATCGGGCTGGCCACCTCGGGTTCGATAGCCCGGTCGGTCGGTGACGCCGCGGCGCTGCTTGACGTGCTGGCAGGTCGCCGGGCGAGTGATCCCTACTGGGCGCCGGAGCCGTCCGGCACGTTCCTCGAGGCGACCCGGCGCGGGCCCGGTCGGCTGCGGATCGCGCGGTTCGTGCAGCCCGTCATCGCCGACGTCGACGTGAGCGCCGAGAGCCGGCAGGCCTACGAGGAGGCGTCGCAGCTGCTCGCCGGCCTCGGGCACATCATCGAGGACGTGCCGGTGCCGCTGCCGGCCGAGGCAGTGACCACCTTCGAGACCTGCTGGTCGGTCCTGACGGCGTTGTCGGTGACGCCGCTGCCGCCCGAGAAGCGTGACCTGCTCCGACCGCTCACCAGGTGGCTGGGGGAGCGCGGCGAAGCGGTCACCGGTCCCGAGTTCGGCCTCGCCATCGGCCGGCTCCGGGAGTACGCCGCGGGAGCGCTGATCCGGCTGGCGCCGTACGACGTCGTCCTCACGCCGACCCTCGCCACCCCGCCGCTGCCCGTCGGCGCCATCCGCAACGACGCTGACCCGGCCGCCGACTTCGAGGCGCAGAAGCGGTTCACGCCGTGGACCTCGGCCTGGAACGTCACCGGGATGCCGGCGATCTCGCTGCCCCTGCACTGGACGGCCGAGGGGCTGCCGGTCGGGGTCATGCTCGCGGCGCGGCCGGCCGAGGAGGAGCTGCTCCTCTCCCTGGCGGCCCAGGTCGAGGCGGCCTCGCCCTGGCGCGATCGGCATCCGCCGATCTGGTAGCGCCTTTCTTCCGATGCCCTGCTGGCGGCCCGTGGTTCGTGATGTCATGGCACCGTGCCAGCCGCCGACGTCATCCGGGTCGTGGTTGCCGACGGCGACGACGCAGGTCGGGCCGCGGCCGTGGCCGCGCTCCGAGCCAACGGTTGCGTCGTCTGCGGCGAGGCCGATCGCGCCGAAGATGCCGTCGCGGTCGCGGTCGAGCAGCGTCCGGACGTGGTGCTCCTCGACGTTGAGCTGCCCGGCAACGGCATCACCGCGGCTCGCGAGCTCGCGCGGCGGCTGCCGCAGACCCCCTTCGTCATGTTCGCAACGACGGCGGACGACGACGACCTCCTCGACTCGCTGCGCGCCGGCGCCGCCGGCTACCTGTTGAAGAGCACCGATCCGGGACGGCTGGGTCACGCGCTCCGGGGCGTGCTCAACGGCGAGGCGGCGATCCCCCGTCAGCTGGTACGACGGCTGACCGAGGAGATCCGGGCGCCGGCCCTGCCGACGTTCGTGAAGACCTCACCGGCCGCCAGCAAGCTCACGGCCCGCGAGTGGCAGGTGATGGAACTGCTCGGCGGCGGCCTGACGACCGACCAGGTCGCCCGCCGGCTGTACCTGTCACGCTCGACGATCCGCGTCCACGTCTCGTCGGTGCTGAAGAAGCTCCGGGTCAGCGACCGGGAGGGCGCGCTCGCCGTCCTCCGCGGGGAGACGCCCTGAGAGCGGAGGTCCCGGTCGTGGTGCTCGCCTCCCCACCGAGTGATCACCACGACCGGGTCCTGTCACGTGAGGTCCCCCCTCAACTCCCACAACGGTAGGGATCCCGGCGGTGCGATGGGGCGAGCGACGGGCGGTCGGCCGCTCAATTGCCTAAGCGCGGTTCGTGCGCTGGGTGAACCACCCGGGGGCGGCAGCGACGAACTGCTCGCGGTCGAGCGAACCCGCACCGTGCGGCAGCACGGCGAGCAGAGGCAGGCCGGTCACGCGGGGCAGGTCCTCGCGGTTGCACCGCTCGGCCAGCCCGGGCTCGGCCGGCCAGGAGCCGATGACCAGGCCGGCCGGCTCCAGCCCTCGCGCCCGGAGCGTGCGGACGGTGAGCTCGGTGTGGTTGAGCGTGCCGAGACCGGCGCGGCAGACCACCACGACCTCGAGCCGGACGTCGTCGGGCAACGCCGCCGCCAGCGCGGACGCGAGGTCGAGCACCGTGCCGCCGTCGGTGTCGAGACGCACCAGCAGTCCGCCCGCACCCTCGACGAGCACGGTGTCGTGGTGGTCGGAGAGTGCGCGGACCCGGTCGACGTACGCAGCCACCGGCGGGATCCGCACGCCCTCGCGGCGCGCGGCAGTGTCCGGCGCGAGCGGGTCGTCGAGTGCAGTGAACTCCTCGACCGACCGTCCGGTCAGCCGCTCCACCACGCGCACGTCGCGGTCGGGGTCGTCCGCGATCCCCGTCTGCACCGGCTTCACGACCAACACGGCGCCGGCCGCGGTGGCCGCGAGCGCTGCGGCCGCGATCGTCTTGCCGACGCCGGTGTCGGTGCCCGTGACCACCACGACCCGCCGTCGGGTCACTGGTGCTCCTTGGCGACGGTCACGAGCACGGCGACGGCGTGGTCCCAGTCCGCGGACGCGATGCCCGCGCTCGCCGTCGCCCGCAGTCGGGAGATGCCGTCGGGCACCGACGGCGGCCGGAAGCAGCCCACCCGGACGCCGTCGGCCAGGGCCGCGGCCTGCGCGGTGACCGCCGCTTGTGGCGACGGCATCGGGATCGAGAGCACCGCGCCGTCGGGCGTCACCACGCCGAGGGCGTCGGCCAGGGTGCGCACCCGCTCGCGGACCAGGTCGGACAGCTCGGGTCGGGCCCGGAGCACGCCGAGCGCGGCCAGGGCGGCGGCTGTCGACGCGGGGGCGAGGGCGGTGTCGAAGATGAACGGCCGGGCACGGTTGACCAGGTGCTCGCGGAGCGCCGGCGGTCCGAGGACCGCGCCGCCCTGGCTGCCGAGCGACTTGGACAGGGTCGCAGTCACGACCACGTGGGGGTGGCCGGCGAGCCCGGACCGGGCGACCAGGCCGGGGCCGTGGACGCCGAGCCCGTGTGCCTCGTCGACCACGAGCAGGGCGTCGTACGACGCGCACAGGTCGGCCAGGTCCGCCAGCGGGGCCGCGTCGCCGAGGACGGAGTAGACCGACTCGGCGAGCACCAGGGCGCGCTCGCCAGCGCTGGCGGTCGAGCCTGTCGAGACCTCGAGCGCGGCGCGCACCGCGGCGACGTCACTGTGCGGGACCACGGTGAGCCGGGCACGGGACAGCCGGGCGGCGTCGACCAGGGAGGCATGGATGTGGGCGTCGGAGATGACGTGCGTGGACCGGTCCGCGAGCGCGGTGACCACAGCGAGGTTGGCGGCGTAGCCGGAGGAGAGCACCAGCGCCGAGGGCTGTCCGAGGTAGTCGGCGAGCTCGTGCTCGAGCTGGTCGTGGAGGTCGAGGGTGCCGGTGACCAGCCGCGACGCCCCGGCCCCACCGCCCCAGGTGAGCGCGGCGTCCGCCGCTGCCTGCCGGACGGCCGGGTCGCCAGCGAGCCCGAGGTAGTCGTTGCCGGCGAGGTCGATCGTCGGGTCGTCCGCGCTCCGCGGCTGGAGCCGGCGGGTGAGCCCGGCCGCCTCGCGTGCCGTCGCCTGCTCGTCGAGCCACTGCTCCCAGGTCATCCGGCCTTCACCGCCTCGGTGATCCCGCCGAGGAGGCGGTCGAGCTCATCGTCGTTGATGACGTACGGCGGCATCGTGTAGATCAGGTCGCGGAAGGGACGCAGCCACACCCCGGCCGCCACCGCGGCGTCGGTGGCCGCGACGACGTCGACGGGATGGTCGAGCTGGACCACGCCGACCGCGCCGATGGTGCGCACGTCGGCCACGCCGGGCAGGCCGCGCAGGTGCGCGAGGCCGGTCGTGAGCCGGTGGTTGATGTGGCGGACCTGGTCCTGCCAGTCGCCGGCGAGCAGCAGGTCGATGCTGGCGAGGGCGACGGCGCAGGCCAGCGGGTTGCCCATGTAGGTCGGCCCGTGCATGAGGACGCCGCTCTCGGAGGCGGACAGCCCGCTCCCGATCTCGCCCGTGCAGAGCACCGCGGCGAGCGTCAGGTAGCCGCCGGTCAGCGCCTTGCCGAGGCACATCACGTCGGGCGTCACGCCGGCGGCATCGGCGGCGAACAAGGTGCCGGTGCGGCCGAAGCCGGTCGCGATCTCGTCGAAGACCAGCACGAGGCCGTGCTCGTCGGCGATCTCGCGGAGTACCCGCAGGCACTCGGCCGGATAGGCGTGCATGCCGCCCGCCCCTTGGAGCAGCGGCTCGACGATGATCCCGGCCAGCTCGGACGCGTGGGTCGCCGCGAGGCGTCGTACGCCCTCGGCCCAGGCTGGTACGTCGGCGTCCAGCGCGGGTGGGCGCTCGGCGAAGACGTGCTGGGGGAGCACGCCGGAGAACATCGAGTGCATCCCGCCGACGGGGTCGCACACGCTCATGCAGCCGAAGGTGTCGCCGTGGTAGCCACCGCGCACGGTCAGCAGCCGGGTGCGCTCCGGTCGGCCGATCCCTCGCTGGTGCTGCAGGACCATCTTGATCGCGACCTCGACCGAGACCGAGCCGGAGTCGGCGAGGAAGACGTGGTCGAGGCCGTCGGGCGTGATCTCGACCAGCCGCTCGGCCAGCCGGATCGCGGGCTCGTGGGTGAGCCCGCCGAACATCACGTGCGCGAACTCGCCGGCCTGCGCGGCCAGCGCTGCGTCGAGCACCGGATGCCGGTAGCCGTGGATGGCTGCCCACCACGACGCCATCCCGTCGACCACCCACCGGCCGTCGACCTCGATCTCACACCCCGAGGCGCCAGTCACCAACCGCACCGGGGTCGGCGCCGTCATCGAGGTGTAGGGGTGCCAGAGGTGCTCGCGGTCGTACGCGAGCAGGGTCTCGACAGGCTCGACCACCGGAAGGGTCCTTCGTGTCAGGCGTTCGCGGGGACCTCGGTGCCGGCGCCGCGGTGGCGGATGGCCGGGTCGTGCTCGGGGGCGTCGTCGAACGCCTCCTCGGCGCCGAGGATGACGAAGCCGTTGTCGCGGATCATCTCGATGTCGGCCTTTGCCTCCTGGCCCTCCGAGGTGAGGTAGTCGCCCAGGAACAGCGAGTTCGCGACCTGCAGCGCCATCGCCTGCAGCGAGCGCAGGTGCATCTCGCGACCGCCCGCGATCCGCACCTCCTTGTCGGGGCACACGAACCGCGCCATCGCGAGGATCCGCAGGCAGCGGCCGGGGGTGAGCTCCCAGGTGTTCTCGTACGGCGTGCCGTCGAACGGCATCAGGAAGTTGACCGGGATCGAGTCGGCGTCGAGCTCCTTGAGCGCGAACAAAGCCTCGACCAGCTGCTCGTCGGTCTCGCCGAGTCCGGCGATCAGGCCGGAGCAGGGGGAGAGCCCGGCCGACTTGGCCTTGCCGATGGTGTCGACGCGGTCGTCGTAGGTGTGTGTCTGGACGATGTTGTCGTGGTGCGACTCGGCGGTGTTGATGTTGTGGTTGTAGGCGTCCACGCCGGCCGACCTGAGCCGCTCGGCCTGGCCGTCCTTGAGCAGGCCGAGACACGCGCAGACCTCGACGTCGGGGTACTCGGACTTGAGCGCCTCGGTCATCTCGGTGACCTTGTCGATGTCGCGGTCGGACGGGCCGCGGCCGGAGGACACCATGCAGACCCGGGTCGCGCCGCCCGCGAGGCCGGCTCCGGCCTGCTGGAGCGTCTCGTCGGTCGACAGCCAGGAGTACTTGAGGATCGGGGCCTGCGAGCCCAGCGCCTGGCTGCAGTAGTTGCAGTTCTCGGGACACAGGCCGGACTTGAGGTTGACCAGGTAGTTGACCTTGACCGTGTTGCCGAAGTGGGCGCGGCGCAGCCGGCTCGCGGCGGCGACGACGCTCATCAGCTCGGCGTCGTCGGCCCGGAGCACCGCGAGTGCGTCCTCCGGTGTCGCGGAGCCTCCCTCGAGGATGGTGGTCGCCAGCTGGTCGAACGACGTGCTCATGGGTCTCCTCGGGCTCAGGTGAACGGTGTTCAGGTTAGGGTGCGACGCATGGGAGGGTCAAAGCAGGCCCCGAGCGTGACTGTCCGGCACCGGCGCGGCGACGTCGTCGCGCGGGCGATAGCGGTGCTCGACGAGCGCGGGCTCGAGGACTGGTCGATGCGCCGGCTCGCCGCCGACCTGGGAGTCCGACCGAGCGCCCTCTACCACCACTTCCCCGGGAAGGACGCGCTGCTCGCGGCGGTCGCCGACGAGCTGCTCGCCCGAGGCCGGCGGCCGGCCGAGGTCGTGACCTGGGAGTCGGAGCTGCGGCTGGTGTGCGTCGAGCTGCGCGACGCGATGCGCTCGCACCGCGACGCCGCCGAGGTGATCGCCGCTGCCCACGCACGGGGGGTCGGCGCACAGGAGCCCCAGCGGCGGATGGAGGCTGCGCTGCTCCGTGCCGGGGCGGACCCGGACCTGGCGAGGGTCGGTGCGAACACGCTGCTGCACTTCGCGTTCGCCCATGTCGCCGACGACCCGTCCGACTTCACGCTCGGGCTCGGGATCGTGCTCGACGGCCTCGCCGCCCGGATCGACGTACGTTAGTGGTGTCAGTGGTGTCAGGTCAGCTCTCGTCAACGTCCTGGAAACATGCGGGAGGCATTGTGGAAGACATGTCGATGAAGCCGGTGACCGTCGTCCTGTTCGGGGCGACCGGAGACCTCTCGCGACGAAAGCTCCTGCCCGGCCTCCTGCACCTCTTCGAGAGCGGCCTGCTGAAGGACCTGCAGATCGTCGGCACCTCCCTCGACGAGCACACCACCGACTCCTTCGTGGCGTTCGCTCACGAGGCGGTCGCGGAGTTCGCGGGAAACGACGGGGACATGGCCGCCTGGCCCGAGTTCTCCAAGCGGCTGCACTGGGCTCCCGGCGCCGAGGGTGCGGCCGGGTTGCGCGCGGCGGTCGAGAAGGCCGAGGCCGACTGGGACGGCGACAACGTCCGGCTCCACTACCTGAGCGTGCCCCCGAAGGCCGCGCTCGCAGTGGTCGGCACGTTGCAGGAGGCCGACCTTGCCAAGGGCAGCCGGATCGTCATGGAGAAGCCGTTCGGCGTCGACCTCCGTAGCGCCCGGGACCTCAACAGCAGGCTGCACAAGGTCTTCGACGAGTCGCAGATCTATCGGATCGACCACTTCCTCGGGAAGGAAGCGGCTCAGAACATCCTCGCCTTCCGCTTCGGCAACGGCCTGTTCGAGCCGATCTGGCACCGCAACAACATCGATCACATCCAGATCGACGTGCCGGAGGAGCTCGGCCTCGAGCAGCGGGCCAGCTTCTACGAGGCGACCGGCGCCTACAAGGACATGGTCGTCACCCACCTGTTCCAGGTGCTCGGGTTCATCGCGCTCGAGCCGCCGACGTCGCTCTCGCCGGACGCGATCAACGAGGAGAAGAACAAGGTCTTCCGATCGATGCTGCCGATCGACCCGGCCGACGTCGTGCGCGGCCAGTACCAGGGCTACCGCGACATCGAGGGCGTCGCGCACGACTCGGAGACCGAGACCTTCATCGCGCTCAAGTGCTACATCGACAACTGGCGCTGGGCGGGAGTCCCGTTCTACCTGCGCACCGGCAAGCGGATGGCCGAGGGTGCGCGGATCATCTCGATCGCGTTCAAGGAGCCGCCGCGGTCGATGTTCCCGAAGCACTCCGGGGTCGGTGACCACGGCCCCGACCACCTGACCTTCGACCTCGCCGACAAGGCGAAGATGTCGCTGTCCTTCTACGGCAAGCGTCCGGGGCCGGGCATGCGTCTCGACAAGCTCTCCATGCAGTTCGCGATGGGGGACACCACGTGGGCCGGCTCGGTGCTCGAGGCCTACGAGCGACTCATCTACGACGCCGCGCGTGGTGACCAGACGCTCTTCAGCTCCGCGGAGGGCATCGAGCGGCTGTGGGAGGTCTCCGGGCCGCTCCTCGAGAACCCGCCCATCGTGCGGCCCTACCGACAGGGCAGCTGGGGTCCCAACCAGATCCACCAGCTGATCGCGCCGTACGCCTGGCGGCTGCCGTTCGAGCGTGGCTGGCGCGACCCGAACAGCATGCAGGCCTAGCGCCGGAACGGCGACCCGCGTCCGCGGCGGACGACCCCGTCAAACGGGGTCGCTGGTGACCACGACCCCATAGATGAAGTGGCCGTCGCACGTTTCCAGGAGAACCAGACGGTGCCTGCCCACCGGGTAGACGGACTCGACCGGGACCATCGCCGACACGCCGTCGATCGTCATTCGCTGGACGTAGTTGAAGTTGTAGCCGCAGATCGAGGTGACCTGGGGCCGCGCCTTCTTTCCTACCGAGACGTATGAGCCTGGTTGTTGGTCCGAGCCGCTCGGCGAGGCGATCACGGCACTAGCCGGGCTGGAGCTGAAGACCACCGCGGCGCACGCGCCGGCGACGAGCCCGATCAGCCTTTCGCTCACGTGCATCGGCCGACCGCTCATCTTCCCGCTCCTCAGCTGGTGTGAAGTCCGGGGACCAGTGTCCCACGCACACGTCCATCGGGAGGCTCGATGCCGTCGGAAATTCGGCGGCACGGAGAGGCTCCTAGACCGCGACCGGTCGCTCCGCCCTCCGGAACTCGTAGTCGTCGAGCGGGAAGTGCGCCGCCTCCCGGTGTGCGCTGAGGGTCGACGTGGGCCGCAGCAGGACGGCCTCGCCGTGCTGGTTGAAGTAGTAGCTCCGCGCGGTGGCGCAGCTGCCGGCGTTGAACACCGAGTTGCCGAGGAGCTCGGTCATCCGGTCGAGGAACTCCTGGTTGGCCTCCTCGCGCACCTCGAACACGTCGACGTCCTTCGCCTGCATGGCGCTGAAGAGGCGCTCCATGTGGGCCATCTGGGTCTCGATGGTCGTGAAGTAGGAGAGGCCTGAGTACGAGTACGGACTGTTGAGGGAGAGGAAGTTCGGGAACTTCGGCACCGTGATGCCCTCGTAGGCGCAGAACCGGTTGTCCCGCCACCACTGGCCGAGGTCGCGGACGTCGCGGCCGATCACCTGGATCGCCGGGAAGTTCTCGTCCCACAGGTTGAAGCCGGTGGCGAGGACGAGCACGTCGAGGTCCGCCCGCCGGCCGTCCGCGGTCACGATCCCGGTCTTGTCGACGTGGTCGATCGTGGTCGTCTCGAGGTCGACGTGCGGCCGGGTGAAGGTCGGGTAGTAGGTGTTGGAGAACGTCGGACGCTTGCAGCCGAAGTCGTAGTCCGGCGTCAGCTTCGCCCGCAGCTCCGGGTTCTTGATCTGACGTTTGAGGTGTCGCTCGCAAGCGGCTTTGCCGATGGCGTTGGCCCACGGCAGGTTCCGGTAGTGGAGCACGCCTGCCACCATCATCACCTCGAGGATCGACGTACCGGCCAGGCGCGCTGCCCTCTGGGTCAGCGGGACCTTCGCGAACGCCTTCCGCACCGCACCGGGCACCGGGCCGTCGACCTTGGGGCTGACGTAGATCGGCGTGCGCTGGTAGACGGTGAGGTGTCCGGCGACCTTCGCCAGCTTCGGGATCAGCTGGACCGCGGTCGCGCCGGTGCCGATGATGCCGATCCGCTTGCCCTCGAGCTCGACGTCGTCGTCCCAGCGGGTGGTGTGGACGACCTCCCCGGCGAACTCGTCGATGCCCGCGATGTCAGGCATCCGGGGCTGGGAGAGGAAGCCGGTCGCGGTGAGCAGGTAGCGCCCGCGCTCCACCGTGCCGTCGTCGAGCCGGACCTCCCAGCAGGAGGTGGCGTCGTCCCAGCGGGCGCCGGTCACGACGATGCCGAACCGCATGTGCTTGCGGACGTCGTACTTGTCGGCGACGTGGGTGGCGTAGGCCTTCAGCTCGGCTCCGGGGGCGAAGAGCCGCGACCAGTGCGGATTGGGCTCGAAGGAGTAGGAGTAGGTCGCCGACGGGATGTCGACCGCGAGCCCCGGGTAGCGGTTGACGTGCCAGGTGCCACCCAGGTCGTCCTCGCGCTCGAGGATCAGCAGGTCGTCGTACCCCATCCTGCGCAGCTGGATCGCCGCTCCCATGCCGCCGAAGCCGGCACCGACGATCACCGCGTCGTGGACGTGACTCATGGTCGTGAGCCTAGGACCAGGGAGCGTCGGGCGGATCCGACCATGGTCGGATCCGTGCGCTTCCTCGCTCGCCGAGCTTGTCGAGGCGCCTGTGCGCGACCAGCCTCCTCTTCCTATTGACGCGCCATTGCGACGCGCAGTCGTTCCTCAGGATCGATGAAGTGGTCGTTGTCGTCCGCTCCGGTGTCCAGCTGGACCCAGTGGAGCTTCCCGGTGAACCTGCTCGTGTGCAGGTCGTAGTCCGGAGTGACAGACGTGCCCGACTCGTAACCGATGTCGGTCGTCTCGTCGGCCGAGAAGATCATCGGCTGGGTCGCCTCCACTCGACCGTGACCGACCTGCGTGCCGTCGTGGTAGAGCGAGACGTCGCCGCCCTTGGCCAGACCGCCGCCGTCGTATGCGAGTTCCATCCGGACCTGGTGCTTTCCTGCCGGGAGAGGCTCGGTGGCGACGGCGGAGAACTCGTGGATCCCGAGCACGTTGTAGACGAACTTGAGATGGCTGTCTTCGGTGACGTAGACAGCCCAGCCGCCGAACCTGCCACCTTGAGCGATGATCACCCCGCGAGCGCCGGCCTCGGGCACCTCCACCTCCGCGGTGACTGAGAACGACTTGTTCTTGATGCTGACCACACTGCTCTCCGACAGGCGGCCCATGCCGGGGAAGAACAGCTGCCGGTCGCCCTGAATGAGGGTGGGCCGCCCCGCCAGGTCCGGGTTGACCCGCTCCGCCGAGCGGTCGTCAAGGGGGAGGACGTTGTATCTCACCGCCTCGATGAGCCAGAGCCGCTGGAGCTGGGCAAGCCGCTCCGGCTGTTCTGTCGCGAGGTTGCGGGCCTGGCTGAAGTCGCCGCCGGCGCCGTCGTAGAGCTCCCAGACGTCGGCGTCGAATGCAGGCATCTCGCCGCCCACCATCACCCACGGTGTCTTGTGCTTGGTGACCGCGCTCCAACCGCGGTGGTAGATGCCGCGGTTGCCGAACATCTCGAAGTACTGCAGGTCGTGGCGTTCGTCGGCGGCCTGGTCGTTGAAGGCGTAGAGCATGCTGGTGCCCTCGATGGGAGCCTGCTGCACGCCGTTGACCATGGCTGGCTCCGGCAGTCCGGCTGCTTCGAGGATCGTGGGCGCGACGTCGATGACGTGCGTGAACTGCGACCGGAGACCACCGGCCTCCTCGATCCCGTTCGGCCAGTGCACGATCGTGCCGTTCCGGGTGCCGCCCCAGTGCGAGGCCACCTGCTTGGTCCATTGAAACGGTGAGTTCATCGCCCACGCCCAGCCCACCGAGTAGTGGTTGTACGACGTCGGCGACCCGAACTCGTCCATCTTGCTCAGCATGAACTCCGCGGTCTCAAGGGCGGCCATGCCGTTGAAGTTGGCCATCTCGTTGAACGCGCCGTTCATCGTGCCTTCGGCAGAGGCCCCGTTGTCACCGATGATGTAGTACACGATCGTGTCGTCGAGGATCTCGAGGTCCTCCAGAGCGTCGACCAAACGCCCGACCTGGTTGTCCGTGTGCTCCAGGAACCCGGCGTACACCTCCATCTGCCGCTCCAGCACCGGCTTGAGCTCGTCGGGCATCTCGTCCCAGGCGGTGATGACGTCGTGACGTGGCGTCAGCTCTGTGTCTGCAGGCACGACACCCAGCTCCTTCTGCCGGGCCAGGGTCTGCTCGCGCTGCACGTCCCACCCGTGCGAGAACTTCCCACGGTATTTGTCGACCCATTCCTTGGCGACATGGTGCGGAGCGTGGGTCGCGCCGGGCGCGTAATAGACGAAGAAGGGACGGTCCGGCATCAGTGCCTTCTGCTGACGGATCCAGCCGACCGCACGGTCCGTGAGGTCCTCGGTGAGGTGGTAACCCTCCTCGGCCGTCGCCGGCGGTTCGACCGGAGTCGTGCCGTCGTAGAGCGCAGGCTCGTACTGGTTGTTCTCCCCGCCGATGAAGCCGTAGAACGTCTCGAAACCGCCACCGCCCGAGGGCCAGGCGTCGAACGGACCCATCGGCGAGGTCTGCCACACCGGCACCTCGTGGCACTTGCCGAACTGCGCAGTCGAGTAGCCGTTGAGCTTGAGCGTCATCGGAAGGGGCGCCTTGGTGTTCGGTCGCACCGAGCTCTGTCCGGGCGCGGAGGTTGCGGTCTCGGTGATGCTGCCCATCGCCACCGAGTGGTGGTTCCGACCGGTTAGTAGCGCCTGGCGAGTAGGGGCGCACAGGGCTGTGGTGTGGAAGCGGTTGAACCTCAGCCCTCCCGCGGCCAGACGTTCGGCGGTCGGCGTCTGGCAGGGACCACCGAAGGCACTGGACGCGCCGAACCCGACGTCGTCCAGGAGTATCACCAGGACGTTCGGGGCACCCTTCGGCGGGAGCAGGGGCTCAATAGGGGGAAAATTTGTTTCCGGGTCCTTGGCGTCGTAGGTCGTCAGCCCGGTCGCGGGGCGGTCGGGGATCGGCAACATCGTGCGGGCGTGATGTTCGTTCGACATCTGTCTCAGCTCCTCGTGCCTCAGCGGCCGTGCTCTGGGGGTGTCATCGCTGCCGTCCGGAGTGGCAGCGACGCAGTCGACACCACCACTTCACCGAGTCGGACGCCTCCTCCCTGACGGGTGAGCGAGGTGATGGCGACACCCGCGCAGAGATCGATCGTCGAGGCGGTCGGATCGTGAGCGCTGCCTCAGCGAGCGCAGCGGAAGCCGATGTGCGTGGTCGCAGTGTCGTCGGCTTGTGGCGATCGGGCCGCCGGCCGGTAGCGCAGGCAGTACTCGGGAGCGCACAGGTGCGAGCCGCCCTTGAGCACCCGGCGCGGGATCGTCGAACCCGGTTCGGCGCTCGCCACCGCCCGCGCCTCGTCCCGTGAGGTCGGTCCGCACCGACAGTTGTCATCGCAACCGTTCGTGGCCAGCAGATCGAGGGGCTGCTGGGCGCTTTCGGCGGGCGCGTGCCGCTCGGTATAGAAGTCGGTGGTCCATTCCCAGACGTTGCCGATGCAGTCGAACAGACCGTATCCGTTCGCCGGGAAGGTGCCGACCGGCGACGTCCCGACCCAGCCCTCGGCGCCAGTGTTGTGCCAAGGGAACGAGCCCTGCCAAGTGTTGGCCAGCAGGCGTCCGCCGGGACGGAGTTCCTCGCCCCATGCATACGTCGTCCCAGGCATGCCGCCCTGGGCGGCGTACTCGAGCTCGGCCTCGGTGGGGAGTCGTTTGCCTGCCCAGGCCGCATACGCCTCGGCGTCCTCCAGCGCGATCTGGACGACTGGATGGTCCTCACGGCCCCGGATCGAGGAGCCTGCCCCGAAAGGCCGGGCCCAGCTCGCGCCGACGCCCCATCTCCACCACTGTCGCCAGTCGTTCAGATCGACCGGGCCGCGGGTCGGAACGAAGACCAGCCCGCCGGGTACGAGCTCAGCGGGGTCGACCCCCGGGAACGCCGCCGGGTCCAGCGGACGTTCGGCCAATGTCACGTATCCCGTCTCGGCCACGAAGGCCGCGTACTGCGAATTCGTGACCGGGTGGACGTCCAGCTCGAAGGCCTCCACGACGCGCTCGTGGACGGGACCTTCCTCGGGATAGAACGCGTCCGAGCCCATCGGGAAGGAGCCTGCTTCGAGACGGACCATCTCCGTCGGCGCTTCGGGCGCGGTCACGCGATCAACAATGCCAGACGCGTCACGCACCGAGCGAGGTCCTAGCAACAGAGAGCAGCCGCGCGCTCTCGGCAATGAGTCGCTGCCTGATCGGAGCCGCCCGCTCCGCGAAAACGCGTTGTGACTCGGCGTACTCCTGCTTGCCGGCTGGAGTCTCGATCCTCACCGGAGACCAGGCGTCACCGTCTCCCAGGTCGAGGTCGCTGAGGTCATACGGGGCGGCACGCATGTCCAGCACCCTGATGTCCCACGCCAGCTCGAAGCAGTCGGCGACCAGCTCAGAGGCGACCATCGGCGAGAGCCGGAACGCGTGCTTGTAGAGGTCCATGCCGGCGTGCAGGCAGGCCGGCTGCTCGTGAGCCGGGCGGTCCTCGCGGCCGGGGGAGAGGGTGTTGAGCGGGCGCGCCGGGGCCGTGAAGAAGCGGTAGGCGTCGAAGTGCGAGCAGGCGATCCGGTGCGACTCGACGACCGCGTCGGTGCCGGCGGGACCGAGCCGCAGCGGCCATTCGGCATGCCGGGTCTCGTCCTCGGCGAGCCGGTAGACCATGGCCCACTCGTGCAGGCCGAAGCACCCGAAGCTGCCTGCCCGCCCGGCGGTCGCGGTGAGCAGCCGGTGCAGGGCCTCGACCAGCGTTCGCTGGGTGGCGACGTACGACGCGCTGACCGCTCCGTCGACGTACCCCTTGAGCCCGGCGTACTTGGGCGCATCGGCCAGCGCCACGCCGTACCCCGGGTGCCACCGCCGCAGCTGCGCCGGCCGGAACGAGTAGTAGGTGAAGAGGAAGTCGAAGACCGGGTGCTTGACCCGCGCCTCACGGCGCTCCAGGTGGGGAGCCAGGAACCGGTCGACCCGTGCGGCGTGCGCGGCCGCCCGGGTCTCCCACACCTCCCGCGGCAGTACCTGCTCCACGATGGTCTCCACGACCGTCAAGCCTAGGCGCGCTCTCCATGACCGACGCCGGACTGGTGCCGGATAGGCTCGCCGGGTGCGCATCGCGAGATTCACGGCTGCCAAGGACGGGCAGAACGAACCGGCCTACGGGGTGGTCACCGGCGACCTCGACCAGTTCGGTCAGCCGGCGGAGGACGCGGTGGTCGTGGAGCTGGCCGGCGACCCGATGTACGTCGGCGTCAGGGTGCTCGAGAAGGAGCACCGGCTGGCCGACGTGAAGCTGCTGGCGCCGGTCCTGCCGCGGAGCAAGGTCGTCGGCGTCGGCAAGAACTACGCCGCCCACGCCGCCGAGATGGGCGGCGACCAGCCGGCCGACCCGCTGCTCTTCCTGAAGCCGAACACGAGCGTGATCGGCCCGAACGACGCGATCCTCTACCCGCAGCAGACCTCCCACCTCAGCTACGAGGGCGAGCTGGCGGTCGTCATCGGCCGGATCTGCCGCGACGTCCCGCCGGAGCAGGCGACCGACGTGATCTTCGGCTACACCGTCGCCAACGACGTGACCGCGCGCGACCTGCAGAAGACCGACAACCAGTGGGCGCGCGCAAAGGGCATGGACACCTTCTGCCCGCTCGGCCCGTGGATCGAGGACGACCTGGACCCCCAGGCATTCATCGACGGCCGCCGGCTGCAGACCTTCCTCAACGGCGACGTCGTCCAGGACGGCACCACCGCCGACATGACCTGGGCCATCCCCAACCTGGTCGCCTACATCTCCGCCGCGATGACCCTCCTGCCCGGCGACGTGATCCTCACCGGCACCCCCGAGGGCGTCGGCCCGATGGAGCCCGGCGATGAGGTCGAGGTGTTCGTCGAGGGCCTCGGCGCGCTCACGAACACGGTGGCGAGGCGCTGAGCAGCACCGATCTGAACATCCGAACAGATCCGAACCGACCGAACTGAGAGTGGAACCTTGACCGACGCACCCGTCGACAGCCGGCCCGTCCGGGTCCGGATGGCACCCTCCCCGACCGGCAGCCCGCACGTCGGCCTGGTCCGCACCGCGCTCTACAACTGGGCGTTCGCGCGGCACCACGGCGGCACGTTCGTGTTCCGCATCGAGGACACCGACGCCGCGCGCAACACCGAGGAGTCCTACGCCTCGCTGATCGAGCTGATGCACTGGCTCGGGCTCGACTGGGACGAGGGTCCGGAGGTCGGGGGTCCGTTCGCGCCCTACCGGCAGAGCGAGCGCGGCGACCTCTACGCGGACGCACTCGACCGGCTGCGGGCCTCGTCGTACACGTATGACTGCTACTGCACCAACGAGGAGGTCGACGCCCGGCGCAAGGCGTCCGGCTCCAAGGTGATGGGCTACGACGGCTTCTGCCGCGAGCTCACCGACGACCAGGTCGCCGCGTTCGAGGCCGACGGGCGGCGACCCGTCGTGCGGTTCCGGATGCCGGACGGCACCATCACCTGGGACGACCTGGTGCGGGGCGAGATCAGCTTCGAGACCCAGTTCGTGCCGGACTTCGCGCTCTGCCGGGCCAACGGCGAGCCGCTCTACACGCTGGTCAACCCCGTCGACGACGCGCTGATGGAGATCACCCACGTCCTGCGCGGCGAGGACCTGCTGTCCTCGACGCCGCGCCAGATCGCGCTGTACGACGCGCTCATCGAGCTCGGCCTCACCGACTTCACCCCGCGCTTCGGGCACCTGCCGTACGTGATGGGGGAGGGCAACAAGAAGCTCTCCAAGCGCGACCCGCAGGCGCACGCGCTCGCCTACCGCGACGGTGGCTTCCTGCCGGAGGGCCTGCTCAACTACCTCGCCCTGCTCGGCTGGTCGATCGCCGCCGACCGTGACGTCTTCTCCCTGTCGGAGATGGTCGACGCGTTCGAGATCGGAGACGTCAACCCCAACCCGGCGCGCTTCGACCTCAAGAAGGCGGAGGCCATCAACGCCGCCCACATGCGACTCCTCTCGATCGAAGACATCACGCACCGCGCGCTGCCGTTCCTCAAGCGGGACGGGGTGGTCGGCGATCCCGTGCATGACGCCGATGCGCAGCTGCTCGAGCTGGCGATGCCGCTCGTCGCCGAGCGGATCAACAAGCTGACCGAGGTCCCGGACATGCTCGCGTTCCTCTTCCTCGACGAGGAGGCGTTCACCGTCGACCCGGCCGACGCCGAGAAGATGCTCGACGAGACCGGGAAGGGCGTCGTGAAGGCGGCGCACGACGCGCTCGTCGACCTGCACCCGTGGTCCACCGATGCCATCCAGACCGCCCTCCAGCAGGCGCTGGTCGAGGACCTCGGGCTGAAACCGCGCGTCGCGTTCGGCCCGGTCCGGGTCGCCGTGACCGGCAAGCGGATCTCGCCGCCGCTGTTCGAGTCGCTGGAGCTGCTCGGCCACGACCGCAGCGTCGGACGTCTGCAGCGTGCCCTCGGCTGATCCCGGCCCGTCCGGGCTTCGCTACCACCAGCTGCACCGGCTCGGATGGTCGAGCTGGCCGCGCGCGGTGCTCGGCGTGCTCGGCATGGTCCTCGCCCTGATGGTGGTGGTGCCGGTCCTGCTCACCGGGACCTACGACGGCATCCTCGGTGAGCCGTTCGGCGAGCTCAGCATCGACCCGTTGACGCCCGTCGGGCTCGTGCTGGTCTGCCTGAGCCTCGCGGCGGCGGTCCCGGTCGTGATCGCAGCCACCCGGCTGGCACAAGGGCTGCCCGGCGGCTGGATCATCTCGGTTGTCGGCCGCCTGCGGTGGGGCTGGCTGCTGACCTGCATGGGGCTGGCGCTGCTCGCGCTGGGAGGGGCACTGCTGCTCGCTCTCGTCCTCCCGGAGCACGGCGGCGCGGCGGTCGAGGGCGCGGTCAACGACGCCACGGACCGGACGGTCGCGTTCGCGCTGATCATCCTGCTGCTCATCCCGCTGCAGGCGGCGGGGGAGGAGTACGCCTTCCGCGGCTACCTGACCCAGGCGGTCGGGGGTCTGGTGGCGGGTCGGGCCGGTACGGCGGTCGCGGTCGTCGTACCCGCGTTCTTGTTCGCCCTCGCCCACGGCGCGCAGGACGCGCCGGTTTTCATCGACCGGTTCGCGTTCGGAGTCGTGGCCGGCGTGCTGGTGATCGCCACCGGCGGACTCGAGGCAGGGATCGCGATGCACGTGCTCAACAACTGGGTGGTCTTCGGTCTCTCGTTGGCCTTCGGCAACATCGACGAGGCGCTCGCGCCCATTGCAGGCACCTGGTGGATGCTGCCCGGCACCCTCGTCCAGTCGCTGGGCTACCTCGCGCTGGTGGCGTGGGTGGCGCGCCGGCGGCACCTGGAGACGACGACCCGGGAGGTCGTTTTGGAGCCGAAACCGCCGCGCGTGTAAGGTTTCTCGTCGGCTCCCGGACCATCCGGATCGGGCGCCGAACACCAGCAAAACAGTGGTCTATGGTGTAATTGGCAGCACGACTGGTTCTGGTCCAGTTAGTCTAGGTTCGAGTCCTAGTAGACCAGCGAGTTCTCGCGTGAACAGCGTCTGGACGGGGCACGATTTGGCCGCTCAGGACCGGGATCGCTAGAGTTCCGCAGGTTGCTTTCCAGCAACCATCCGTTAAGTCGGGCCCCCGTTGTGTAGCGGCCTAGCACGCCGCCCTCTCAAGGCGGTAGCGCCGGTTCGAATCCGGTCGGGGGTACAAGTCCGAAGCGGCTCCAACCAGCGAACACGCTGGGAGGGGCCGCTTCTTCATTTCCGTCAGATCCGGCTCGGACAACACTGGGGCAACGCGGGGCAACGCTCCCAGGCCGTTGCGACGCCGTTGCGCGACGGTCCTGATGGCGTTCCCGCCGTGGCCAGCGTCTGCGTGGCCCGGTGAGGGCCAGGTTCGGTTCGCGAGGTGAGGTGCCACCGGCGGGCCGCTCCGCACTCCGAAGTGTCAATAGACATCGGTGACTATCGGGAATCACAAGGCGTAGTCCGTTCGGGCCGTCTTGCGCTGCATTTCGAGGCATTGCCCTGCGGCGACACCGGGAGTAGACAGGCGGCACTCGGAGAAATTTCGGCTTCACCTTTCGCGTGGGCGTGGAAGACCGCCTCGGCAGATCAACCGTTTGCCAGGTCGGGGCAGCGGGTCACGTCGCACACAGCCAACCGGTCGAGGTGCCCATGACCGTGCCCGTTTTGAGTCATGCCCGTCATGGGTTGCGCCGCGAGCCGGCCACGGGTCGGTCCCTGGGCTCGCCTGTGGTCTGGGCGGCGGTGTTGCTGCCGGCTCTGGCGGGATATTCCGCAGGTTGCGCTGGCGGCGACGAGGGAGCCGGCCGGTCGCCTGCGCCGACCGGTTTGTCGCCGAGCGCCACGGAGGTGTCGAGCTCCGGGCAGACATCGGACCCAACGAATGACGGACTCCGGCCGACCCGCGTTCCGGTTGGGGTGTGGGCCGGCGAGCAACTCATCCTGACTGTGACACCGGCAGGGGCGACCGCTGAGTTCGAGTGTGCCGCCGGCAGGGTCGAAGAGCCGTTGTCGCTCGATAGCGGGCGACGCTTCGACGTCCCCGGAACCTATGCCGACCAGCCCGGCGGTCCGGTGCCGAGCGGGTCCACGTCGGCGGCGCTGCCCGCTCGGTACCGCGGCCAGCTGAGGGATGCGCGCCACCTCGTGCTGACCGTGGTGCTGCCCAGGTCTGGCACGACCCAGGGGCCATTCGAGCTCGAGCTTGGCGGCGCTGACGTGCTCCAGCGCTGTGTCTGAACGATCAAGAAACTAGGAGACGAGGAACAGATGAATCGACGACCGACTATGACTCGAAGGTTTGGCTCTATCGCAGCCGCGCTCCTGGGAGTTGCGGCCACGTCCTTGGCCGTGCTCACCCCGACGCTGGTGCCGACCGCCACGGCTGCTGACGTCTCGGGTGTGGCGACCATGGGTCTGAACATCGAGATCAGCCAGCAGAACGCCGCCGCGGGGGGCAGCGGGTCGATCCCGCCTGACACGATGGGAGCGGTCGGCCCGAACCACATCGTGGAGATGATCAACGGCAACTTCGAGATCTTCAACAAGACGACCGGTGCCTCGGTGGAGGACAGGAGCCTGAACAGCTTCTGGACCAACCGCGTGGGCGTGCCCGCGTTCACCTTGGGGCGGGTCTTCGACCCGCGGATCGTCTATGACCCGGTGAGCGAGCGGTGGTTCGCCACGGTGATCGACGACGACGTCGACTCGACGGTCCCTCCCGACGGCGTGAACGAGCAGTCGAACAACCTGTACGTCGGTCGTAGCGACACCTCCGATCCGACGGGTGACTGGGACGGTCTGCAGATCGATGCCGACACCGTGGGTGCGGAGGAGTTCCATGACTACGAGACCCTCGGCCTGGATGCCGACGGGTTGTACTCGTGCACCCAGGACTTCGTCGGTGGTGGCAACGAGTCGTGCTACTCGATCCCCAAGGCGGACCTGCTGCAGGCGACCCCCACCGCCGCAAACATGACGCGGTTTGAGGCTACGCCCGCTGGATTGCCTGCAACCGACGGGTCATGGCAGCCGGCTTTGGACTTCGGTCTCTCCGACGGCCGTGCGGCGCTGCTGGGCTCGACTGGCACCGCGCTGCAGCGCACGAACATCTTCGGCGCCGCCGGCCCGGGGGCGACGCTGGGCACCCCGGTGCCGATCGCCGGCGATCCCGGGCACGCCAGCCCGCCGGCGGCGCGGCAGCCCGACGACGCTGACACCGGCGACGGCATCGAGACCCTCGAGAACGTGGCGCCGCGCTTCGTCGGCAACGTCATCGAGGTCGGCAACAGCCTGTGGGCGGCGCACTCCGTGCGGGGCAGCACACCCAACAACGCGGCGGTGCGGTGGTACGAGATCAACGAGACCACCAACACTGTGATCCAGACCGGCCTGATCGACGACCCGAACCGGGACTTCCACGAACCGTCGATCACCGTCAACGACCACGGCGACGTGGTGGTCGGCTACACCTGCTCGGGCCCCACGCTCGCGGCCAGCGTCTGCGTGTCACTTGGCACAACGACCGGCGGGGTGACCACCTTCCAACCGCCGGCCATCCTCGCCACCGGCAACGGGTTCTACTACAACGACTCGTGCAACCCCGCGGCACCCGGATCGACGTGCACCGAACGAAACCGGTGGGGTGACTACAGCGCCACCGTGATCGACCCCGTCGACCCGTGCAGCTTCTGGACCTTCCAGGAGTACGTGTCCGTCGGGGGCACCGGGGACGTCGGACCCGCCCCGGACACCGCCCAGAGCGGCCTGTGGGGTACCCGCGTGACGAAGTTGACCTTCGACGACTGCGTGGCCGACACCGCCGTTCAGGCCGACCTCGGCGTGGTCAAGGAGTGCAAGCCCGACGTTGCGATGCCTGCGGGCGAGACCGGGATCTGCGACATCGTGGTGACGAACTTCGGCCCGAACGCCGCGGAGGCGGTGAAGCTCGTCGACCGGCACGTCAGCAACGGCACGTTCGCGTTCGGCACCATCACCACGAGTGCGGGCAGTTGCACATCGACACCGGATCCGCAGGTCCAGCAGGGCACGGTCACCTGCAACCTGGGCACCGTTGGCGCAGGCGACTCAGTGATCATCCGGGTGGAGGTGACAGCCGACGAGCCGCAGGACATCAACGACGTCGCCACGGTCACGAGCACGACTGCTGATCCGGATCTGAGCAACAACCAGGCCAGGGACGGGATCGAGGTCATCGCGGCGGCCGATCTGTCGATCACCAAGACCGGTGACCTCAACGGCACCGCGGGCTCGCAGATCACCTACACCATCGGGGTGGACAACGCGGGACCGTCCGCCGCCAGGGGCGTCAAGGTCGTCGACGTGCTCCCGGCCGGAGTCACCTTCACCTCCGCTACAGCGGACGTGGGTTCGTTCACCCTCAACGGACAGGTGCTCACCTGGAACCTCGGCAACGTAGCTCCCGGGGACCCGGTCCGCGAGATCGACATCACGGTGAAGATCAAGCCCAACGCCACCGGGCAACTGGAGAACACCGCCGAGGTGGACAGCACCGTTCTCGATCCGGACACCAGCAACAACCGGGTCACCTTCACCACCGCGGTCAGCGCCACAGCCGGGCTGGCGATCACCAAGACCGACACTCCCGATCCGGTGAGCGCCGGTCAAGAGCTGGTCTACACGCTGCAGGTCAGCAACGGCGGGCCGTCGACAGCGGTGGACGTCGTCGTGGTCGACACGCTGCCGGCGGGCACCACGCTGGTCAGCGCGGTGGGCGGCACGGGTTCGACCGCGTGTGCGCTCAGTGGTCCAGGTGTGGTCAGCTGCGACATCGGTGACCTCGACCCCGGCCAGAGCGTGACCATCTTCATCACGGTGAAGGTCAACGCGAACGTTCCTTCCGGCACGGTGCTGGTCAACACCGCCGAGGCCACGTCGCCTACCGACCCTGACGGGGCCGAGGTGACCACCGAGACCACGGTGCAGACCCAGGCAGAACTGTGGATCGAGAAGACCGGCGTCAAGCCCGCCGGCAACCCGGCCGGTGCGCTGGTCTACCGGATCACCGTGCACAACAAGGCCGGCATGGCACCCGACGACACCCCCACCTCGGGTGCCGGCGGGCCGTCCGATGCGCTCAACGTCGTGACGGTGGACACCTTGCCGCTCACACCAAAGAAGCTGATCGTCCAGCACCTCACCCCGAGCTGTACCTACAGCGCGGCCACCCACAAGGTGACCTGCACGACGGCTCGGGTGCCGGCGGGAACGGCGGTCACCTACGAGATCCAGGTCCAGATCAAGGGCTCGGTCGGTTCTATCCAGAACAGAGCGACCGTCTCTAGCTCGACTCCGGACCCGGTCCTGGACAACAACACCGACACCGTGACCAACACGGTCCAGGGAAGCACCGGAAAGAAGTAGCCCTTGGCGTGCCGGCCGGCCCGCGCCGGCCGGCACGCTCGGGCAGCGCTTCGAGTGCGACGCGACCCGCAATCCGAAGCTCCTCGCTTGGGCGCCGCGCCTAGCGCGACGAGCCAGCGCAGAGGCAATAAACCGAACGGGTGGGTGACATCGCGTGAAATCAGGACCCCCGCCCATGCGAGCCGCTCAGGCCGGCCGGTCCAGCCGATCGAATCCTTCTGTCCGCCGTGACAGCCAGACGATCAGGGTGTGGATCAGCCAGGCCGCGAAGCCGTAGACCACCGTCGCGAACAGCACGGAGGTGTCGAGCACCGCTTCCACCTGGTTGCCTCCGTCGCCGAGCTCGATGGAGGTGAGGATCCCGCGGAACGGCTCCATGGCACGGTCCAGGGACCGGTAGGCCCACTGGACGAACGGCGGATCGGGATTCGCTCCGAGGAGGAGCAGGACGAACCCGAGCACGAGGACGGTCTCCGTCAGGATCACGTAGACGTAGAGCAGGTACGCCAGGGCGCGAGCTCCCCAAAGGACGGCATGTCGCTCGTGACCGACCGGGGCGGTGAGGGTGTCGAGGCTTGGTGCGCTAGGGCACGAGAACATTACGGACTTCGCTGAGACCTCGGCCTTCTCACGGCTCTCCGGCCTGGGAGCGCATCGTCGCGTGCCTGTCGATCGCCGCCTGCTGCGTGCGATCGGGCAGCGAGTCGCCCCGCGCGAGGAGATAGATGACCGCACCCAGCCACGGCAGCACGACGATGCAGAAGATCCACAACGCCTTGGAGGCACCACGCAGGCTGCGGTCCCTCAAGATGTCGCCGACGATGAAGACGAACAAGTAGATCCACGACATCAACAGCATGAACGAGAAGGTCGAGACGATGACTTCCCACAGGCCGAAACCGTCCTCCATGAGCTGTCCTTGCTGTCGTCGGGACCGGGCGCGCGATTGCCGCGCCGGTCCATTACCGTCTCGGCGGACCGTCGCAGCGGGCTCACCCGCGCAGGGTGAGATCGACCCACAGGTGTGGTCAGCACCGGTGGCGGACGCCTGGCGCGAGCACGATCCGGGGCCGAGTCGCGACAGTGGGGGAGGCTGCCCCCGGTACCAGGTGAAGGTGGCAGCGTGCATCTCGAAGCGCCGGAGCGGCACGACAACCGCGTAGAGCACCACCTGCCTCGGTGATTCCGCGAGGCTCACCCCGCGTGGGTGAGGTTCTCGGCGGTGAGGTCCAGTCTTCTGTTGGGACCATTGCCGACGCCTGGAGAACAGCGATGACCGAAACTGCTCCGGCGGGTAGCCTTGCTCCCGACCAGGCCGACGAGCTGGCGACGCTCCTTCAGAGTGCTGACTCCGTGGAGCTGAAGCTGACCGTCCCCGACAACGACCAGCGCTCGGCGGTTCGAGCACTGGAGATGGACCCGCTCGAAGCCGAGCTCCGCCAGGTGTTCTTCTTCGACACGCCCGACCTCGCCCTCAACCGGCAAGGCGTGATTGTGCGAGCACGGAGGACGACGCGCAGGGACGACAGCGTGGTGAAGCTGCGTCCAGTGGTGCCGAGCGAGGTATCTGCCGAGCTGCGCGCCCTCAAGGGGTTCGGCGTGGAGGTCGACGTGATGCCGGGAGGCTTCGTGTGTTCGGCCAGCCTCCAGGCGAAGATGCGTGCCGGGAAGGTGAAGGAAGCACTGGACGGCGAGCGCGGACTGACGTCACTCTTCGACAAGAGGCAGCGCGCGTTCTTCGCGGATTGCGCCCCTGACGGGATGTCCGTCGATGACCTCACGGTTCTGGGTCCGATCCTGGTGATGAAGCTGAAGTTCTCGCCCAGTGGTTACGACGGTCGACTCGTCGCAGAGCTCTGGCTGTACCCGGACGGGTCCCGCATCCTGGAGCTCTCCACCAAGGCCGCGACGACCGAAGCGTTTACGGTGGCCGCTAGCACCAAGCAATTCCTCCAGCAGCGCGGCATCGACTTGACCGGCGAGCAGCAGACGAAGACCAAGACGGCGCTCGAGTTCTTCTCGTCCGAGCTTCGGTAAGGCCTCGACGCCGGACCGCCTGTCAGGGGTGCTCGAGTGCCCGATCCCGCCGGTCCAGCCGCCGCGACAGCCAGAGATGCCGCTGTGGATCAGCCAGGGACTTCGACGCCGATGAGTGGAACGACGACATTCGCGCGCAGCACCAGAACCTATCAACGACCACCCCGGCCGACCCGTGGACCGGGGTTGGCATCATCCCCCGCCCGGGGTGAGGCCGTCGGACCCGTAGGGGCGGATGCTGACCAGACGATGGACTCTCGCCTCGGAAACACGGTCCCGAGCGGGCTCATGCTGACGCCATGCTGCACGAGCACGTGAGGAAACTCAGATGCACTTCCACGAGGCGATGGAGCGAGTCGTCCAGGGTTTCGAGATCGGTGGGGTCGCCATCCTCGTGGTCGGCTCGCTGGTGGCTCTCGGGTCCGCTGGCCTTGCGTGGCGTCGCGAAGGCGGCTCCATCGCGTATCAACGCGCCCGGCAGGGAGTGGGCAGGGCGATCCTGCTGGGCCTGGAGTTCCTGATCATCGCCGACATCGTGCTGACGATCACGATCGAGCCGACACTTGACAGTGCCCTGGCGCTGGGGCTCATCGTCCTCGTGCGCACCTTCCTCAGCTTCTCCCTCGAGATCGAGCTGGAGGGTGTCTTGCCGTGGCGGCGTAAGGCGATCGAGGGCGCTGACCGTCCTCCCGCTGGCTCCTTGGGGCGCGGGAAGTCGACGCCGGCAGTGTGATCGGACCGCGAGTCCGACCCCGACGACCGGCCGCTCTCGCCGGCGACGCGGTCGCCTAGATGCGACGCCGGCGACCTCGGCCTGGAGTCACCGCGGCCGCCACCACGGCCGTCCTGGCGACGGGCGACGGCCCGGGGGTGGTGACGGCCTTCGCAACGACCGCGGTCCTCGCCACTGGGTGTCCGATGACACCGACTCGTCCTACTCGTGCTGCCCTGAGAGGCATGTCAGTCTCCTTCAATCGCGTCGTCGTCATGGTCGTCGGCTTCGATCGAGGCGATGATGGCCTGGATCGGAATGCGTCCGTCCGCGATGAGCTGTCCCCCGGCGCGCCGCGCGGCCGAGGCGAACGGTGCCGCCCACAGGTTCTCCCAGATGAGCACCCCCGCCGTACTGCCCGGGTCCATGGAGGCAGCTAGGTTGACTACGTCCTGCTCGGCAAGGAATTCAGCGAGCTCTGCCTCGACTTGCTGGAGCGGGCCGAGGTTCTCGATGTCCGCGAGTTCCATCGCATCGACCGAACCGTCTGCGTCTTTGGTCACCACCAGCATGTCGATCACGCGGATGGTGCCGGAGTCGACCAGGGCGACCAACTCGTTCGCCATCTCTCCGGTGAAGTTGCTCTCGCCTGCAGGGAACTCGACGACAAGATAATCGACGGGGCCCAGCTCATCGAGCGATGTCTGCGTCATCGCTGGCCATCCTTTCGTGGTCGGGGGCGAAGCGCTCACCGATGGCTCAGGTAGCTGGTTCACCTCAATGCGACATTGCCGCCACTTGCAGTTGTCGTCGTCACCCGTGCGGGGTGACTCCCGAGGGTGCGTGGATCCCTCGCTCCTGCAGTGCCGAACCCAGGTTGCCTCGATCCGGGGTGAGGGGAGCGACACCCTGACATTGTCGTCCGACGGAGCCACCCAGTCGGGTGAGGCCGGCTCGGAAGTGTCCCCCTAGCCTCGATGGCTCACGGAGCACGTTGAAAGCGGTTCCTGCCGAGCGGAAGGACCCAGCATGACCGAAGACCGGCATTCTCGCGGCATCCTGCCCATCCCGGACCGCGTTGCCCCTGGTCTGACGACCTACGACGCCAAGGACCCGGACACGGCCTTCGCCAAGGTCGCGCCCTTGCGGCCGCCCGCGGGTGCGCCCAACGTGTTGGTCGTTCTGCTCGACGATGTTGGATTCGGTGCCTCCTCGGCATTCGGTGGGCCGTGTCGGACCCCGACGGCGGACAGGCTCGCGCAAGGGGGGCTGCGCTACAACCGCTTCCACACCACGGCTCTCTGTGCACCGACTCGCCAAGCCCTGCTCACGGGCCGTAACCACCACTCGGTCGGCATGGGCAGCATCACCGAGACCGCAAACCTCCGCGCCGGGCAACAGCTCGGTTCGGTCGAACACCAAGGCCCCGCTCGCAACCACTCTCAAGCTCAACGGGTACTCGACGGCCCAGTTCGGCAAATGCCATGAGGTGCCGGTGTGGCAGACCTCCCCGATGGGACCCTTCGACGCCTGGCCGACTGGCGGAGGCGGCTTCGAGACGTTCTACGGGTTCATCGGCGGTGAGAACAACCAATGGGACCCAGCCCTGTACAGCGGCACCACACCGATCGAGCCCCCTGCCACCGCAGAGGAGGGCTACCACCTCACGGAGGACCTCACCGACCACGCGATCGGCTGGGTGCGCCAGCAAAAGGCGCTGATGCCCGACAAGCCGTTCTTCGTCTACTTCGCCCCCGGCGCCACCCATGCTCCGCACCACGTCCCCAAGGAGTGGGCCGACCGCTACCGGGGCGAGTTCGACGACGGATGGGACGCCCTGCGCGACCGCACCTTCGCCCGACAGAAGGAACTCGGGGTCATCCCAGAGGACTCCGACCTGACTCCACGACACTCAGAGATCACCGCCTGGGACGACATGCCCGATGAGCTCAAGCCCGTGCTGGCCCGGCAGATGGAGGTCTACGCCGGGTTCCTCGAGCACACCGACCACCACGTCGGGCGGCTGATCGACGCCCTCGCCGACCTGGAGGTCCTCGACGACACAATCGTCTACTACATCATCGGCGACAACGGCGCCTCGGCCGAAGGCACCATGAACGGCGCCTTCAACGAGCTGGCCAACTTCAACGGCATGGCGGCGCTCGAAACCCCCGAGTTCATGCTCAGCAAGTTGGACTCCTTCGGCGGCCCGGACTCCTACAACCACTACTCGGTCGGCTGGGCGTGGGCCAACAACACCCCGTTCCAGTGGACCAAGCAGGTCGCCTCGCACTGGGGCGGCACCCGCAACGGAACCATCGTGCACTGGCCCTACGGGATCGAGCAGCCCGGTGGCGTGCGCTCCCAGTTCACCCACGTGATCGACCTCGCGCCGACCATCCTCGAGGCAGCCGGACTGCCCGAACCGACCCTGGTCAATGGCGTGCTGCAGTCGCCCATGGAGGGCACCAGCATGCTCTACAGCTTCAACGACGAAGACGCCACGGAACGCCACGACGTCCAGTACTTCGAGATGTTCGGCAACCGCGGCATCTACCACAAGGGCTGGAGCGCGGTCACCAAGCACGGCACGCCCTGGGTCATGGTCGGGGCCCTTCCGCCATTCGACGACGACGTGTGGGAGCTCTACGACGGCAACAGCGACTACAGCCAAGCCCGCAACCTGGCAGAAGACGACCCCCAGATGCTCGCCAAGCTGCAAAGGCTCTGGCTGATCGAGGCGACCAAGTACGACGTCCTGCCCATCGACGACCGCGGTGCCGAGCGATTCGAACCGGGAGTCGCCGGCCGGCCGACCCTGATCCGCGGCAACTCCCAGCTGTTCTTCGCCGGGATGGGACGTCTCTCGGAGAACAGCGTGGTCAGCATCAAGAACAAGTCGTTCTCGGTGACCGCCGAGGTCGACGTTCCGGCCACCGGTGCGAACGGCGTGATCATCGCCCAGGGCGGTCGCTTTGGCGGTTGGTCCTTCTACGTGAAGAACGGCCACCTCAAGTTCGCCTATAACGTGCTGGGAATCCATGAGTTCGTGACCGAGAGCGACCAGTCCGTGCCTGAGGGCACCCACCAGGTCCGCATGGAGTTCGCTTACGACGGCGGCGGACTGGCCAAGGGAGGCGCCGTCACCCTCTATTGCGACGGCAACCCCGTCGGGGTCGGTCGCGTCGAGGCCACTCAGGCGATGATCTTCTCCGCCGACGAGACCACCGATATCGGCTACGAGTCCGGCACCACCGTCACCCGCGACTACACGCCCGTGAGCAGCCGGTTCACCGGTCGGATCAACTGGGTCCAGATCGACATCGGTGATGACGACAACGACCACTTCATCGACCCCGATGAGCGGTTCCGGATCGCTATGGCCAGGCAGTAGGGACGGGGCATCCCGCCGGGCCGAGGCTGTTGCGCCAACGACCTCTGCTCCGCCCTGGCCTGCCATCCGACGACGGATGCGGGCGACGGTATCCGCAAAGTTCTCATCCCTGACGGGTGATGTCCCGCCCAAGGTGGAGCGGCATGGTTTCGCAGAGAACTGGATCGTCGCGTCCTCAGCAGCGGACGCGGCCGACCCGGCGCCGCCGCCTGCGGTGAGCACGGGCGCCAACGACCGGAGGAAAACCGTCGGATGAACCTTCTGCTGGGTCTCCTGGTCACCATCGCGGCCACGGTCATCACCGTCACTTCGATGCTCGTCGTGCGGCGACGGGCGCCCCAGGGCAGCTACTTCACCGATGGGGACCGCGCCTCAGGAGTCTTCGGCGTGCTCGCCGCCGGCTTCTGGCCACATTCATCGCCTGGGCTGATGCCGATCAGCGTCGGGAGGTCGCCGTCGCCGACTTCTACGAGCACCGCTTCCGTCCCGAGTTCCGACCGGCCTTCGACGCGTGGATGGACACCGACCCCGGCGCGAACCCCGACGCTCCCCCCACGCCGTTCGCCATGGAGGAGTACCAGATCGCGGCCGAGGACGAGGCAGAGCAGCTCGACGCGGACGCAGAAGAGCTGGCCGCTGAGGTCCGCCTCAAAATCCAACGGTCCAGCAACTACGTGCTCACGGTGGTGTTGTACGCCGTCGTACTCTTCTTCGCCGGCATGAGCACCCGGCTCGAGAACCGACGGCTGCGCTGGGTGATGACGATATCCGGGTGCCTGGTGCTGCTCGCCGCTCTCGGTTGGGTAGCGACCTTCCCTGTCAGCCTCGCGGTCTGAGCGATGGGCGGTATCCGTTCGAAAGGGAGGACACGATGTTCTTTGCACTACTCGCGAAGTTCCTGCTGAAGCAGCCGCCGATGGTGCAGGCGGCCGTGCTGGGCCTGTGCACCGGGCTCTTCGTCGCTGCGACCGCTGAGGCGAACGAGCGCGACCCTGCCGTCAGCTCGGTGGTCTGGCTCGTGCTCGGCTGGGGCGCTCTGGCAGGTGCCCTCTACTACGCGGGCTTCATGCTCCAGCACAGGCGCGGAGCGGCGATCGAGGACGACGTGCCTCCCTGGGTCCACGCGCTGTACGCCGCCGTGTGGGTCTTCGGAGTCGTTGCCGCCCTGCTGGCCCTCTTCGGCGACGGTGGGTTCAAGGTTGCCGCTCTGGCGATCGTGCCGCTCGTCCTCCTCGCGCCATCCGCCTTCTACGGGATCCGGCAGATCACCCATCGAGTGCCGGCCTGACCAGCTCCAACCTCGCGTCGCAGCAGCCTGCTCCGGCCAACCGAGTGCAGCTAGATCGTCCGATCCTGCCAGTCCGACCGTTCCAACTTGCGCGTCAGCCAGACGATCCCGCTGTGGATCAGCCAGGCGAGGAGGCCGTAGATCACCATCGCGAAGAGCACAGAGGTGTCGAGCACAGCCTCGACCTGGTTGGCCCCATTGCCCAGCTCGATGGAGGTGAAGATGCCCCGGAACGGCTCCATTGCGCGATCCAGGGACCGATAAGCCCACTCTACGAATGGCGTATCGGGATTCGCGCCGAGGAGGAGCAGGAAGAACCCGAGCACGAGCACGACTTCAGTCACGACCACATAGGTGTAGATCAGGTACGCCAGCGCGCGAGCTCCCCAGACGACGGCACGGCCTTCGTGATGCACTGGCCGCGGTGCAGAAAGCGGGGCCTGGTCCGACGACATCTTGTTCCTCGCTCAGGATTGAGAACAACAGTTGTGGGTTCCAGGTACACCTTCGCCGGAGCCTCGGCGACGTCCCTCACCCACCATGGGTGAGTCACGGGGCGCCGGCTTCAGACGGGCCGGAAGACGGTCGCCCAGTCACTGGCCATGCTGACCACGGTCCATCCGAGTCGGATGCCGACGTCCCTGATCGGCTCGGCCTCCTCGAAGCTTGCGGCCTTGCTCGCGTAGCTGAACTCGCGATCGCCGTCGTCGTGGTCGACGAGCAGTGCGAGCGTCGGCCCGTCGCCAGCTGCCGCCCACTCGAGCATCTCCCGGTCGCCACCGGAGTTCCCTGCTGCGAGGAGGGGCCGCCGGCCCAGCTGACGCTGGATGTTGCTCACCTTGACGGTGCCCTCGTTGGCAGCGCCGTCGAGACTGCCGGTCCTGCGGAGCCGTGGCGCGCCGTTGTCGTCGCGGGAGTACTCATAGTCGATGAGGGTGCCGACGACCGCCTCCGGCGGTACGCCGTACAGCTGGTGGCTGATCGCCCGCACGAACTCGGTGCCCCCACCCGTGACGATCGTGACCGCCACGTCACGGCGCCTCAGCTCGTCGATCAGCTCGATCATCGGTTGGTAAACGAGGTCGCCCGGCGGCCGGGCCAGAGTGGGGTGCTGGCTCCTGGCCATGAAGTCGCGGACCCGGTCCCTGAACTCCTCCGCCGGGATCCCCTCGAACAGGCTGGTCAGAGCGAGGGCGATCCGTTCGAGCCCGAGCTCGCCGACCGCTGCTGCATCGTGGTTCAGCAGAGCTGCGAACTCCGGCACCCCCGTCACGTCGGTCTCAGCCGCGCGGACCTTGAGTGCATCGATGAAGAAGTCGTACTGGACGTAGTTCGGACGTTCGCACCAGAGGGTGCCGTCATTGTCGAAGCAGGCGATGCGATCCTCCTCGGGCACGTCGAGCACCGCGTCGAGGAACCCCAGCACCGCATCGCGGGTGGCGCCGGGTCGCCAGGACGGAAGAATCAGGTCGTCCATCAGGAGATCACCTCTAGGTTGAGGGGGGTGCTGCGGCCGACGCAGCGGAACCCCATGTGGCTGGTGCCCGTGTCGATCATCTGCGGGCGCCGCGCAGCGGGGCGGTACCGCAAGCAATAGGTGTCAGCGCACAGGTGTGAACCACCTTTGACGACGCGACGTCCGACGCGGAACTGGGGCTGCGCCGGGTCGTAGCTGTCTTCCTGCCGTCCACCGCGCGGGTTGGCCGGCACACAGCAGGGCTTGTCGACCTCGTCCGGGTGGCGCTGGGTCCACCAGTCCGAGGTCCACTCCCAGACGTTGCCCGCCATGTCGAACAGTCCGTAGCCGTTGGCAGGGAAGCTGCCGACCGGTGCGGTGCCCACGAAGCCGCTCTCCCGGGTACTGCGCCAGGGGAAGTCCGGACCGTCCCAGGTGTTCGCCATGATCCTGCCGCCGGGGCGCGCCTCGTCCCCCCATGTGTACGCCGCGCCGTCCAGCCCGCCGCGGGCCGCGTACTCCCACTGCGCCTCGGTGGGGAGCGCTCCGCCCGCCCAGTCCGCGTAGGCGGCGGCGTCCTCGTACGCCACGTGGACGACCGGGTGGTCCGGTCGCCGCTTCACCGAGCTCCCGGGTCCCTCGGGACTCGACCAGCAGGCGCCGGGTGTCCAGGTCCACCACTGGCTGATGTGGCGGAGGTCCACGGGCCCCTCGGTCGGGGTGAAGACCAACGAGCCGGGCACCAGGTTCTCGCTCGGCGCGTCGGGGTAGCCCGCCGGGTCGAGCGGGCGTTCGGCCACCGTGCGGTACCGGGTCGCCTTCACGAACCCGCTGTACTGCTCGTTGGTGACCTGGATCGCGTCGATCCTGAACGGGTCGACGCGGACCTGATGGCGCGGCGCCTCCTCGGGATAGTGGTCGTCGGACCCCATCGTGAAGACGCCGCCGGGCAGGGAGACCCGCGAGGTCTCCATGACCGCCTCCCTCCCGCGGCTCACGCGCCGGGCATGCCCGCTTTGAGCTTCTCCATCATCTTGTCGATGGTAAAGCTGGCGGGCTCCTGCCGTGGGGGGAAGTCCTTCAGGCTCTGGATCATCTGGCCGACGAAGGCGGTGGCCGGGATCACCAGCCAGGCATGGTCGAACATCCAGTCGAAGTACGTGTTCGACGTGATGTCGGCCCGCTCGTAGGGGTCGGTCCGCAGGTTGAAGATCTTCGGGCACCTCAGCACGACGAAGGGCTCGAGCCAGATGCCCAGCGTGCCCGGCATGCGTTGCTCGAGGAACACGAACTTCCAGTTGTCGTACCGCAACGCGGTGAGGTCGCCGTCGTCCGAGACGTAGAAGAAGTACTGGCGTGGGCTCATCTCAGTTGCGCCCGTGAAGTAGTCGAGCTGGTTGAAGCCGTCGAGGTGGACCTTGTACGTGGTGCCGTTCAGGTCCGTCCCTGCCTTGAGCCGGTCGGCGACGTCGGTGTCGCCCGCAGCCGCGAGCAGGGTGACGAACCAGTCGTTGTGGCTCACGATGCCGTTCAGCACCCGACCCTCCGGGATGCGTCCGGGCCAGCGCACCAGAGCCGGCACCCGGTAGGCACCTTCCCAGTTGGAGTTCTTCTCGCTGCGGAACGGAGTCATGCCGCCGTCGGGCCAGGTGTTCATGTGCGGACCGTTGTCGGTGGAGTACATGACGATCGTGTTGTCGGCGAGGCCGTTCTCGTCGAGATAGTCGAGCACCCCCCCGACCAGCTCGTCGTGGTCGCACATCGCGTCGTGGTACTCCGACTGCCAGCGGCCGGCCTTGCCCCGGCTGCCGTCCTTGACGTGGGTCCGGAAGTGCATGTGCGTGGTGTTGAGCCACACGAAGAACGGCGTGTCGCTCTCCTTGGCGTCGGTCATGAACCGCAGCGCCTCGGGGACGACCTCCTCGTCGATGGTCTTCATCCGCTCCTTGGTGAGCGGACCGGTGTCCTCGATCCGCTGGCCGCCCTCGGCGTCGGGATCAGCCCAGGCGTGGATCACTCCTCGTGGGCCGAAGTTCTTCCGGAAGTTGGGGAACTCCTCTTCCGACGGGTAGTCGAACTGCTCGGGCTCCTCCTCGGCGTTGAGGTGGTAGAGGTTGCCGAAGAACTCGTCGAACCCGTGCATGGTGGGCAGGAACTCGTCGCGGTCGCCGAAGTGGTTCTTCCCGAACTGTCCGGTCGTGTACCCCACAGCCTTGAGCGCCGTGGCGATCGTGGGGTCCTCGGCCCGGATGCCGATGTCCGCTCCCGGCATGCCCACCTTGGTGAGCCCGGTGCGGTAGGGGTTCTGACCGGTGATGAACGCAGCCCGTCCGGCCGTGCAGCTCTGCTCACCGTAGTAGTCGGTGAACCGAACGCCCTCCGCGGCGATGCGGTCGATATTCGGAGTTCGGTAGCCCATCAGACCCTCGCTGTAGCAGCTGAGGTTGCTGATCCCGATGTCGTCGCCCCAGATGATCAGGATGTTGGGTTGGTCGGCCACGGGTCCTCCTGACTTGCACTCGACTGCCCGAGTGACACCTGCGAAAGTAGGAGCGAGCCGTGCGCGAGGCGTCACCCGTTGCGGGCGAGGACGGGGAGATGAGGTCAGACCGCAAAGCTCACCGGGAGGGACACCACCCACGCGATCGCGCCGAGGAGGGTGAGAGCCCCGGCGAGCGTCATGACCCAGCGCAGCCGGCGGCTGGCGAGTCGCGTGCTCATGCCCGCGAAGAACAGCACCACGGCGTACAGCACCACAGTGAGGATGTAGTTGCTGGAACGCTGGATGTAGGTACGCACCTCGGCGGCCGACTCCTCGGCTTCCGCGTCGAGACGCGCGGCCTCGTTCTTGGACTCCACCTGGTACTCCGGCATGGCGAACGGGGTCGACGGAGCGGCCGGGTCGGAGAACGGGCGGGTGGCGATCCAGGCGTCGTACGCCGGCTGGAACTCCTCCCGGAAGCGTTCGGCGAGGAATTGTGCGAGGTCGTCCTCCCCGCGCCGGTCTGCCTCTGCCCAGGCGATGAAGGTCGCCACGTCGACCTGCGTCTGCGACCGAGCAAGACCGTCCGCTCGGGCCGCCTCGATCCTGATCGCGTTCGTCCGCCCGGCAGCGGCGGCCTGCTCGCCGTTCCACCGCGTCGCCTGAAAGCTGCTCCACGACGTTGCCAGCGCCGCGACCACGAGCAGCACCGTGACCAGCAGCTCTTGCCAGCTGCGCCCGTTCTCCGCGGGCTCCTGCTCAGCTGCGGCGACCATGCTCGTCACACGGGGGATCGACGACGACACCGACAGCCTCTGCCTCGAGCTCGATCACCCGCAAGGTCCGCTCCATCGCCGTCGGCTGGAGCCGGCCCACGCCGTCCCCGTGTGGATGGTCGAAGAACAACAACAGCAGCAGGAGCAGGGAGATCACGACCGTGACGCTGCCCATGAGCATCCCCTGCGTCACCGGCCCTTCGTCGGGATCGGCGAAGAACAGCAGGTAGCCGAAGATGACTGCCGAGATCAGGAACAACACGAACCAGACGGGCAACGGGATGATGCCCTCGGCGCCGTGGATCCGGTCGATCCGGGCCTGTTCACGTTGCGCCGTCTGGTCCATCCACCGGTCATAGGCGGACTGCTCGGTCGACGCCGCAGGCTCGATCGAGGAGATGGTTTGGAACATCTCCGCGCCCCAGGGATTGATCTGCTCACCCAGTTCTCCGCTGTCGACGGCATCCCATTCGGTACCCGCCACCGAGCGGGCGTAGCACGTCAGCTCGCCCGTGAGCTCCTCCGACACCTCGAGGTACTGGGCCGTCTGGACCTGTTGAAGCACGATCGTCGCCTCGGCCTCGGCGCCGGACCTCGACTCGTCGTACGACGTGAAGGCCAGGAAGATGATGAACCCGAGCAGCACGGAGTAGCCGGTGGCGAGCACCCCGAAGACGCCGGACGCCCGGTCTCCATCCGTGAAGTAGCTGCCCTGAGGAGCCCGCCGACGCACGACCAGCATCGCGGTCACCGTGACCGCGGTGACGACGACCGTCACCACGAGGCCGAAGACGATGTTCATCCGGTGGTGGCTCCCTCGCCGTGCGATCTCTTCGTGGCCTCGATTTGAAACCACCGTCCATGTCACTCAGGCAGGTGTCAGTAGCGTCGATCGGACGCTAGAGAGCGTCTCGGGTTCTGACCTCACCCGTGGCGGATGAGGACCTCGCGCCGTCCGTGCCCAAACGTAGGAAACCGCACGGACGGGAGGAGAACGACGCGTTGGGCATCGTCGTCACGTGGCTCGGTCACTCCACAGCCGTCGTAGATCTCGACGGCGTGCGGATCGTCGCTGACCCGCTGCTGAGACGCAACAACGGCATCCTGCGCCGCCGTGGCATCCAGCCGGTCCGAGCCGCGTGGGAGGCGGCGGATGCCGTCCTGCTCTCCCACCTGCACCACGACCACGCCGAGGTCCCCTCCCTCAAGCTGTTCCAGGGCGTGCCGGTCCTCACGGCGCCCGCCAACGCCACCTGGGTGAGGCGCAAGGGGCTTGACGGGCGGGGGCTGGCCGACGACGAGTGGTTTCCCGTAGGCGCTGAAGGCCACGTCGAGGTGCGGCTCGTGGAGGCGATCCACGATTCGCGGCCGATGCCCCACCGTCCGAACGCCGCGAACGGCCACCTCGTCCGGGGGCCGTCGGGCGTCGCCTGGCTGGCGGGGGACACCGATCTCTACCCCGGCATGGCGGCTCTGTCCGAGATCGCCGGCGGATCCATCGACGTCGCCCTCGTCCCGATCGGGGGTTGGGGACCTCGTCTCTCACCGGGACACATGGGGCCGCAGGAAGCCGCCGTGGCTTGCCGGCTGAGCGCAGCCCGGCACGCCGTCCCTGTCCATTGGAAGACGTTGCACGTGCCCGCCGGCGAGATGGTGCCCCGCGGTTGGATGGACGTGGCCGGACCACGGTTCTTGGAAGCCTTGGCGGCAGAGGCGCCCGACTGCCGGGCGGTCGACCTGGACATCGGTGGATCGGTCACCATACCGACCGTCGTGAGCCCTGGAGACTGAGGCGGCCGAGCCCCCGCCCTCACTCGCCGCGGGGGATACGCAGGGTCGGAACGGGCCGGACACTCGGCCTGTGGACACTGCCCTCGATCGGTCCGACCCGCTGGCCGAGCAGATCACGCGTTACCGAGACGTCCGCGAGCGCATCGAGAAGGGCACCCTCGCGCTGGCGACGTCGGTCGATGGTCGCGCTTTCGAATTCCAGGCCTCACTTCACGGATTGGCGCTTAGGCGAGGTGCCTACGTCGTCCTCGAGCATGCGGGCGGGCGGCGGTTCGGCCAGCTCACCGACCTGGCGAGTCACACCGCCGACGTCGGGGTGCCCGGCGTCGACGGCGCGACCACCACGGTTCGCGTCCGGTTGGCCGGAGGCAACGGCCTCCTCCTCGATCAAGGAGGACCGTTCCACGACGCGCAGGTACGGCCCGCGCTTCCCGACGAGGTGCGCGCGTGGCTCGCGGAGGCCAGTCGACCGGACCGGGCAGGTCTCGTCGTCGGAGAGCTGCTGATGGCACCCGGTGTACTCGCCGAGCTCGACAGCGGTGGGCTCAACAGGCACACGTTCATGTGCGGTCAGTCCGGCTCCGGCAAGACCTACTCGCTCGGCCTCCTGCTCGAGCGCGTGCTCGTCGAGACCAGCCTGCGCATCGTCATCCTCGATCCGAACTCCGACTACGTCGGCCTGGGGCGGCTCCGCGCGGACGTCGACCCTGCGCGGGCGGCGGCCTATCGATCCGTTCCTGACGACGTCGCGGTGTGGAGCAACGAACCCGGCGCCGACCGGCTGTTGAGACTCCGCTTCGCCGAGCTCGACGCGCGCACCCAAGGGGCAGTCCTCGGTCTCGATCCGATCGCCGACAGGGACGAGTACGCCGTACTCACCGATCTCCTGCGTGCGACCGAGGCCGGCAGGCCCGTGGTCAGCGGTCTCGACCAGCTGATCGGCTCGCCCAACCCGGCCGCTCAGCACCTGGGGATGCGGGCGCTCAACCTCGGGGTGCTCGACTGGAGCATCTGGAGCCCCGACGCGCCTTCGCTCCTCCAGGAGTTGGAGGAGCCGAGCAGCCGGTGCCTGGTCGTGGACCTCGGCTCGCTGGAGACGCTCGACGAGCAACGAATGGTCGCGGACGCGGTGCTGGCGTCGCTCTGGAGGTTGCGAAGGAATCGCGAGCCGGTGCTCGTCGTCATCGACGAGGCCCACAACATCTGCGCCGCCGAGCCGTCGAACCCCGTGAGCACCGTGTCGACCGAGAGGGCCGTCCAGATCGCGGCCGAAGGCCGTAAGTACGGCCTCTATCTCCTGGTGTCGACACAACGACCCGACAAGGTCCACGAGAACGTCGTGTCGCAGTGCGACAACCTGCTGCTGATGCGGATGAACTCCAGCGCCGACGTCGCAGACCTCGCCCGGATGTTCTCCTACGTGCCACCCGGGCTGCTGGACGGGGCGCCGTCGTTCGGGATGGGCCAGGCCCTCGTCGGCGGCCGGATCTACCCCCAGGGTGGTGCCTACGTGCAGATGGGCGCACGGGTGTCGCAAGAAGGCGGCGCCGACATACCGACCACCTGGGCCCGGCCCCGGGGCGCGTAGTGGACAACCTTCTGGTCATCGCCGGGGTGGCTCTGGTCGTCACGGATTACGTGATCAAGTTCCTGGCGATCGGGGTGCTGCCCCACAACCGCAAGCCGTCGTCCGCCATGGCGTGGCTGATCCTCATCCTGATCATCCCGTTGGCAGGCTTCGGCCTCTTCCTGCTCCTCGGCCGGACCAACCTCGGCCGGAAACGGCTCGCGCGGCAACGGGAGGCGGACGAGGCGATCCGGGCGGCCACCGACCAGCTGCCGACCACGCCCGTGGCCGGGCCCGGGTACGTCGGCTCGATGGCGACCCTCAACCTCAACCTCGGCTCCCTGCCCCTCCAGGCGGGCAACCGGGTGGAACTGATCTCCGGCTACGGCGACGCGATCACCGCGATGACGGCGGAGGTGGCCGGCGCGAGGGACAGCGTCGAGGTCGAGTTCTACATCTCGGCGTGGGACGACGTCACCGCCCCGTTCTTCGAGGCGCTTGCGGCGGCAGCCGCCCGTGGCGTGAAGGTACGACTGCTGTTCGACCACATGGGGTCCAAAGGCATTCCGGGCTACGACGACTTCGAGAAGCGGCTCGACGGCACCGACATCGAATGGCACCCGATGCTGCCGGTGCGACCGTTGAAGGGACAGTTCCAGCGGCCCGATCTGCGCAACCACCGCAAGCTCATGGTCGTCGACGGCCGGATCGGGTTCATGGGGTCGCAGAACCTCATCGAGCCGGGTTACAACAAGCCGAAGAACCATGCGGCCGGACGGGAGTGGGTCGAGCTCGTGGCCCGCGTCGACGGGCCGGCGGTCACCTCGCTCCGGGCAGTGTTCGCCAAGGACTGGTACACCGAGACGCACCAGCGAATGGGAGGTGAGATCTCCCCATCGGCGCCCGCGAACCACGCGGATGGGGTGGCGGCCCAGGTGGTGCCCAGCGGTCCCGGTTACGTGACCGAGAACAACCTGCGGCTCTTCACCGCGCTCATCTACTCCGCGCAGTCGCGCATCTCGTTGACGAGTCCCTATTTCGTGCCCGACGAGCCATTGCTGTACGCCGTGACCACGGCCGCGCGACGGGGGGTGGAGGTCGAGCTCTTCGTCAGCGAGGAGGGCGACCAGTTCATGGTCTACCACGCCCAGTGCTCCTACTACCAAGCCCTGCTCGAGGCGGGCGTCCGGATCCACCTCTACCCGGCACCGGCGGTCCTGCACTCCAAGCACTTCTCTATCGACGACGACGTCGCGGTGATCGGGTCGAGCAACATGGACATGCGGTCGTTCGCGCTCAACCACGAGGTGTCGATGATGCTGACCGGTGGCGACATCGTGGCCCGGTTCCGCAAGGTCGAGGACGACTACCGCGCCCTGTCGCGGGAGCTGACGATCGACGAGTGGCGGCAGCGGTCCAAGGTGCAGCGGTACCTCGACAACACCATGCGCCTCACCGCGGCCCTGCAGTAGTCGCCCGATGAGCTCCGAGCCCACGAGTCGTCAGCAGGTGAGCAGCGTGGCGGGCGGCACGCAGGAGCCGGAGCCGCTCGTCGCGGCAGATCCTGGGCTGCACGACCGCGCCTACCTGGTGCTGCTGCTGGTCGTGGCCCTGCTCGGCATCCCTCTCTCGCTTGCGGCGTTCGGCTTCCTGGTTGCCGTCCACGAGCTCGAGCACGTGGTGTGGGAGTCCCTGCCGTCGGCCCTGGGGTACGACGAGCTGCCGAGCTGGTGGGCGATCCTCACGATCGCGACGGCCGGCCTGCTGGTGGGGCTGGCAGTCAAGTACCTGCCCGGTCACGGTGGTCACGTTCCTGTTGCCGGCTTCGGCGGAGAACCTGCGACGCCGAGCATGCTGCCCGGGGTGGTGCTGGCGGCCGCGGCGAGCCTCGTGGGCGGTGCAGTGATCGGGCCCGAGGCGCCGTTGATCGCGATCGGCGGCGGGCTCGCCCTCGTGGCGGTCCGCCGCACGCGGATGGGCGAGGACGCCGGCACCGGCACCATCGTCGCCGCGGCGGGTGCAGCGGCTGCCATGTCGGCGATCTTCGGCAACCCACTCGTCGCGGTGGTGATCTTCCTCGAGATCCTGGGGCTAGGACGCAGGCGGACGATGCTCGTGGTGCTGCCCTGCCTGGTCTCGAGCGCCGTCGGTGCGCTGCTGTTCACCGGCATGGGCCGCTGGACCGGGCTGGAGATCGGTGAGCTCTCGATCCCGGACCTCGCCCCCGTGCGCCTCTCCGTGGCTGAGGTGGCGTGGGCACCGCTCCTGGCAGCCGCTGTCGCGTGTCTCACGTGGTCGGTCTTCTTCGTCGGCGGCTGGGTCGCCCGCGTCGCCGCGTCCCGGCCCATGTCGACGACAGTGGCTGCTGGACTGGTCGCGGGGGGCGCGGCCTGTGCCTATGCCTGGGCGACGGGTCACTCTCCGGCAGAGGTGGCGCTCTCGGGCCAGGCCCTCCTCCCGGTGCTGGCCACCGATCCGGCAGCCTGGTCGTCAGGGGGCCTGGTTGCCCTTGTTGCCTTCAAGAGCGTGGCGTACGGCGTCTCGCTGGGCGCGTTCCGCGGCGGTCCGGTCTTCCCCGCCGTACTGCTCGGGGCGGCGTGTGGCGTACTCGCCAGCAGCCTGACGCCCGGGATCGAGCTGCTGCCGGGACTGGCGATCGGCATGGCCGCCGGCGCAGCGACGACCGGGCTCCCCGTGACCAGCGTTGCCCTGGTCGTGCTCCTCCTGGGCGACGCTGCCGCCAGTCAGATGCCCGTGGTGATCCTGGCCGTCGTCACCGCCATGGTCGTCCACGAGCGGCTTTCCAGCTGGGTCCTTCCGCCTGGCGACGCTCAACCGGACGGGTGACGTCGGCGCTAGACCTCGTCCTCGTCGTCCTCGACGTCGTCCTTGTCGTCGTCCTCGTTCAGGGACCAGGTGAGCTGGAACTCGATCTCCTCCTCGCCGTCCCCGCGTTCGTGCTCGACCGACAGCTCCGCCCGCCGCGGGACCCGGATCCGCTCACCGGCGATCTGGATGCGGAACGGCCGGTCCTTCTCCAGGGCATCGGCCAGCCGGCGAAGCTTCGCCACGGCCGCGGCGGTGGAGTAGATCCGTTCGACGTCGCGTTCGTCCTTACCCACGGGCTGTCAGTTGATGTGGAGGGCGTCGCGGCCGCCGTGCGCGGTGACCGCGTAGATGACCATGAAGTCGACGGCGATCATGACGAGCGACCACAGGGGGTAAGCGGGCATGAACGCGAGATTGACCAGCGCGCTCAGGAACGCCATCGCCACCGCGACGACCCGCGCCCAGGTCGCTCCTCTGGTGAGGGCGACACCGGCGAACGCGACGATCAGCCCGAGGATGAGATGCGTCCATCCCCACGCCGTGTAGTCGACCGTCACCACGAGGTCGGACTTGCCGACCAGGTAGTAGTCCTCCTTGAACACCCCGATCAGGCCCGCCACCGCGTGGAAGGACCCGAGGAGGACCATCATCACGCTCGCGAACGCGATCCAGCCGTACCACCCGTTGCCGGGCGCCTCCGTCCGGTGGGCGCTTCTCTGGTCTGCGGGAACACCTGTAGACATGTTCGTCCCTTCCTCGTCGGACCTGCTTCTGGACCCAGGATGGAGATCCTCGCGGCGCGGTACCTCACCCACGGGGGGTGACGCCCTCGGCCCCCATCGGTCGCACGGTGAACCATGACCAGCTCTGACCGAACTGCCTCATCCCCCGAACCGACCGCGGAGGAGGTGGCCAGGCTGCAGGCGGAGCTCGCCGCACTCAAGGCGTCGCAGAAGGAGGCGGCGAGCCCTGGGAGTCGACGTGGTTGGTGGCGGCCGGTAGTGGCAGGAGTGCTCGTGGCTCTGGCCGCGCTCCTCGCACCCCTGTCGGTCCTCTCGAACTGGGCGAGCGGTCAGATCCAGGACACCGACCGGTACCTCGCGACGGTCGCCCCGTTGGCGAACGATCCGGACATCCAGGAGGCGGTCGCCACGCGGATGGAGCAGATCATCTTCTCCTACCTCGATATCGAGGCGGCCCTGGACGAGGTGGTGGGAGCCCTCGCGGCCGTCGATCTGCCAGAGAACGCTGTCGCCACGCTGGATGCCATGTCGGGACCGCTCGCCGCCAGCATCCAGGGCTTCGTGCGGGAGCGCATCGACGTCCTCGTGCAGTCCGACGCCTTCGAGCAGGCCTGGGTCGAGGCCAATCGGACGGCGCACGAGGAGCTGGTGGGCGCCCTGACGGGGAAGACCGACGGGGCCGTAGACGTCGATCGCGGCACCGTCAGCGTGAACATCGCGACGCTCATCAACGCGGTCAAGGAGCAGCTGGTGAACGCCGGCCTCGGCATCGCGGACCGGATCCCGGAGGTGGCGGCGACGTTCACCATCCTGGAGTCCAAGGACCTGGCGAACGTGCAACGCCTGCTGGGGTTCCTGGACGACCTGAGCTATTGGTTGCCCGTGATCGGTCTCGTCCTGATCGGCATCGCGGTCGCGATCGCCCGCGACCGTCGCCGGATGGTCCTCGTTTCCGGCCTGGCCGTGGCGGGCTCGATGCTGTTGCTGGGAGCCACCCTCAACGTGATCCGCCCGTTCTACCTCGACGCACTGCCGGCGGACAGTTCTGCGGCGGCCGCCGGCGCGGTCTACGACCAGATCGTGTCCTTCATCCGCCTGGCGCTGCGAGGAGTGCTGGTCGTCGCGCTGACGGTGGCCATCGTCGCCTGGTTCAGTGCCACTCGCGGAGCGGGGGCAGCTGCCCGGGGCGCCCTCGTCGGAGGCATCGGCCACCTCCGGCGCGGAACGGCGCGGACCGGCCTCCGCACAGGGAGGTTCGGCGCAGCGCTCGCGTCCTACCGCGGTCCGATCACGGTGGCGGTCGTCGGGCTCGCGGCCGTCGGCTACCTGATGCAGGACCACCCGACCGGTGGCACCGCGCTGACGTTCGTGCTGGTCACTGCCGCCGTGCTGCTGGTGCTCGCCGTCCTGGCAGCCGAGCCTCAGCCCGAGGAGCCCGTCGTGCCCACGCCGCCCGCCTAGCGCGACGGACGGGCACACCGCAGCAGGAGCGAGACGAGCTCAATCCTGTGCGGGCGGGATGGGGCGCACGACCAGCTCGAGCAAGGTCACGGCCACCGTCACCGCCAACGCGCCGAGCACGGCGGTCCCGAACCCGGCGATGTTGAGCTGCGGCGTCACGCCTGCCGTGACGGCGAAGAGGATCCCGTTGACGAGGAGCGAGGAACCACCCAGCCGGATCCAGGACTGGGAGCCCGCGAGCCAGTACAGCACCGGTCCGAGGACCGCGTTGACCAGACCGAAGGTCAGGGAGATGGCGAGGTAGGTCCCGAGCCCGCCGCTGACGTCGATGCCGGGGATCACTGCCGTCGCGATCCAGACAGCGGCCATCATGATCGCCCAGTTCGTCAGCATCCTGATCAGCGCCGCCAGGTCGTCGCTCGTGAGTCCCCGGCGATCTGCGGACGTCCCGACCTGGACCACTTCGTCCGCATGGAGTCCGAGCCTTGCCTTCACCTGCCGTACCCAGCCCACGTTTGACGCGTCGAACTCGGCGCCGACGGCGGTGCACGCCACGAGGACGAAGGCGGCAGCAAGCAGCCAACCGATGAGGGTGATCGTGATGCCGAAAAGTCCGAACTCCTCAGTCGAACGGGTCATGATGCCGGGCATGTAGACCGGTGTGGCGATCGCGAAGGCGGTCATGGCAACCGCAGACGCGCCACCTGCCACGAGCAGCCGGCGCCAGTGCACCCGACGGTCCAGCAACAGGTACGGGATCGACGTCCAAAGGACCAGGCCGGTGGCGCACGAGACCGGAATCGTCCAGAGCCAGTTGAGAGGGAAGCGGCTGGCGATGTCGCGGATGACGAAGGCAACGACCAGTTCGGCGACCAGCGCCGCCAGACCGAGAGTGGCGAACACGGTGCTGCGGATCCCGGACTTCTCGAGACCCCATCCCGCCCGGTACATCCGTTGCAGCCGGCGCGTGAAGGCGACCCCGGCGTACAGCAGCAGCAGCGCGCTGAAGACGGTGACGCCGCTCGAGGCGTCCGGTGGCGTCGTGAAGAGCTGTGTGACTGCTTCTGCCGACTCGCCAGTAAGTGCGAACCGGTCGATGATGCTCTCGCCGATCGCGTCCTCCTGGCCGGCGGGGGCTGCCCCCGCCACGACGATGAAGAGCGGGATCAGCGCGGTGAAGGCCTGGGCGGAGAGCACGATGCAGCGGTCGAACCCTTCGATCATGACGAAACGGAGGACGCACTGGCCGAGGAAGGAGTTCCGCACCCGCTGCGACAACGCCATGACGTCGTCGGACCGCTCGGATGGAAGCCAGGGCATTCAGGTCACCGCCGGGAGTGCGTCCGAGCCGCTGGGCACGGGTCGTGTCGTGCCCGATCGTCGACCGCACCTACGGCGGTGTCGTCATCCCTGGCGGGTGAGGCGGATCCGTCGATCCATGGGGGTGACCGTCGATTCCCGACCTCATCCGCTGCGGGTGAAGTGATCAGGCGCGCGCCTGCGTAGCCTCCCGTCGGAGGGGTGATGAGCCCGCTGACCGGAGTTTGGAGGAGACGAGCATGGGAGACCTGGATCAAGCGGGCACCGCCGATGTCGACCAGATGGGGCCCGTCGACTACATCGTGGTGGAGTTCCCGGGAAGCAAGATGACGGGGGAAGGGTTCCCCCTGCTCCTCGACCTCGCGGACCGTGGCATCATCCGCATCCTCGACCTGGTGTTCGTCACCAAGAGCCACGACGGGGCGGTCCAGGGCGTGGCGATCACCGACCTCGACGGTGATGGTGAGCTCGACCTCGCGGTGTTCGAGGGGGCCGCCTCCGGTCTGCTGGGGGAGGACGACATCGCAGAGGCCGGCACGGTCATCGAGCCCGGCAGCTCGGCGGGCATCCTCGTCTACGAGAACCTGTGGGCCGCCCCGCTCGCGAGTGCGCTGCGACGCGGCGGTGGACAGCTCGTGGCCAGTGGCCGGATCCCTGTCCAGGCGCTGCTCGCATCCGTCGAAGCGGCCGAAGCCGCCGACGCCCCGGTCTGAGTCACGAGAAAGAGGGACAGTCATGCCAGGTCTTCTCCGCGGAGTAGCGCGGACCGCCGTCGTCGCCGGTACAGCGACGGCGGTGTCCAACCGGGTCTCCCGTCGTCAGGCAGGGCGGTGGGCCGCCCAGGAGCAGCAGTACGCGCCTCAGGACGCCCAACCCGTGCCTCCACCAGCGCCTCCGGCACCCGCGGCCGCGGTCGACATGGATGCCAAGCTGGCGCAGCTCAAGGAGCTCGGCGAGCTGAAGCAAACCGGCGTGCTGAGCGACGACGAGTTCGAGCAGCAGAAGGATCGCATCCTCAACGGGTGAGCGTGCGAAGTGCGAGGCCGAGCTCGATCTCGCGGCTCGTCGCCTAGCTGGTCGGCGCACGGGTCTGGGCTCGGACGAGCGACGCCACCACCACGACGTTGAAGACGATCATCACGCAGACCAACGCTCGGGCGATCTGGCCTTCTGCGTGGACGTCTCCATAGCCGACGGTCGTCATGGTGCTCAAGGTGAAGTAGAGGGCGTCGGTCCGGGTCTGCAGACCCGTGACCTCGTCCGGCCGGATCTCGTTGAGCAGGAAGAAGCTGAGCGACGCCGCCATGACCAGCAGGATCAGCAGCATGGCCAGCACCCGCACGCCGCGACCCGGCTCTCCCTTGCGGACCTGGCCCAGCTCTTTGATCATCGCCGATGCGACGAGTGCGAGGCCCCCGACCGTCACCAGCAGGCTCAGGACGACGGCGCCGGGGGCGCCTCCTGTCCACTTCAGGGGGAATGCGTAGTAGGCGACCAGCAGACCGACGAGGGTCCACACCGGACGCAACCAGGACATATTTCGATCGCCCATCTCACGCGACCGTCGGCTCGTCCTGGGTTTCGCCGGGCTGACCACTGATCAGCGGCAGTCGCCATCCGCCCTCGGGATCGGCCTCCACGAGGACCGCCCGGAAGAGCAGGCTCATCGGGACCGCCAGCAGGGCGCCGACCGGGCCGAGAATCCACGTCCAGAACACCAGCGACAGGAACGTCAGGCTGGTCGAGAGACCGACGGCGTCGCCGACGTACCGGGGCTGGATGAAGGACTGGATCACGAGGTTGACCAACGAGTAGAGCACGATCACCGAGAGCATCATGCTCGGGCCGCCCTCCAGGAGACCGATGAGCGCCGGAGGAATGATGCCGATGACGAAGCCGATGTTGGGGATGAAGTTCGTGACGAAGGCCAAGACACCCCAGATGAAGGCACCCGGCACCCCCAGTACGAACAGCAGGCCGGTGTCGATCACGGCCACGATCAGTCCGAAGACGGCCGAGACTCCGAGGTAGCTCCGGGTTCCGTGAGCGAATGAGGCCAACGCGTCGACCATGTCCGGACGGTGCTCCCGTGCACCGCTGGCCAAGCGGCTGACCGTCGCGGAGTCGAAGGCGAGGAAGACCAGCAGCGTCACGAGGAAGAACAGGCTCGAGAGGAGTGCGAGGACACTCGCAAAGATTGAGGTGGCCACAGCGGTCAGCTGGTCGGCGCTCGCTGCGTCGACCATCGCGTCGCTCTGCTCGCTCCCGACGCCCATGCTGGTGAGCCCGCCGCCGATGTCGGCGACCAGGTCGTCGAGGTCCGACGCGTAGGTCGGGATCAACTGGGCCATCCGACCGATCGACACCACGATGGCAAGCGACATGGCTAGGAGCAGCACGATGGCGGCGAGGAGCACGATCACCGAGGCGACCCAGCTGGGCATGCGCCGCTCGAGCCTGGCGCGCAGCGGGTAGAAGACGATCGTCAGAGCCAGGGCGAACATCACCGGTGCCACGATGTCGTTGGCGGCCTTGATCCCGGCCACCACAACCACGAGCGCGGCGCCCGCGATCAGCAGCCTGGTGGTGCGGGACGGTATCGCGGCTGCGGTGACAGTCACAGGGTGCTCCTCTGGAGTTCGGTCCGATGACCGAGCGCCGTCAGGATGGCGACGAGGTGCTGGTGCAGCTCGTCGCCGCCGACGATCGGCTCGGACGGCGCGAGCAAGTGGGGCGGCGCGAGCACGAACCCGCGATCTTGCCACCCACCGAGGCCGCCGTGACACCCGACCAGTGGTTCGAAGGCCGCCACCTCCGTCGTGTCGAGATCGAATGTGCTGTTGACGTAGAGCTCCGGGGCTCGCTCCATCAGGGTCGCGGTCGCGAGCATCGCGGGGGCGTGGTCGCCGAACGTGAGCAGCGGGTCGACGCCCTCCACCACTCCGGTGGTCAGATGACGACGACCGTCACGCCCGATGACGACCGGCCCGGCCTCACTCAGCGCGCTCACGAACCCGACACCCGGGTGTGCGACGAGCCCCGGGACCAGCGCCGGCCATTGCGCCTCGATCTCCTCGAGGAGAAGTCGTTCTGCGACCGGCACGTAGACCAGTCCGAGGTTGCCGCTCGCCAGCACGATCAGCTCGGCGCCCTCGGAGTCCGTGCCCTCCGGCTTGAGGACCTTGTCGACCCGGCGCGAGGCCGCCTGCTGCATAGCGGTGGTGCCGGTTCGGCCGAGGTCCTCCAGAACCGAGTCGACCCTGCCCCAGCCCTCGATGCCGGCTTCGATCCCGGTCGTCTGCGAGTCGGTCAACGACCGGCACAGGTCGCTGAGCTCGATGCCGTGGCGCAGCGCGAACGGCTCACCCTGCGACTGGCCGTGGTCGCTGAGGAGCACGAGGTGGTAGTTCCGCGGGGCTCGCTGGGCGACCTTCTCCAGGATGGTCAGCACCTGATCGAGCCCCCCGAGCGCGGCCAGCGACTCGATCCTCGTTCCGCCGGCGTGGTGCGCGATCTCGTCGTAGTCGACGTAGTCGACGTAGATGCTGCGCGCGCCGCGCATCATCTCCTCGCTCACCACGGCCGTGTTGAGGTCGCGCAACAGGCAATTGCTGAAGGCTCTGAGACCGGCGAACGTCCAGGAGCGGTGCACTCGCGGGTGGACGTGGAGCCGCCGTTGGCGGGTCGCCTGGAACCGCTCGCGGGCCATCTCCGCGATCGTCCGCGAGAAGCTGCGCACCAGACCGTCGGGCCGGATGAGGAAGCGCGCGAACACCTGGCGGGTGCGGCGCGAGCCGCGAGCGACCTCGAGCCGACTCATGGTCATCGAGGCCTTCGGCGCGTCGCCGGTGAACAGGTTCGAGACGGACACCCCGTCGTCAGCGAGCAGGCCGTGCCCGGTGCTCGCCCTCGACTCGATGATCGAGGCATCCGCGGGTCGGTTGGCCACCAGGACCCGCCCGAGCTCACGGTCGTACCACCGGAAGGCGGGCACGCCGTCGGCGCTGCCGTGGAGGATCGCTTGCTGGCTTGCGGGTGTTGTGCAGGGCATCTGGACGGTCCATTCGTGGACGGCATGGCTGCCCTCGTCGGTCCAGCGCCTCAGCGTCGGCATCGTCCCTGATTGCAGGACCCATTGCATGACGGGGAAGGCGACGCCGTCGAGCTGGACGAACACAACGCCGTCCACGTCGGGGTCCGGGATCTCCGACGGCTTGATCCGCAGCAGGCTGGCGGCGAAGGACTCGTCGGTGCCGGCGCTGGCGAGCCACGCCAGAAGGGTGCCGAAGGCGGCAGTCATCCAGGCCGCTGCGACGGCTGTCCAGAACGAGTCGAACGAGGCGCCGGGGACGATGTCCATGGCGATCTGCATCACCACGGCTTGCCCGATCAGGGTTGCGACGGCAACCGCGATCCACCCGATGACGGCCGCGACGTGGACGAGGACTGGCCGCACGACCATGCCGACCAGCCCGGCCACGGCAGATGCTGCCGCCAGCGGCCACCACGAGGTGGAGGTGAACCCGGGCAGCAGCGCCGCCGTCACCAACAGGGCAAGGAAGGTCAGGGCCCACGTCACGAGCAGTCGCAACACGTCCGAAAGGCGAAGACCGGGGTCGCGCGTTGCGGAGTCGGGCCCGCGGCCGACGGGTGAGGTGTGAAGAGAGGTCGTCACCCGGCTGCTCCCTTCGGCGTCACGTTGTGCCGGGCCCGGTGGTCAGCCCTCCGGTCGGCGGCGCCGACCCTGTGTCACAGGCGCAGGGCCGACTCGGCGCACATCGTCAGGCGAGGATCTTGGCCTTGGCCTGTTCGTACTCCTCCGGGGTGAGGACGCCGCTGTCCCGGAGCTCGGTGAGCCCACGCAGCTCGTCGGAGACGTTGGCTCCGGCGGAGCTGCCCATGTAGGCGCGCATGCGTTCCTGGTTCTCGAGGAAGGCCTGGTGATTCCGCTCGTTCATCGAGTCACCACGCACGACGATGTAGAGAAGGACGCCCAGCCAGGGGATCACCACGATGAGCAGCGTCCACATGGCCTTGGCCGCGCCACCGAGGGTCCGATCGCGGAATACATCAGCGAGGACGCGAATGAGCAGCGAGAACCAGGCCAGCAACAGCATGAACCAGATCATCGAGACGAAGACGTCCCACAAACCGAAATCATCCATCGAGGTTCTCCTTGGTCTTATTTCGCGAAAGGGACGGCTGTTGACGCCACTGCGCACACCCTGACGCCGCACCTGTTGGGCGGGCTCACCCGCCGGGGGTGAAACGGCCCCGGCCTCGGGCTCTCTTGGGTCACCCCCGAAGGGTGACGCGCGCGCCGTGACCGGGGGCGACTGTGTCTCCATGGTGGATGCAGGTGACGTCGAGCGCGACGCGGAGGCGCTGTACGACATTCAGCTGGCAGCGAGCCCGCCAGAGTCGCTGCGACGTCAGTATCCGTCCATGTCGGTGCGCGCGACCGGTGCTCGAACCGCCCTGCGGCAACAGGTCGAGGGGCCCGAGCAGCTCACGTCCTTCTTGCGAGACCTGTCGGGCGTCGGGCTGGTCCTGACGGATGTCCACCTCCTGCCACCGGCCCCGGCGACGACTCGATCCGTCACCTATGAGGTTCGAGTCGCAGGGGCGTTGGGCGATCCGCTCCTGCGCTCGCTTCGTTGCCCGCACTACGCGGTTCCGGAGCAGACACTGATCCGGCTGACCTTCGCCGCCGCGGATCTCGAGCGCTTCCTGCGCGCGTGCACCAACTGTGGTGTCGGCATCGAAGGCGTCCGGAGGGTGGACGCTCCGCAGCCGCGGAGTCAGGTGGTCGCGACCTGAGTCGCTAGAACCGGATCAGCACAGCCCGAGCTGCCGGCCGCGACGTACTGCCTCGACACGGCGGTTCACGCACAGCTTTCCGAAGATGCCCTTGAGGTGGGTCTTCACCGTGTTGGCGGAGACGTAGAGCGCCGCCGCGATCTCTTCCGTGGAGTACATCTGCGCCAGGAGATCGAGCACCTGAGTCTCCCGCTCCGTCAAGGGGGCGCCGATGAGATCGGACGCCCGGCCCTGGTTCGCTTTCCGCTTCGTCCCGTCGTCGTCGACGTGGATCGTGGCGAGGAAGTCCCGATGGGGACGCAGCGCAGGGTCGCGATCGACGAAGGCACGTACCCACCGCCACTCCCGGACCAGCGCCCGCCGCATCTGCTGGGGCGCGGCAGAGCGCAGGGCGCGGTCCATCACCAGGCACGCCCGATCGCGCTCCCCCCGATCCTGGGCGAGCCGGGACTCGAGCAGCCAGGCCTCGACCTGAAGGGCCAGCGGAGCCTGCTCCAGCTCCACCTCGGCGCGGCTGAGGACGGCTTGGGCCCCGCGAAGGTCTCGGACACTGAGCCGGGCGGCCGCGGCGACGACGGTCGCCTCGGCGACCGCTCCTGGGGGGAGGGGCGTCAGGCTGGCGAGAGCGCGCCGCGGTTCCCCGGCGGCGAGCAGCGCCTCTGCATGCGCGACTTTCACGAGATCACGCAGCCAACCCTCGCCCGGGCCAGGAGCTCCGTGCAGGTCGGCGTCCGCGAGGAGTCGCGTCGCAGCCTCGGGCTGCCCCGTTGCGATGAGCAGCTTCGCCTCGATCAGCAGGCGGCTGGTGTCCATCCAGAGGTCCTGGTCTGAGGGTTCGAGCACGAGGAGCAGCTCTGAGATGACAGCGAGGCGACGACGTGCCTTGGCGAACTGGCCGCGTTCCAGAGCGACCCACGCCCTCGCCAGCCGAGCATGAGCGATCCCGGCGCCGACGGCGCTGGCTGCCGCGCTCTGGACCTGACGGCCACGTCGGTCCGCGCGGCACAGCTCGCCTCGAAGCGCCTCGACGTGCGCGAGGGCTCCGCGGCAGTCGTCGCGGGCCTCCGACCAGGCCTCTGCGGCGGCACCCCTGGCCAGCACGGTCTCAGCCCCGTGCAGCCCGCCGCTGGCCACGTGGAGCGCGCCGAGGTGTGCACGGAGCGTCGGAGAAAGGCCGCGCAGGCTGCTGCCGGTGGACGGTGATGCGGCAACTGCTGCGGCTGCATCGATCGGACCGGGACACTGGACGACGTGCGGCTGCCCCCAGGACCCGTCGGGCCGGATCTCCACCACCGCCCAGCCCCAGGTGGCGGGTGTGGGACGTCCTTCCACCTCGGTCGCCGTCTCTGTCGCGGATGCCGTGACCGGGTCCGAGGCGGAGACGGATGCTAGGTCTGGTCGTGAAGACGTGACACTGAGCGTCATGTGGGCTCCCGTCGTGGGCGGACCGGCTGCCGACCAGAAAGCCACGTGCGAGGGTGAGATCGACTCACCCGGCGCAGGATCTCACCCGGGTGAGATCTCCCGATGGTGAGAGATCGGTCAGATCAAGGACTGGCGGCGCGCGATCTGCACCGCTTCCGTCCGCGAGTGCGCCCCGAGCTTGCGGTACACCGCCCTCGCGTGCGTCTTGACCGTGTTGGCGGAGAGGAACAGGTGCGACGCGATCTCCTGCAGGCTGAGCGAGCCCTGGAGCAACCGGAGTACGTCGAGCTCGCGACCGGTCAGTGGTTCGCCGAGCACGTCGACGGTCGTTTGGTCGCTCAGCAGGTGGTGGATCGCGTCCTCCCTCGATCGCATCGCCGCCATGCCCTCCGAGAAGCGGCTCATTCGCTCGGCCAGCTCAGGCAGCAGCTCGTAGGCCAGGGAGGACGCCCCGAGCTGCGCTGCCACTCGAGCAGTGATCAGCAGATGATGGATCGGACCCCAGACGCCCTGGGCGTTGCTCTGGCGCCGCAGACTGAGGCCCAGCTCGAGGGTGGTCCTCGCGTCGTCGACCTTGCCCGCCGCTGCCTGCGCCTGTCCGAGCGCGGCGAATGCCAGGGAGGCTTGGGGTGAGCTTCGGAGTCCGCGGGCGTCGACCACGGCCATCGCCAGCTCGGCACACTCCCGGCTCCGCACCCGATCGCCCCGCTCGCTCTCGATGAACGACTGGAGCGACAGTGCGAGGACGCGGACGATCCCCGGGGCGCTGGCGCTGCGGGCGGCGGCTCGGATCGCTGTGATGGCCTGGTCCAGATCTCCCAGCACGTAGTGCGCGTGACCGAGGGAGCACTGGGCGATCGCGTGGAACCGTGAGTGGTCGTCGGTCTCGAGCTCGAGCGCGCGTTGTGCGGACGCCAGGATGTCCAGCGGGCCGCCGTACCCGAAGAGGCCCCGGATCAGGGCAGTCGTGGACTCGATCGATCGGGTTCCGTCGGGCAGGGGGCCGTCGTCGACGACGCTATCGAGGGCAGCGAGATGCTCGGCCAGCGCCGGTTCGTCCCCGACCAGCGCCGACATCCAGGCCGCCGTGGCGCGAGCCGCTGGAACGGTGCTGTCGGAGATCTCGCCGAGCGACTCCAGCCAGCCGATGACGGTCGCCGCCCGACCGGCGTCCGCGTACTCCAACCAGTTCGCGTGGATGAGCAGAGCCGCGTCATCGGCCCGTCCGGCAGCCAGTGAGTGCTGCACCGCCTCGGAGATGTGGCCGTTGGCGGCGAACCATTCGGCAGCCAAGGCGTGGAAGGGCTGCACGCGGTCGGGATGGGTGAACGTCAGCTCACTGCGGGCGACGGCCGCAAAAATGTGGTGGAAGCGGAACCACTCTCCGTCTACGCCGAGAGGAATCAGGAACAGGTTGGTGCGTTCCAGTTCGTGGAGCAGGACAGCGCTGTCGCTCACACCCGCGACGTGGTCGCACAAGGGCGCGGAGAACCGCTCGAGGATCGATAGAGCGGTGATGAAGTCGCGGATGCGGTCGGGCTGTCTGTTGAGGACCTCTTCGGTCAGGTAGTCACCGATGAAGCGGTTGTCGCCGGTGAACCGACGCACGAAATCGTCCGGCTCGGCTCGGCCGGCCAGTGACAAGGTCGCCAGGTACAGCGCCGCCGGCCAGCCCTCGGTCCGCTCCATGAGCTGGGCGAGGGTGTCTTCCGACAGATGGACGCCCTGGTCCGCCAACATCTGCGCCGCCTCGGGCGCAGTGAAGGCCAGGTCCTCGGCACGAAGCTCGGCGAGGTCATGGGAGACCCGGAGGCGTCCGAGTCGGAGCCCCGGGTCCGACCGGGTGACGATCACCAGGTGCGCCTGGACGGGAAGGTTCCGGATAAGGAACTCGACCTGCTCGTGGCAAGCGGGCGACTGGACGGACTGGAAGTCATCGAGGACGAGGACGAGGTCGTCCGGCATCGCCGCCAGTGCGTTGACGATGGCTGGGAGGACGGCGCTCGGCGCGCCTGCCGATCGGTGACCGAGCACGCGGGAGAGCTCGTCGATCGGAAGTGGGCAGCCGGCCCGCTCCAGGGCGGCAGCGACGTGGGTCCACAACCGGTCCGGGTCGTTGTCACCAGGGTCCAGGGAGACCCACGCCGTCGTCGGAGGCGTCCCGGCATGGAGCCACTGGGCGACCACCGTGGTCTTTCCGTAACCGGCAGGCGCTGCCACCAGGGTCACCGGAAGCCGGGTCGCTAGATCCATCGCTCCGACCAGGCGAGATCTGTCGATCCAATTGTCACGCCTGGATGGCCGGTGGAGCTTCGCCTCCAGGAAGTGGTCGACCGATGTTCTGGGGACAGCAGAACGACCGATAAGGTCCTCCCCAGGCATGCCGGTCATTCGTCATCTCGCTAACGACGTCGTCCCATGACTATACGGTTCTCCGCCGATGAATGTGGCCGGTCGAGACGCGACGCGGCTTTGCGACCTCGACCGTCGCGGACGTACCGAGACCGGCTAGTCCGGATCGGGCGCGACGTCCGGTTCCCTGTGGACGTCGACGACGACAAAACCCTCACGGCTGAGCGCCTCGAGAAGGCCGTGCAGCTCCGCTTCGTCCCCCAGCACGACGTGGATCGTGGTGCCGGCCGGATTGGCGGAGACCGTCATGCCTTCGAAGTCGTCGAGCAGCTCGCGAGGAACCTCCCCGACCGCGCGAATCTCGTAGGCGGCTCTCGACATGAAGGTCTCGATTCGTCGTCGCGGACTGAGGCGCTCAGGATGCGCCCGCCCGTCCTCGTGGCGCGTCACCCATCTCGGGTGACACTGCGCCCTTCGCTAGGCGGGCTCGGGCTCGCGCGTCGTGAGCAGTCGGTCGACGGCGAACACCAGGACAGCGGTCACGGCGGAGATGACGATCGCGGCAAGGACGGCCGAGAAGAAGCCGCCGACGTCGAGGTAGTCGGTCAAGCCGGCGGTGATGCCGAGCAGCGCAGCATTGACGACGAGCGCGAAGAGCCCGAACGTGATCACGTTGAGGGGGATCGAGATGAACCGCAGCACTGGCCCGATCACGGCATTGACCAGTCCGAACAGGAGCGCGACCCAGAGGAGCCCCAGGACGCCGCCATCGATCTCCACCGACGGGATCACGGCAGCGGTGATGGCGATGGCAGCCGCGACGACCAACCAGACGGCGATCAGTTGCTTCAGCATGAGGACTCCTCGGTAGTCGGTCGGCGGATCGGCTTTCGGTGCGCCGACCGCTCAGCGTAGGAGCGGTGGGACGTCGGGGCGTCACCTCGCGCGGGTGAACCGCGCATGGGCGAGGCGAGGATGTACTGGAGGGCAGACCACGAGGGGGAGCGATCGACGGGCCCATCAAGGGTGGGTCCCACCTGTGCGCGCCGAACTACTGCCTGCGCTACCGACCGGCCGCGCGCCAGCTCCAGACTGTGGACACGTCGACCAGTCACCTCGGCTTCCGCTGCATCGTCCGGGATTGAAGACGCTCGATCGTGAGCGCCACCCCGGTCAGTTCTGAGCGCTCACCCACTCCTCCGCATGGCGGTAGGCAGTCAGACTGGCCTCACCGATCACTTCGGTGGCCTGGAAGAGCCGCACGTCGCCGGCGTTCTCGACCGTCCGGTTGCGTTGCACCTGGGCGAGGACCTCGGCGTCGAGACCGGTCAGGTAGAAGCGGCCCCCGACTGCTGCGATGCGGGCTGCGTAGTCCGACAGCACGGCGTAGGACGTTGCTCCGAGCAGCGCACGACCACGCAGGCGCAGGACGACTGCCGGGCTGACCGAGCCCTCCGGGTCGGGGAGGTGCGCCTGAAGGGTTCGGGCGCCCGCGTAGTAGAGGCTCCCGTAGACGTCCAGGAGGACGGCCCGCCTCGACTCCAGGCGCGGAGCTGCCGGCTGTTCCGTGAAGGACCCAGAATCATTGGGGACGAGCTCGACGACCCTCAGGTCGAGTGCCTCGCGGTTGAGCTGCATGAGCAGGGCGAACACCACCCCGAGACCGACGGCAGCGGCCACCGGCAGCAGGAGCGTGGCGATGAACGTGGCGCACACCGCGATCTGAGAGATCCGTGACGTGCGCATGATCGCTCGCAGCTGACCGGTGCGCAGGGACCCGATGGCGGCGACGATGAGCACTGCGGCCAAGGTGGGCATGGCGACCGCGCCCACGATCCCTGAGAAGGCAAGGAGGATGATCGCCATCCAGATCCCGGAGAAGATCGCGGCCCAACGGGTTCGGGCACCCGCGGCGACACTGAGGGCCGTCTGTCCGACCGAGCCGCCGACCGGCTGCCCCCGGAACAGGCCGGACAACAGGTTCCCGACACCTTGAGCGAGGAAGTCCCGGTTCGGCTCGGACCGCGACCCGTCGGGATTCGGCGCGGACTCGCTGACCCCCGCACCTTGGATGAGGACCAGCGCTGCGACAGCGCACGCACCGGAGACCAGGCTGACGGACAGCTCGCTCAGGTGCGGGAGGCCGGGCATCGGCAGGCCCTGCGGGATATGGCCGACGTCACGGACGCGCAGGACACTGGCCGCTTCCAGCGCGATCACGGCCACCGTAGGGATGACGAGCCCGATAAGGGCCGAGTAGGGAGCCAGTCTCGACCGAGCGAGGACGACGAGGATGGCTGCAGCAGCAGCCCCGGCGAGGAGGGACGCGAGATCGACGCTGCCGAGGTCGAGCAGCAGGTTCCAGGCCTTGTCCAGCGCGAAGTCACCGGAGACGTCCGACCCCGCGAGGTCGGGCAGCTGTCCCAGCACGATGTTGCAGGCGACACCCGTCAGGAATCCGATCATCACCGAGTGCGGCACGAACCGCGTGAACCGGCCCAGCCGGAGGACGGCGGCCACGACCATCAGCCCGCCGGCGATGAGGGTGAGGAGGAACAACGCCTCGGAGCGGCGGTCGGGCGGAACACCGGCCACGGCGGAGCCAGCCGCCAGCGCAGCCGCGCTCGTGGTGGTGATGACCATCAGCTTGCTGCTGGCCGTGAGGCCGCCCCCCACCGGGCCGAAGATGCTCGCGTACAGCCCGTGGACCGGGTTCACTCCAGCGAGAACGCCCGCCGCCATCCCGTCGGGAACGCTGCTGATCGCTCCGGGAAGACCGGCCACGAGATCCTGTTTCAGGGTCGCCCGCTTCGGAGCGATACCGGTCAACCACCCGCGCACGGACGAAAGAGAACCGCGTTTCGCGTCCATCACTGACCGCCCCGGTCCGGAGACCTCACCAGGATGATGACGCTCACCATCAGCACCCAGATCGGGAAGAGCACCTGGAGCCACTTCTGGTCGGCGGAACCCACCAGCAGGGCGAGCGCGACCCCGTAGCCGGCGTACGAGAGCCAGCGAGGCAATGCCCTCGCGCGGAGGCCCGCCGTGCTCACGGACAACGTGAACACAGCCGCCATCCGCATCGCGTAGACCGAGATGAGACCTTCGGAGTTGTCGCGGCCGTAGGCCCACACATCAGCGTCGACATTCGGCCCGTCCAGCATCTCGACCATGCTGGCAGTGGTCACGGCCCCGGCGAACAGCATCGCCAGGAAGAGCAGTCCGCTGCCGAGGAAAACGGTGGAGAAGAGGCGATCCTCGATGTCGCCGAGCTGTTCGCGGATGACCCCGATGAACCACAGGAAGGCGATCCCCGCAAAGGGGACGAGCTGGAGGCTCCACCAGATCATCGTCTGGCGGTTGCCATCCGCCTGCAGGGACTCGTAGTCGGGTTCGGCCAGCGCGAGGCGAACCATCGCCATGGCGGCGAGGAGCAGGACACCGAAGATGATGCCGGCGATCGCTGCGGCTCGGCGAGTCCGCCAGAAGGCGGCCGTCAGTATGGGCTGGTTGGTGCTCACCGAGGGCACCGGTGCCTCGGTCGAGACAAACTCGGTGCTGATCCTTTCGCCGCCTCCGCTCGTGACACGTGCGACATCTTGGGTCGACCCCTTCGCCATTGTCCTCATCCGACCCGGGTGAGGCGCGAACCCCCTGGCCGCGGCAGTCTTCTCATCAGCCACGGATCGAGCCGGCCGTCGGAGGCAGGTCTCCAGCTCCGGCTCCAGCTCTGGGAGGACCGCAAAGTGAGCGAGGCCGCGTTCGCCGTACTCATGCTGCTAGTCCTGGCGTGGGCCGTGGCGTCCCATCTCCTCACCCGCGTCAACATCACGGGAGCGCTGGTGTTCCTGGCCGCGGGCTACACGTTGGGCAACCCCACGTGGGGACTGCTTGCCATCGACGTCACCACGCCGTCGATGCACGTGCTTGCGGAGCTGACGCTGGCGCTGCTGCTCTTCACGGATGCGTCGCGGGTCAACGTCTCGCAGCTGCGACGCGACGTCTACTTTCCGTCCCGCCTGCTGGGTATCGGTCTTCCGCTTTCCATCGTCCTGGGCTCGTTGGCTGCTGCCTGGATGTTCGACGACTTCTCGTGGGCGCTCGCCGGCTTTGTCGGAGCCACCCTGGCTCCGACGGACGCGGCTCTGAGTGCGCAGGTCATCAACGACGACCGGGTACCGATGCGGTTGCGTCGCGCGCTCAACGTCGAGAGCGGACTCAACGACGGCATCGCCACACCGATCGTCGCGTTCACCCTCGCCGTGGTCGCCGGCGATCTCGGGCTGGGGCACCACGGGGACTCTCCGGAGGTTGGGGCGCTGCTCGAGCTTGCGCTGGGCGTCGGTGTCGGGCTGGTGGTCGGGGTGGGCAGCGTTGTGCTGATCTCGCTCGGCTCGAGGCGGAAGTGGGTCGCGGCCGGCGGCCGACGGCTGGCGACCCTGGGCGCCGCGCTCGCCAGCTTTGCGCTTGCTGCTGCGCTCGACGGCAACGGGTTCATCGCGGCATTCGTGGCCGGGATCGTGTTCGGAGCTCGATTGCCTCCCGACGTGGCCGAGGTCGAGGAGGTCGGAGAGCTGCCCGAGCTCCTGGGAGAGCTCCTCGCGCTGGCCGTGTGGTTCCTCTTCGGCGCTGCTCTGCTCCCGGTCGCCCTCGACCACTTCTCGGCGTCCGTCCTGGTCTACGCGCTGCTCAGCCTGACGGTGATCCGCATGATTCCGGTCGGCATCGCCCTCCTGGGTGCGGGCATGGACCGGTCCACGGTCCTGTTCGTCGGCTGGTTCGGTCCGCGGGGTCTGGCCTCCGTCGTGTTCATCCTCCTCGCGGTCGAGGAGCTCGGTGAGACGCCGTTGGTGGGCCAGGCCGTGTCTGTGGTCGCGGTCACCGTGGTGCTGAGCGTGGTCCTCCACGGGGTCTCTGCCGGGCCGCTCGGACGTCGCTACGTCGCGAGGCGCGAGGCCGGTGATGACGCTGACGCGCCGAGGTCCCGACGACCGGGACACCTTCACGCGTCGGACGTCAGCCGACCGCGAGCTGCGGGCTCTTCCGTCGTGGGTGAGGACGAGCCGTCATAGCGGCGAATGATCGAGGACATCCATTTCTCCGCATTCCGGAGCAACCAGACGGGACCTGCCTGATGGCCGACGAGAAGGGTTGGATCCCGCAGGAGGCGCAGCTCACGCCGCGTCACGAATCCCTGGCGGCCTGGGACGACATCCCCGAAGCCGAGCGGCCGTTCCAACGTCGGCTCATGGAGGTCGCCGCAGGTTTCGCTGAGCACGTCGACGTGCAGGTCGGGAGGGTGCTCGACGAGATCGATGCCCTCGGCTACATCCAACGAACCAACATTCGCAGCGCGGCCCCGCTGCCCGGGGGACGACACCGTATCGAGGTGGAGACGAGGTACACCGAGCGTCGCCCCGGCGGCCCCCCTCGACATCACGCTGAGCGTCGACGGAGACGAAGTGGGCAAGCGGCTCGTCCCGATCGGTGCGCCGCAGCTGTTCGGGACGGACTGCCTGGACTTCGGGTCGAATCTCGCCTCGCCGGTCTCCCTGGACTATGCGGAGCGGGCATCGTTCCCCTTCGCCGGGTCGCTCGACCTCGCTCGGGTCGTGTACCTCTGGCCGCCCGCGCCCGCGCCCGCGCCCGCCTCGCGACCGGAGACCGTGATGCACTTTGACGAGGCGATGGAACGCGTCGTCCAGGGCTTCGAGATCGGTGGCGTGGTGATCCTCGTCGTGGGATCTCTCGCCGCGATGGCGCACGCCGCGTGGTCGTGGCGACGCGTTGGCGGGGATGGCGCCTACGCGCTGCTCCGTCGGGGCGTCGGGCGAGCGATCCTCTTGGGCCTGGAGTTCCTGATCATCGCCGACATCGTGCTGACGATCACGATCGAACCCACCCTGGACAGCGCACTGGCACTCGGACTGATCGTCCTGGTCCGCACCTTCCTCAGCTTCTCCCTGGAGATCGAGCTCGAGGGTGCGCTGCCCTGGCGCCGATCCCCGCCACCGGTCGAACCCGACCCGTCCGGAAGCGGCAGACGGCTGTTGCGGGAACGCTCCGGCGATCGTGCAACGAGGCGCCCGCTGGTCCGTTGAGTGGTTCAGAACGGGGTACTGACCTCCGGTCCGCCATCACTTGACCGTCGACCCAGTCTCCCGGGGTGAGACCGCATGAGAAACCTCTGGGACTACCTCACGAACGTGTGGGACTACCGCGAGCTCACCTGGACGCTCGATCGCGACCTTCTGGACTACGACGTCGAGGCGACGGACGGCCGCGTCGGCACTGTCGTCCGGGCAGCGAGCGGCGCGATCGGGGCCTACATCGTGGTGGACAAGTCAGAAGTCTTCGCCCAGGCGAGGATCATCCCGGCCGGCGCGGTCACCTCCCTTGACCACGAGCGCCGCCGGGTCGACGTCTCCCTCACCACGCGGCAGGTCCGGGAAGCGCCGGAGCATGATTTCGGCGAGCTGGACCCCGACGCCCGCGCGGCGTACTCGGACTACTACGACAACGTCCTTCCGTAGAGAGCGCCGCGCCCACGGTTGTCGGGGTCGGCGCTCGGGGCTCTGCTGGCGGGCCGTGATTCCCCCACGCCGGGTGACCCGGTCGTCCGCTTCTCCGCCTAGCGTCTCGTCCACCGACGGGCGGTCTTCGCCCGCCACAGCACCTCAGGAGGTCGCGATGAGCATGCCGGACTGGATGACGGTCGCGCGACGACACCAGCTTGGGCGCAGGGCACGGCAGGATTCGCGGGCGTGCTGCTCGTGACGCTGGCGTCGTTCCACTTCTTGCAAGGCCTGCAGCCGTCCTCGAGGAAGAGGTCTTCGTCGTGGGGATCCAGTACGTCTACGAGATCGATGTGACGACCTGGGGCTGGATCCACATGCCTCGCGGTCATCGCCATGGCGATCGGTCTCGGGATCCTGGCAGGCAACGCGGTCGCGAGCAGTGCGGGCGTGGGGATCGCGTTCCTGAGCGCCCTCTCGTGCTTCGCGTTCATGCCGTACTACCCGCTGTGGGCGATCATCATCATCGCCTTCGACGCGATGGTCATCTGGGCCCTCTGCCTGCAGATCACCCGTGCGTGACTGAGTCCGCCTCCTCCGCTCAGGCTGCAGCCCCGCGCTGGTCGGGACGGTAGCTGGTGGCCGGCGAGCGGACTGCACTCGCGACCTGGTGGAGCGCAGGTCTGATGTCGCACCTGCGCTCAGGTCAGGTCGCGCGTGTCGTGTACGGCTCGATCGTCGGCCTCGCTCTGGTGCTGACCATGGAAGCGCACCCGCCGGAGGAGGGGAGAGTCGCCGCCGCCCTGGTCGCCACCGGCCTTGCGGTCGGGTTGGCCGAGCTCTACAGCGAGCTGATCGGCTTGCGTGCGCGAGCGGGCGCCGGAGAGGAGGTCGGTCCGCTCCGAATCGTGATCGGCGACACCGTTGCCGTGATCCTCGGCGTCGCCTTCCCTGCTGTGTTCTTCTTTGCCTCGACGGCTGGACTGATCGAGACCGACACCGCCTTCGCGCTCGCAAAGTGGACCGGACTCGGACTCATCGGGGCGTACAGCTTTCTCGCGGCCCGGTTGACCGGTGCCGGCCATGCCCGCTCCCTGGTGCATGCCGGCGGCGCGGCCGTCATCGCGGCTGCCCTGATCGCGTTCAAGGCGCTCATCCACTAGCTCGCCGGTGCTGATCGCCGAAGCGTGCGCCGTTGCGCTACCTCGTGTTGCTCGACGCTGGCCGGTTCGGCCGACGGCGTCGGCGAACTTCGCGAGCTGGGCGGGGCAGGATGGCCATGTCCGATTCCCGCGAGAAGATGTCGGCGGCGGCGTACAGAATGGACGCATGACGACGACCACTGCCGGGATCCCGGGCCTCGACACCGAGTCCTGCTACGCCGCGGTGAAGTCGCGCGACCGCCGCTTCGACGGCGTGTTCTACATCGCGGTGCGGACCACCGGCATCTACTGCCGGCCGTCCTGCCCAGCCCGCACGCCGGCGTTGCACAACGTGACGTTCCACCGCAGCGCGGCGGCGGCACAGGCGGCCGGATACCGCGCGTGCAAGCGGTGCCTGCCGGATGCGACGCCGGGTAGTCCCGACTGGGACGCCGCGGCGACGGTCGCCGGACGCGCGATGCGGCTCATCGCCGACGGTGTCGTCGACCGGGAGGGCGTCGACGGACTGGCGCAGCGCCTCGGCTACACGTCGCGACACCTGTCGCGGGTGCTCACCGCGGAGCTCGGCGCCGGGCCGCTCGCGCTGGCCCGGGCGCAGCGGGCGCAGACCGCCCGGGTGCTGGTGGAGACGACCGACCTCTCGTTCGCGGACATCGCGTTCGCCTCCGGGTTCGCGAGCATCCGCCAGTTCAACGACACCGTGCGCGAGGTCTACGCCGCGACGCCGACCCAGCTGCGCGGCCGCCGGGGAGGTGCGCGGACGCCCGGGGCGATCGAGCTCCGGCTCGCCGTCCGCACTCCGTTCGCCGGCTCCGACCTCCTCCGCTACCTGGCGGTCCGTGCCGTCGAGGGCGTCGAGGTGGCGGGCGACGGCTGGTACGCCCGCACGCTCGACCTCCCCCACGGTCCGGGCACGGTCCGGATCGAGCTCGGCGACGTGCTCGACCCCGGCCAGACGGCGCTGGTTCCGGCCCGGTTCGTGCTCCACGACCTGCGCGACACCAGTGCCGCGGTCGCGCGCGTCCGGCGGCTGCTCGACGGAGACTGCGACCCGATCGCGGTGGCCGACCACTTCACCGGGGACCCGCTGATCGGCCCGCTCGTACGACGCCGCCCGGGCCTGCGCGTGCCCGGCCACGTGTCCGGCGACGAGATCGCCGTCCGCGCCGTGCTCGGGCAGCAGGTGAGCGTCGCCGGAGCCCGCACCGTGGCCGGGCGGCTCGTCGCTGCCCACGGGCGGCCGTTCACCACCGACATCCCCGGGCTGACCCACCTGTTCCCCGACGCCGCCACGGTCGCCGCGCTCGACCCGGAGCAGCTGCCGATGCCGCGAGCGCGCGGGCGCGCGCTGACCGGCCTCGCCGCGGCGTTGGCCGGCGGCGACGTCGCGCTCGACCGCGGCCCCGACCGCGGCGCCGTACGACGGGCGCTGCTCGCACTGCCCGGCATCGGGCCCTGGACCGCCGACTACATCGCGCTGCGTGCCCTCGGCCACCCCGACATCCACCTGCCGACCGACGTCGGCGTGCGCAACGCGCTCACAGCGCTGGGCGCCCCTGGCGCCGATCCGTCGACCTGGGCGCCGTGGCGCTCTTATGCCCTGCTACACCTGTGGACCTCACTGGAGGAGAACTCATGACCTGGACCGTGATCGACTCACCGATCGGCGAGCTGCGCCTGGTGGCGCGGGACGGCGCGCTGACGCAGATCGAGTTCTCGCCGTTCCGCGACTCCGACGGACGGCCGAAGGGCGACCGGGTCGACGACGACCCGCTGCTCGTCGAGGCAGCGCGGCAGCTGCGCGACTACTTCGCCGGTGACCTCAAGGACTTCGACCTGCCACTGGCGCCGGTCGGCAGCGCGTGGCAGCAGTCGGTGTGGGACCAGCTGACGAAGATCGGCTACGGCGAGACCGCGTCGTACGGCGAGATCGCCGCTCGTCTCGGCAAGTCCAACGCCGCTTCCCGCGCGGTCGGCTTCGCCAACGGCTCCAACCCGATCCCGATCGTCATCCCGTGCCACCGCGTGATCGGTGCCAACGGCACCCTGACCGGCTACGCCGGCGGGCTCGACCGCAAGCAGACGCTGCTGTCGCTCGAGAGGGACGACGCGCTGTTCTGAGGCTGCGTTGGGACAGATTCACCGGCCGGCCGGTGAATCTCGCGCTGGACCGATGAAGCTTCGTACGACAAGCGACAGTTTCACCGGCCGGCCGGTGAAACTCGCGCTCGGCGGCCAGATTTGACCTCCATCACTCCGCCGCAGCCCGCCTCAGCGACTCGGACAGCCGCTCCGCGGCGGCGAGTACGGCGGGGGCGTGCATCCGGCCCGGCTGGCGGGAGAGCCGCTCGAGCGGACCGGAGACCGACACCGCGGCGATCACCTTGCCGCCGGGGGAGCGGACCGGGGCGGACACCGAGGCCACGCCCTGCTCCCGCTCGCCGACCGACTGGGACCAGCCCCGGCGCCGGATGGCGGAGAGCTCGGCAGCGGAGAACGCGGCGTTCTGGAGGCCGCGGTGGATGCGGTCGGGATCGTCCCAGGCGAGGAGGACCTGGGCGGCGGAGCCGGCGCGCATGGTCAGCTGCGATCCGACCGGGATCGTGTCGCGGAGACCGGAGGGCCGCTCGGCGGCGGCGACGCAGACCCGGTGGTCGCCCTGGCGCCGCCAGAGCTGGGCGGACTCGCCGGTGATGTCGCGCAGCCGCGCGAGCACCGGCCCGGCGGTGGCGAGCAGGCGGTCCTCGCCGGCCGCAGCCGACAGCTCGGCCAGCCGCGGACCCAGGACGAACCGGCCCTGCATGTCGCGGGCCACCAGTCGGTGGTGCTCCAGCGCGACCGCCAGCCGGTGGGCGGTCGGGCGCGCCAGACCGGTGCCGGCGACCAGGCCGGCCAGGGTCGCGGGCCCGGACTCCAGGGCCGTGAGAACCAGGGCTGCCTTGTCCAGCACGCCCACGCCGCTCGAGTTGTCCATATGGCAAGACTATCGTCTCGCATCATGGGATGCAAGCGTAGGCTTCGTCACGCAGGGCTCAGGCCGGGTGGCGCGATCCGCCGACCGGCCCGGGAGGACAGTCGAAACCGAGCGGCGAGGAGCGAGTCATGGGCAAGACCCTGGCGGAGAAGGTGTGGGACGAGCACGTCGTCCGGTCGAACCCCGGGGAGCCCGATCTCCTCTTCATCGACCTCCACCTCATCCACGAGGTGACCAGCCCCCAGGCGTTCGACGGCCTCCGGCTCGCCGGCCGGAAGGTACGACGCCCCGACCTCACCCTCGCGACCGAGGACCACAACGTCCCGACCCTCGACTGGGACAAGCCGATCGCCGACCCGGTGAGCAAGACCCAGGTCGACACGCTGCGCAAGAACGCGGCCGACTTCGGCGTGCGCCTGCATCCGCTCGGTGACATCGAGCAGGGCATCGTGCACGTCGTCGGCCCGCAGCTCGGCCTGACCCAGCCCGGCATGACGATCGTGTGCGGCGACAGCCACACCAGCACGCACGGCGCGTTCGGCGCGATCGCGTTCGGCATCGGCACGTCCGAGGTCGAGCACGTGCTCGCGACGCAGACGCTGATGCAGGCGAAGCCCAAGACCATGGCGGTCACCGTCAACGGCAGCCTTCCCGACGGCGTCACCGCCAAGGACCTCGTCCTCACGCTGATCGCCCACACCGGCACCGGCGGTGGCCAGGGCTACATCGTGGAGTACCGCGGCCAGGCCATCGAGGAGCTCTCGATGGAGGGCCGGATGACGGTCTGCAACATGTCGATCGAGTGGGGCGCGAAGGCGGGGCTGATCGCTCCCGACCAGACCACCTTCGACTACATCGAGGGCAAGCCCGAGGCCCCGAAGGGCGCCGACTGGGACGCCGCGGTCGAGAACTGGAAGACGCTCGTCACCGACGAGGACGCGGAGTTCGACAAGGAGCTCGAGCTCGACGCCTCGACGATGACGCCGTTCGTCACCTGGGGCACCAACCCCGGTCAGGGCGTGCCGCTCGGCGGGAGCGTGCCGAGCCCCGACGACTTCGACGACCCCAGCGACAAGGTCGCCACCGAGAAGGCGCTCGAGTACATGGGTCTCGAGGCCGGCACCCCGATGCGCGACATCAAGGTCGACACCGTCTTCGTCGGCTCGTGCACCAACGGACGGATCGAGGACCTCCGCCTCGCCGCGGAGATCATCAAGGGCCACCAGGTCGCCGACGGCACCCGGCTGCTCGTCGTGCCGGGCTCGGTCCGGGTGCGCAACCAGGCGATCGAGGAGGGCCTCGACCAGGTCTTCATCGAGGCGGGCGCCGAGTGGCGTGGAGCAGGGTGCTCGATGTGCCTGGGCATGAACCCCGACCAGCTCGCGCCGCAGGAGCGGAGCGCGTCGACCTCCAACCGCAACTTCGAGGGCCGGCAGGGCAAGGGTGGCCGCACCCACCTGGTGTCCATCCCCGTCGCCGCGGCGACCGCTGTCCGCGGCACCCTGTCCTCACCCGCCGACCTCGTCCGCCAGGAGGCCTGAGTCATGGAGAAGTTCACCAGCCACTCCGGCGTCGGCGTGCCGCTGAAGCGCAGCAACGTCGACACCGACCAGATCATCCCGGCCGTCTACCTCAAGCGGGTCACCCGCACCGGCTTCGAGGACGGGCTCTTCGCCGCCTGGCGCAACGACCCCGACTTCGTGCTGAACAAGCCGGAGTACGCCGCCGGCTCCGTGCTCGTCGCGGGTCCCGACTTCGGCACCGGCTCGTCGCGTGAGCACGCGGTCTGGGCCCTGCAGAACTACGGCTTCAAGGTCGTGCTCTCCGCCCGCTTCGCCGACATCTTCCGCGGCAACTCCGGCAAGGCCGGGCTGGTCGCCGCGCAGGTCGACGAGAAGGTCGTGCAGGCGCTCTGGGACTACCTCGAGGACAACCCGGGTGGCGAGATCACCGTCGACCTCGAGGCCAAGACCGTGAGCACGCCTGGAACATCGGAGCAGGACGCGATCCTGGATTCCTTCGACATCGACGACTACACCCGCTGGCGGCTGCTCGAGGGCCTCGACGACATCGGCATCACCCTGGGCCACGACGACCTCATCACGGCCTACGAGAGCACACGTCCGTCCTGGAAGCCGGTCACCCAGCGCGCCTGAGTCAGACGGCCATCCGTCCGAACGCACTGCGGTGGAACACGAGCGGCAGGCCGTGGGCCACGCCCTCGACGTGGCCGACAGCGTGCTCGACCGCGTGCAGCAGGAGCAGCACGATCGTGTGGTCGCCGGCCTCGACCTCGCGGTAGATCGAGCAGTCGAACCGGGCCAGGCCTTCGTCGAGGGTGACCGCCCCTTCCTCGGTCACCGTCACCGGCACGTCGTCGAACCGACGGTCGACCGGGCCGGCGAGCTGACGGCACACCTGGCCGTGGTGCTCGGCGAGCACGGTGAGGCCGAGCCGTCGGGCCCGGCGGAGGTCGGGCCAGGTCTTCGACGTGTTGGCGACCGACACCGACACCAGCGGCGGGTCGAGGCTCACGGACGTGAAGGAGCTGGCCGCGAGCCCGACCAGCGCTCCGTCCACCTCGGCCGCGACCGCCACGACACCGCTCGGGAAGCTGCCGAACGCCTCGCGGAGCCGCGACGGGTCGAGGTCCTGGTTGGTGGGGACGCCGAGCAGAGTCATGCTGATGCTCCTCTGGGTTGGGCGAGCAGGGCGGAGATCGCCGGGCGCGCACCGGCCAGCCAGTCGGCATAGGCGGCGGGATCGTCGTACTCGTGATCGAGCACGTAGAGCCCGGACGTCGGCACCAGCGCGCCCAGGTGGGTCAGCAGTGGTCGCAGTCCGATCTCGGGTGCGAGCGCGTGCGTCGGCCCGGCCCCGAGCATGAGGGGTACGGCGACCCCGGTGAGCTGTCCGACGGAGAACCGGTCGAGGAACAGCTTCAGCAGACCGGTGTACGTCGCCTTGTACGTCGGGCACGCCACGACCACCAGGTCGGCCCGCCCCACCTCGGCGACCAGGTCGTTGACGCCGGCGGCCCGCCAGTTCACGAGCTCGGCCCCGATCGTCGCCAGGTCGACCACCAGGTCGGGCTCGGCACCGCTCAGCTCGCGTGGAAGGTACGACGCCGCGGTCAGCGTCCGGCTCGCCGCCTTCGGGTTCCCGACGACGACGGCAGTGGTCGGTGCAGTCATGACGCTGCCCGCCCGGCGGTCGCGAACGGAACCGCCGCGTTGTGGTGCCGCTGGGGACGTGGGTCCTTCCACAGCCCGCGCTCCGCGAGGATCGGCAGCACGCCCTCGCCGAACCAGTAGGCACCCTCGAGGTGGGGGTACGCCGAGAGGATGAACTCGTCGATCCCGAGGGCGGCGTACTCCTCGATCCGGTCGGCGACCTCCTCGTGGCTGCCGACCAGCGCGGTCCCGGCGCCGCCGCGGACCAGGCCGATGCCGGCCCAGACGTTGGGATGGACCTCGAGGTTGTCCGAGCTCCCGCCGTGCAGCGCGAGCATCCGCCGTTGTCCCTCGGACTCGCTGCGGCGCAGGCCGTCCTGGACCCGCTGGATCGACTCCTCGGGGATCTGGGCGAGCAGCCGGTCCGCCTCGGTCCACGCCGCGGTCGACGTGTCCCTGGTGATGGTGTGCATCCGGATGCCGAATCGGATCGGCCGGGTGTCGTCGCGACCCTCCTCGGCCGCCAGTCCCCGGATCCACGCGATCTTCTCGGCCACCGCCTCCGGTGGCTCGCCCCAGGTCAGGTAGACGTCGGCGTGACGAGCGGCCACCCGACCGGCGGCGGGCGAGGACCCGCCGAAGTAGATCGCCGGCACTGGGTCGGGGATCTGGTCGAGCGACGCGCCGGTGACGGCGAGGTGCTCGCCGTCGAAGTCGACGGTCTCCCCGGCCCAGAGCCGGCGTACGACTTCCAGGAACTCGCCGCACCGTGCGTAACGGCCGTCCTTGTCCAAGAAGTCGCCGTACATGCGCTGCTCGTGGGGCTCGCCGCCGGTGACGACGTTGAGCAGCAGTCGTCCGCCACTGAGGTTCTGGAAGGTCCCGGCCATCTGCGCCGCGAGGAACGGCGCGACCAGACCAGGACGGAAGGCGACGAGGAACTTCAGCCGCTCCGACGTCTGGCTCAGCATCGCCGTCGACAGCCAGGCGTCCTCGCACCAGGCGCCGGTGGGGGTCAGCGCCGCCTCGAAGCCGTTGTCCTCCGCTGCGCGCGCGACCTGGGTGAGGTAGGCGACGTCGCCGGCCCGCCCGGAGCGACCCGGCGAGATCCCGTGGCCGCCGCCGACGACGTGCCGTCCGTCCCCGCCGTTGGTCGGCAGGAACCAGTGGAAGTTGAGCGACACAATCTTTCCTTTCGATCGGTTTCGGGCCGGCAGCGTGGCGCACCGCCGCGAAGCGGCACGGCGCGACGCCCGCGGGCCGAGCGGAGCGAGCGCCCGTGCGGCGAGCGGCGTCTGCGACGCGCTCGGCCAATCAAACTTGTCCGTGGCGAGGCGGGAGGGTGCCGTCGATCGCGTAGCGACCGAGGTGCTGGACCTTCCAACCGGCGGGGTCGTGCAGGGTGTGGATGCGGGCGTTGCGCCAGTGCCGGTCGAGCACCAGCGACGCCAGCGCGGACCGGGTGCCACACACCTCGAACAGCCGGCTGCCGGCGTCGACGGACGCCGTGGTCGCCGCCGCCCGGGCGGCGGCCACCGCGAGGCTGGCCTGGCCCGCGGTCGAATCGTTGAGGTCGTCGTTCGCGCGGTCCACGGCGCGGCCGGCCTCGGCGAGGAGCGCCTCGGCAGTCCGGACCTGGAGCTCGATCTCGCCGAAGGCGTGCACCACCAGCGGGTCGTCCGCGGCGCGCTCCACCTCGGCGTCCGGGTAGGGGCGGCTCCGCGTGGTCACGAACTCTGCCGCGTCCGCCAGCGCCGCGCGGGCGATGCCCGCGTCGATCGCGGCGTGCAACAGCTGGGCGAACGCGCCGAATGTCTGCGGTCGCTCGAACGTGAGGTAGTACGGCGTGATGAGGTCCGACGGCACCCGCACCTGGTCGAGCCGCACCGTGCCGCTCGCGGTCGTCCGCTGACCGACGCCGTCCCAGTCGTCGATCACCGTCACTCCGGGCGCGTTGCGCTCGACCCACGCGACGTGGAGCGGTCCGTCCTCGTCGAGGTGGGCGAGCACCGGGATCCAGTGCGCGAAGAGCGCTCCGGTGCAGTAGCCCTTGCTGCCGTCGAGCACCCACTCGGCGGCGCGGGCCGGTCCGGAGCCGATCCGGGGCCCCAGCGGTCGCAGCGTCGTCGCGTGGTCGCGGACGTGCTTGCTGCGGATCTCGGACTGCGCGTTCCCGAACCTGGCTCCCCCCAGCACGTCGCCGAAGAGCCGCTCCTTCTGCGAGGCGGTCCCTTGCTCGCGCAGCACGTTGACGTAGACGAAGTGGCTGTGCGGGATCTGGGCGACGTTGGGATCGCCCGCGGCGACGAGCCGGACCACCTCGGCGAGCGTCTCCGCGGAGAGGTCGGCGCCGCCGTACTCCCTCGGCACGGTGACGGCTAGCAGTCCCGACGCCGAGAGCTGCTCCAGCTGCTCCGTCGGCAGCAGTCGCCGTCGGTCGCGCTCCGCGGATCCGGCGGCGAACCGCGCGCCGAGCTCCCGCGCCACCTCGACCGCCTTGTTCGGTCCGAGCACGGGGACGTCGGCCCGGCCGGGTGCGAGTGGTTCAGCGAGCTCGTGGACCTCGTGCAGAGCCGTCATCAGACGCGCTCCAGCTCGGCCGCCTCGAGCTCCCTGACGATGGGGAGCACCTCGCGACCGAAGTACTCGACGTCCTCGAGGTAGTGGAGGAAGCCGAGCAGGAAGAGATTCACGCCGCGCCGCTTGTACTCGAGCATCCGGGTCGCGATCTGCTCCGGTGTCCCGATCAGACCGGTGCGGAAGCCGTCGTTGTACTGCACCAGGTCCGCGAACTCGGAGTCCTGCCACATCCCCTTACGGTCGCCGGTGCTCTGGCCGGCCTGCTTCACGGCGGAGCCGAAGCCCTCGACCGCCTCGCGGTCGGCCTTGTCGACGATCTCGCGGAGCACGTCGCGTGCCTCGCGCTCGGTGGGCCGGCCGATGAGGAAGCCGTTGACGCCGAACCTCACGGTGCGGCCGTGCACCGTGGCCACGTCGCTGACGTCACTGATCTGCTCGCTGATGCCGTCGGGGGTGTTGCCGTTGGCGAAGTACCAGTCGGTGACCCGCCCGCCCATGCCGCGGGCGTCGGTGGAGTTGCCGCCCATGAAGACCTCGGGATGCGGCCGGTCCCGGGTGATGACCGGCTTCGGCTTCAGGTCGAAGTCGTGGAGCCGGTAGAAGTCGCCGTTGATCTCGGCGTGCTCGGAGGTCCAGATCTCCCGCAGGTAGCGGATGAACTCCTCGGAGCGGCGGTAGCGCTCGCCGTGCTCGAGCCACGGCTCCCCGAGCTTGGTGAACTCGTCCTTGAACCAGCCCCTCACGACGTTGACCGCTGCCCGGCCACCCGAGAGCTGGTCGGCCGTCGCGATCCACTTGGCGAGCACGCCCGGGTGCCAGAGGCCGGGGTGGATCGCGGCGATGACCTTGAGCCGCTCGGTCGCGAGCAGGAGCGCGAGGCTGAAGGCGGTGGACTCGTGCTGGTAGGCGGCGCCGTACGACGCGATGTAGCGCACCTGGGAGAGCGCGTAGTCGAATCCGTTGTTCTCGGCCAGCTGGGCGAGCTGCTTGTTGTAGTCGTAGCCCCAGTCCGTGCGCTGCTCGATCTTGCTCACGACCAGGCCGCCGCTGACGTTGGGGACCCAGTAGGCGAACTTGAGCGGGGTCGCGAAGGACTCGGGGTCCACGGGCGGGTTGAGGGTCATGGTGGCTCCTGGTCTCGGCGCGTTGTTTGTTCTTTGTCTACTAAGTTACTAGTCTTTAGGTCCGACACAAGGAACCACTGGCAGGAGTCCCGGATCAGTCGATCGGGCAGCCCTATCACTCACCCGGGACGAAGGCGGCACAGCATGCGGATCGAACAGCTCGAGTACCTCGCGGCGGTGACCCAGCACGGGTCACTCCGCCGCGCCAGCGAGAGACTCCATCTCTCCCAGCCGGCCCTGAGCGAGTCGGTGACCAAGCTCGAGCGCGAGCTCAAGGTGACCCTGCTCGACCGGCGCCGGACCGGGGCCCGGATCAGCAGGGAGGGCAGGGAGCTGTTGCCCTACATGGAGGAGGTGCTGGCGGCTGTCGACCGGCTGCGGGCGGCCGCGGGTGACCAGCGCGTCGACGCGCGGTTGGTCCGCCTCGGCACCGTCCACGCCGCGACGGCGACCCTCCTGGTGCCCGCGGTGCGCACGTTCCAGGCCAGCCGGCCGGCGGCGACCGTCGAGGTGCTGACGCTCCAGCAGGCCCAGATCGACGAGGGTCTCGCCGAGGGCACTCTCGACCTGGGCCTGGTCAACGTGCTCGACGGTGACGACGCCCCCGCCGGCCTGGTCGGCACCGACCTCCTGCACGGACGGCCGGTCGCCGTGCTTCCGGCCGATCACCCGCTGGCAGCCCTGTCGCAGGTGTCGATCGAGGACCTGCGCCGCCAGCGGTTCGTGATGATGCGGGCGGGCTACCTGATGCATCGCTACGTGCACCGGGTCTTCGGCACCGAGCTGCCGCACGCGTGCCACAGCACCGACGGCGCGGAGATGGGCAAGGCACTCGTCGCCGAGGGCCTCGGGGTGACCGTGCTCCCGGACTACAGCGTCGTCGGCGACCCGCTGCACCGCGCCGGGCTGATCGTCACCCGGCCGATCGCCGGCGATCCCACCCTGGTGACGCTCGTCGTGCGGCAGCGCACGAGCCTGCCGGTGTCGCTCCAGGTGCGGGAGCTGCACGCCGCGCTGGTGGCGAGGGCGGGGGAGTACCGCGCGGCGCAGGCTTCATGACCTGAGGAGGGGTACGGCGCCCGGCGCGCCGGGTGTCGCCGGGTAGGTGTGCCGCTCTGCGGCAACCTACGATTCACCCTGTGTCCACCTCGTCCGTCGCCGACCCGCCGCTGCCGGCACAGGGGGACGAGGGGGAGGATCGCGCGCCCGACGCCGGCCGCCCGCGCGAGGTCGGGCCGGCCGTCGAGGAGCCGCACGGACCGGACGTCGTGCTCCGCCGCGGCGCGGGCGTCTCGCTGCTGGCCGCCGTCGTCCTGACCCTCGTGCTCGAGGTGTCGACGTTGTGGCGGGGTGAACCGCGGTGGCTCCTCGACCAGTTCGTCACCGGCATCGCCTTCTACGCCGACACCCTCGTGGTCTGGCTGCTGCTGCTCTTCGTCTGGTCGCTCATCGGGCGGTTGTGGTGGTCGATCGGCCTGTTGTCGGCGGTCGTGATCCCCGTCGCTGCCGCCAACCGGGTCAAGATCATCCTGCGCGAGGAGCCGATCTACCCCAGCGACATCGACTTCCTCAGCGAGCCTGGGTTCCTCAGCGCGTTCGTCTCACCGTGGATGGTCGCGCTGCTGGTGCTCGCGCTCGCCGTCGTGGTCGCCGCGTGCGTCATGGTCGGTCGCCGGCTGGGCCGTCGTTACCCGCGACCGTCGCTGCGCAGGCTGCCCCGGCGCCAGGCGGTGCAGCTCGGACTGCTCCGCGTCGGCGTACTCCTGGTGACCGCCACGCTGCTCTTCCAGACGACGAAGTTCAACGAGCCGGGCAACCTCTGGCGCAAGGCCTACGAGGTCCGCGGCGAGCACTGGCGCTACTGGAACCAGAAGACCAACTACCGCAGCAACGGCTTCGTCGGCGGCTTCCTCTACAACATGCCGATCTCCGCGATGGCCACGCCCCCGGGCTACGACCAGGCCGCCATGGACCAGGTGTCCGCGCGCTACACCGCCGCGGCGGAGCGCATCAACCGCACCCGCACCGGGAGCCTCGACGACGTCAACGTGGTGCTCGTGCTCAGCGAGTCGTTCACGGATCCCACGCAGCTCGACGGCTTCGAGCTCGAGCGCGACCCGATCCTGCGGACCCGCGCCACGATGGAGGAGACGACGTCGGGCACGATGCTCGCGCAGCTGTACGGCGGCGGCACCGCCAACATGGAGTTCGAGACCCTGACGGGACAGTCGATCGCACTGTTCCGTCCCCAGATGGTCTCGCCCTACCAGATGCTCGTCGCCGACTACTCGAGCTACCCGTCGGCGGTGGGGTGGTTCAAGTCGCAGGGCCACAAGGCGATCGCGATCCACCCGTTCATGGTCGGCCTCTACAAACGTGAGCAGGTCTACCGGACGCTGGGCTTCGAGGAGTTCATCCACGACACGTCGATGCAGTCGCAGGAGATGATCGACGACAACCCCTACATCGACGACGCTGCGGCGTTCGACGAGGTGCTCCACCAGATCGAGGACCACGACGACCCGCTGATGATCAACCTGGTCACCATGCAGAACCACATCCCGGTCGAGGGCAACTACGACGACCCGATCGACGTGAGTGGCGTCGGCGGCGACCAGGACGACCGGATCGGCCAGTACGCGCGGGGTCTCGAGCACACCGATGTCGCGCTGGCCGACTTCTTCCATGAGCTTGAGACGAGCGACGAGAAGACCGTCGTCCTGTTCTACGGCGACCATCTGCCGGGCATCTACGACTCCGACGTGAAGAACGCCAACAACGACGGGCTCGGCCTCTACGAGACGCCGTTCTTCGTGTGGAACAGCGAAGGGAACGTGCACCGTCCGATGCCACTCACCAGCCCGGCGTTCTTCCTCCCGCTGGTCTACCGCGCCGCCGACGCACCGGTGCCGCCTTACCTCGCGCTGCTCGATCGCATGCACCGCCGCATCAGCGCGCTGCAGCACGGACGCATCGTCACCAGCGACGGTGCCGAAACCCCCGAAGAATCGCTGGATTCACGGTCGGCCCAGCTGCTCGAGGACATGCGTCTGGTGCAGTACGACTTCTCGATCGGGGAGCGTTATGCGGTCGACGAGCTGTGGCCCGGCGCCGCCGAATAACGACGCCCGAAACGCGCGCGAGTGACGAAAGTGGCGTGAATTGGGCCAATTCCGCCCTTTCCGACCAAAAAAACGTCGTGAATCACGGCGTGGTGATTGTGAGGTTGGCCACGAGTGCCTAGCGTGCCGAACAAGGAAGCCGGGCGGGGGCCCGGCACTCTACGGCTCAGGGACGGCTTAACGGCCGGCCCGGCGGAAGGACAAGTAGTGAACAAGTCACAGTTCATCGATGCACTCGCGGAGCGCTACGACGGGAACCGCAAGGCTGCCTCGCACGCACTCGACTCCGTGCTCGACACGATCACCCGCCAGGTCGCCAAGGGTGAGAAGGTCGCCATCACCGGCTTCGGGTCGTTCGAGAAAGCAGTGCGCAACGCACGTTGGGTGCGCAACCCGCAGACCGGGGACCGGATCAAGACCAAGAAGAAGGCGGTGCCGAAGTTCACCGCCGGCGCCGACCTCAAGAACGTCATCTCCGGCGCGAAGAAGCTCCCGGCCGTGAAGAAGGCGACGCCTCCTGCGCAGAAGGCGGCGGCACCGGCGAGGGCTGCGGCGAAGAAGGCAACGGCCACGGTGAAGGCGGCCGCGAAGAAGGCTGCTCCCGCCAAGAAGTCGACGGCGAAGAAGTCGACGGCGAAGAAGGCTGCTCCCGCCAAGAAGTCGACGGCCAAGAAGGCACCCGCCAAGAAGTCGACGGCCAAGAAGGCGCCTGCGAAGAAGGCACCCGCCAAGAAGTCGACGGCCAAGAAGGCACCTGCGAAGAAGGCACCCGCCAAGAAGTCGACGGCCAAGAAGGCACCTGCGAAGAAGGCACCCGCCAAGAAGTCGACCGCCAAGAAGTCGACGGCGAAGAAGGCAACGTCTAAGAAGTAGCGATCTCGACCCAACCGCGACGGGCCGTCCTCACGACGAGGGCGGCTCGTTGCCGTTGCCGGGGATCGCGAGGCCGCCCGCATCGAGAGCCTGCCGGGTGGCGGGCCCGACCCCGAGCGCGATCGCGGCCTGGAGGCTGACCAGGTCGTCGACGTCGTGCCGCAAGCCGGCCAGCACGCCGCGCACCGGGACGGCGCCGGCAGCGGCATGGGCGCCGGCGGAGCCCGCGCCGAACCGCGGCGCGAAGTCGGCGTACGACGCGGTGTAGAGGGTGGTCCCGGTGCCTGCGGCATCGGCGACGTACGCCGGCCCGCCCGTGACGGACGCCAGAGCTGCCGTGAGGTCCTCCGCGCGGAGGGCGGGCAGGTCGGCGCAGAGCGCGACCGGTCGCAGACCGGGCCACCTGCGACCGGCCTCGGCGGCGGCCTGCACGAGGGCCTGGTTGAGGCCGCTCCCGCCGTCGGGGCACGCCTCGGCGCCCAACGCGGTCAGCGTCGTGGCGAACCGCGCGTCGTCGGTGGTGACCAACACGTGCGCGACGGCCTCGGTGGCGAGACAGGCGGCGACGGTGTCGATCGCGAAGGCGCTCGCCAACGCGATCCGCTGCTCGGCGGGCACGCCGACCAGTCGCGTCTTGCCGACCCCCGGCGGCTTCACGGGGACCACGACGACGTGCTGCACCGCGTCCTCGACCACGGGTCGATCCTGTCAGGTGGCCCGTCGACGTCCGCCGGTGTCCTGGCGGGTGGCGGACGTCACGGGCCGGTAGCCTGCCCCCGTGAAGGTGCGGAAGGTGCAGGAGAAGCGCAACTGGGCGATCGGCGTCGCCGTCGCGATCATCAAGCCCACCCTGCTGGCCACCACCAAGCGCGAGTGGGCCAACGGCGAGAAGAACTTCCCGACCGAGGGCGGGTTCGTGATCGCGCTCAACCACCTCTCCCACATCGACCCGATCACCTCGGCGCTCGTCGTCTACGACCACGGCCGGATCCCGCGTTACCTGGCGAAGTCGGGGTTGTTCAACAACAAGGTCCTCGGATTCTTCCTGCGGTCGGCCGGACAGATCCCGGTCTACCGGGAGACCGCCGGTGCCGCGGGCGCCTTCTCAGCGGCGGTCGCCGCCGTACGACGCGGCCAGTGCGTGATCATCTACCCCGAAGCGACGATCACCCGCGACCCCGACCTGTGGCCGATGCGCGGCAAGTCCGGCGCGGCCCGGATCGCCCTCGAGACCGGGTGCCCCGTGGTGCCGATCGGCCAGTGGGGAGCGCAGGAGATCCTGCCGCCGTACACGAAGAAGCCGCACGTGTTTCCCCGCAAGAAGATCATCGCCCGCATCGGGCCACCGGTCGACCTGACCGACCTGGCCGCCAAGCAGCCCCGCACCCCGGAGGTCGTCAACGAGGCGACCGACCGGATCATGGCCGCGATCACGCGCGAGGTCGAGCAGATCCGCGGCAAGGAGGCGCCCGACGAGCGCTACGACATGCGCATCCATGGTGACCGCTTCAAGGATCGGAAGAACATCGCATGAGCAAGGTCGCTGTACTGGGTGCTGGTTCGTGGGGCACCGCGTTCTCGATGGTCCTTGCGGACGCGGGCAACGACGTCATGATCTGGTCGCGTCGCGAGGAGGTCGCCGCGGCGATCACCGAGCGGCGGGAGAACACCGACTACCTCGCAGGGATCGAGCTCCCACGCGCCGTCACCGCGACCGCCGACCCCGAGCAGGCACTGGCGGGCGCGGACGTCGTCGTGCTCGCCGTGCCGTCGCAGTCGTTGCGGTCCAACCTCCCGGCCTTCGTGCCCTACCTCGAGCCCGACGCTGTCCTGGTGTCCCTCATGAAGGGCATCGAGCTCGGCACCCTGGAACGGATGAGCGAGGTGATCCACGAGGTCGCCGACGTCGATCCCGGACGGATCGCCGTGGTCAGCGGACCCAACCTGGCCAAGGAGATCGCCCGCCGCGAACCCGCCGCCTCGGTGGTGGCGTGCGTCGACGAGGACGTCGCCACGATGCTGCAGAAGCGCTGCCACTCACCGGCGTTCCGCCCGTACACCAGCGTCGACGTGCTGGGCTGTGAGCTCGGCGGTGCCTACAAGAACGTCGTCGCGCTCAGCGTCGGCATGGCGGTCGGGCTGGGCTTCGGCGACAACACCACCGCGTCGCTGATCACCCGCGGTCTCGCCGAGACCGCCCGGCTGGCGATGCGGCTCGGCGCCAACCCGCTCACCCTGATGGGGCTCGCCGGTCTCGGCGACCTGGTCGCCACCTGCTCGTCGCCGCTGTCGCGCAACCGGACGTTCGGCGAGAAGCTCGGGCTCGGCATGACCGTCGAGGAGGTCTCCGCATCGACCCGGCAGGTCGCCGAGGGCGCGAAGTCCTGCTCCTCGATCCGGGCACTCGCCGAGAAGGCCGGCGTCGAGGCCCCGATCGCCGAGCACGTCGACGAGGTCGTCGCCGGACGGATGAGCACCGCCGGGATGATGGAGGCCTTCATCAGCCGCGACACCAAAGCCGAAATGGACTAGTGCCGGTCGTCGAGTAGCCCGAGCCGCCAGGCGAGGGCGTATCGAAACGCCCGCACCCGACCGCCGACGCCAGGCCAAGGGCACCTCGGTGCGTCTCGATACGCTGCTGCTGGTCCGTCGCAGCGGCTACTCGACGACCGAGGGCGAACCCAGCGCTTGGGCGAGGTCGGCCCACAGGTCCTCGACGTCCTCGATGCCGACGGAGAGCCGGACCAGGCCCTCGGGGATGGTCGCGGCCTCGGCCTTCCAGCGCCGTCGGCGCTCGAGCGTCGACTCGACACCGCCGAGCGACGTGGCGTGCACCCAGAGGCGTACGTCATGGGCGAGCAGGTCGGCAGCCGGCGCCCCGCCGGCGACGACCGCCGCCACGATCGCGCCGAAGCCGGGGTAGCGGACCTCCTCGATCGCCGGGTGCTCGCCGAGCCGGCGCGCCAGCTCCTTGGCGTTGGCCTGGGCCCGGTCGAGGCGCACGTGGAGGGTGCGCATGCCACGAAGTGCGAGCCAGGTCTCGAACGGACCGGGGATCGCGCCGACCAGGTCCCTGCGGCTCTTGAGCGCGGCGAACACCTCGTCGTCGTCGACGACCAGGGCGCCGAGCTGGACGTCGCTGTGACCGGCGAGGTACTTCGTCGCCGAGTGGACCACGATGTCCGCGCCGAGCGAGAGCGGCTGCTGGCGCAGGGGAGTGGCGAACGTGTTGTCCACGACCACCCGGATGCCGAGCTCGTGGGCCGCGGCCGCGAGCGCAGGTATGTCGGCGAGCTCGAGAGCCGGGTTGGTGGGCGACTCGATCCAGAGCACGGCGCAGTCCTCGTCGTCGTTCATCGCGGCGATCACCGCCTCGGTGTCGGCGATGTCGACCAGTCGGCTGTGCAGGCGCCCGCGCGCCTCCAGGTCTGCCAGCACCATCACCGTCCCGCTGTAGGAGTGCCGTGGCGCGACCACGCCGCCGCCCTGGCTCACCAGGTCGAGCACGGTGGTGGCTGCCGCCATCCCGGACGCGAAGGCGAGGGCCCGCCCTCCCTCGAGGGTGCCGAGCACGTCCTCGAACGCCGACCAGGTCGGGTTGCCGTACCGGCCGTACTCGAGGTCGCCGGTGGCGACGTACGTCGACGCCATCGTGATCGGCGGGTTGAGCGGGGCGTCGGGCGCGTGGGCCGGGCGTCCCGCCGTCACCGTGATCGTCGCGGGCCGCAGGTCGTCAGCAGGCTGGTCAACGGATGGGGGCATGGGACAACGGTAGGGTTCTCGCCGATGAACGAGCCCACCGGTCGCCGTACCCGTGTCGCCGTCGTCTTCGGCGGCAGATCCTCAGAGCATGCGATCTCGTGCGTGACCGCCGGCAGCGTGCTCAGAGCCCTGGACCGGGAGCGCTACGACGTGATCCCGGTCGGCATCGCCCCCGACGGCCGCTGGGTGCTCGAGGCGGACGATCCTGACCGGCACGAGATCAAGGGCCCCGACCAGCTGCCGTCCGTCGACGCCGACCGGTCACCGGTCACCCTGACCCGCACCGGCAGCGGCGCCGGACTCGTGGTGAGCGAGCCGGCCGCGCCGCCACGCGAGCTCGGCGAGGTCGACGTGGTCTTCCCGCTCCTCCACGGACCCTGGGGCGAGGACGGCACCATCCAGGGGATGCTCGAGATGGCCGGGGTGCGGTACGTCGGAGCAGGGGTGCTCGCCTCCGCCGTCGGCATGGACAAGGCTTACATGAAGGTCGTGCTCGCCGCCGCCGGGCTGCCGGTGCTGCCCTCAATAACGGTCACCGCGCGGGACTGGGCCGGGGACCCGGAGGCGGTGCGGAAGCGGGTCGCCGACCTCGGCTATCCGGCGTTCGTGAAGCCCGCCCGCGGGGGATCGAGCATCGGCATCGCCAAGGCGCACACCGCCGACGAGCTCGACACCGCGATCGAGGGGGCGCTGCGGCACGACCCGAAGATCCTCGTCGAGGTGGCGGCCGAGGGGGCGCGCGAGGTCGAGTGCGGCGTGCTCGAGACGCTCGACGGCGGGGTCGAGACCACGCTGCCGGCGGAGATCCGGATCACCGGTGACCACGAGTTCTACGACTTCGAGGCCAAGTACCTGCCCGAGGAGGCCACCGAGCTCGACGTCCCGGCGGACCTGCCCGACGAGACCGCCGGAGAGCTGCGGGCGCTGGCGGCGCGAGCGTTCCTCGCGGTCGGGTGCGAAGGCCTCGCGCGGGTCGACTTCTTCCTGATGCCCGACGGGTCGCTGGTCGTCAACGAGCTCAACACGATGCCCGGCTTCACTCCGCTCTCGATGTTCCCCCGGATGTGGGCCGCCACCGGGCTCGACTACCCGGCACTCGTCGACCGGCTGGTGACACTGGCGCTGCAGCGCGGCACCGGCCTCCGATGACGACCGGAACACCCGCGGAGCAGCCGTCCGGGCTGGTGGTCATCACCGGCGGCAGCAGGGGGATCGGTGCGGCCACCGCGCGGCGGGCGGCGGCCGAGGGCTGGGACGTCCGGATCACCTACCGGACCGGGGAGGACGAGGCGCGGCGCGTCGTCGAGGAGTGCCGAGGGCTCGGCAGCCGCGCCGACGCGGCACGGGTCGACGTGACGGAGGAGGACGACGTCCTGGAGCTGTTCGGGTCGCTGCCGGCCGACGCCGGGCCGCTGCGCGGCCTCGTCAACAACGCGGGCATCGTCGCGCCGGCTGGGAGCGTCGTCGACCTGGAGGCCGGCAGGATCCGTCGACTGCTGGAGGTGAACGTGCTCGGGGCCTTCCTGTGCGCCCGCGAGGCCGTGCGACGGATGACCGACGGCGGGTCGATCGTGAACGTCTCGTCGCGGGCGGCGGTGCTCGGCTCACCGGGGGAGTACGTCGACTACGCCGCCTCCAAGGCTGCCCTCGACGCGCTCACGACCGGGCTGGCCCAGGAGGTGGCCGGACGCGGGATCCGAGTCAACGGCGTCCGGCCGGGCTTCATCGATACCGGGATCCACGCGCCCGGCCGGCTCGCGCGGGTCGCGCCGTCGGTCCCGATGGGGCGGGCCGGACGGGCCGAGGAGGTGGCAGCCGCGATCTGCTGGCTGTTGTCTCCGCAGTCGTCGTTCACGACGGGCGCGTTCCTCGACGTCAGTGGCGGGCGCTAGTCGTCCGGGCACCGGGAGCCGTCACAGGTCGCAGGTGCCGACCGCGGTCAGGTGCTGGTCGACGAGCGGCGAGAGCACCGCCATGATCCCGGCCTCCAGCCCGTCGCCCCGGAGATCGGCCGGCATCACGACCTGCACCCGTGGCTCGTGCCACGCTGACGTGATCTCCAGGTCGAGGTCGAGGTCGTCGTACTGCTCCGACGGGATGTACCACGGCACGTCGTTGACCAGCTCGCACTGGGCGCCCGGACCGAATCCCTCCGGGCTGTCGACGCCGCAGGTCACGACGATCGGAGGATCGCCGTAGGCCGCCGCCGGGGCATCGGCCGGCTCGATGTCGACGCGCTCCTCGTCGGCCAGGGTGTCCGGCAACGCGTCCGTGAACGCCTCGCAGGCGGCCGCGTCCGCCGCGTCGACATCCGGCACATCGACCTCGACCGGTCCGCCGCAAGCCGTCAGGACCGCAATGCCGACGCCGGTCGCCGCCAAGTAGCCGTAACCCCTGATCACGTCGACTGCGCGCCGTCTGCGACACGCTCGCGCAATCGGACTCAGATGTGGACGACCGGGCAGGTGAGGGTGCGGGTGATGCCGTCGAGGTTCTGGACCTTCGAGACGACCAGCTTGCCCAGCTCGTCGACGTTGCGGGCCTCGGCGCGAACGATCACGTCGTACGGACCGGTGACGTCCTCGGCGAGCGTGACGCCCTTGACCTCGGCGATCGCCTTGGCGACGTCCGCGGCCTTGCCGACGTCGGTCTGGATCAAGATGTAGGCCTGCACCACCATTGGTTGCACTCCTCGGAGGTTGAGGTCGACGGACGGTGACCGACGACACGACGGTCACGACGCAACCTACCGCGCGGATGCCCCGACCGCCTCTTCGACGGGGTCGGCCGATCTGGTGGGATGGGGGCTGTGCCCGACCCCCTCCCCGCTCCTGACGTGACGCTGGCCGACCTCGGCGAGTTCGGCCTGATCGACCGCGTCGCCCGGATCGTGAGGGAGGTTGCCCCCGGCGAGGACGTGCTGGTCGGGCCCGGTGACGACGCAGCCGTGCTGCGGGTCCGCAAGGGCCACGTCGTGGTCTCGACGGACCTGATGGTCGAGGGACGGCACTTCCGCAAGGATTGGGCCGACGCGGTCGACGTCGGCCACCGCGCCGCCGCGCAGAACCTCTCCGACATCAATGCCATGGGCGGCCGGGCGACCTGGCTGACGGTCGGGTTCGCCGCGCCGCCGACGTTGCCGGCCCGATGGGCCCTCGACTTCGTCCGGGGATTCGCCGAGGAATGCGCGGAGGTCGGCGCGGGCGTCGTCGGCGGCGACGTGACGAGCTCGGAGAAGATCGCGATCGCGGTGACGGTGATCGGCTCTTGCGCCGTCTCCCCGGTCCTGCGCTCCGGCGCGCAGGCCGGCGACGTCGTCGCGCTCCGCGGTCGTCAGGGGTGGGCGGCCGGCGGCCTGGCGGTGCTGGGGCGCGGATTCCGCTCGCCTCGGGTGCTGGTCGACGCCTACCGACGTCCGCAGCCGCCGTACGACGCCGGCGCAGTGGCGGCGGAGGCGGGCGCCACCGCGATGATCGACGTGTCCGACGGTCTCCTCGCCGACGCAGCGCACGTCGCGAGGGCGAGCGGTGTCGGCATCGACATCACGTCGGCGACCCTCGAGGTCCCCGACCCCCTCGTTGCCGTCGCCAGCGCGACCGGCGCGGATCCCCTGTCGTTCGTGCTCGGCGGCGGGGACGACCACGCGTTGCTGGCCACCTTCCCGGCCGGCTCGGGGCTGCCCGACGACTGGTTGCGGATCGGCGCTGTCACCGAGCCGGGACCGCACGGGCCGGCCGTCACGGTCGACGGCTCGCCGTACGACGGCTCGGTTGGCTGGACGCACTTTTGAGTTGATTGCGCGAGCGTGTCGCAGATCGTGCGACACCGCCCGGACCATCGCTTCGCTCGGCCCGGGGGCGCCGCACGATGCGGCTTCGCCGCGGTGCGCCACGCTGCCGCGCACGCAGTCGAGGTGGACGGTGGTCGCGCGCCGCCGGCGTCCTCAGCGCGGGGAAATGCGAACGGCCGCCACGTTCGTGGCGGCCGATCCGTTTCAGACTGCGGTCAGCGAGTGACCTTGCCGGCCTTGATGCAGCCGGTGCAGACGTTGAGGCGCTTCGGGGTGCCGTTGACCTTGGCGCGGACGCGCTGGATGTTCGGGTTGAAGCGACGCTTGGTGATCTTGCGCGACCACGGCCGGTTGTTGCCGAAGCCCGGCTTCTTCGCGCAGATGTCGCAGACGGCAGCCACGGGTTTGCTCCTACGGATCGGGATCTGACTCAAGTTCATGGGTCGCCCCGCTGAGAGGGCAACCGGATCAGATTAGCCGAAGGGTGGCAGCAGCCCGAAATCGTGGCATCACACTAGATTGACCCCATGGCAGGCGGCATCGAGCTCGACACCGTGCTGCGGTTCGTCGACATCGCCGTCGACGCGTTGTCGAAGGCGCGCGAGGAGATCGACGCCCTCAACGTCTATCCGGTGCCCGACGGCGACACCGGCACCAACATGTACCTCACGATCGCGGCCGCCCGCGACGCGATCCGTGAGGTCCCGGGTGCACCGAAGCGCGCGGCGCTGGCGGCGTTCTCCCGCGGCGCGCTGCTCGGCGCTCGGGGCAACTCCGGGGTCATCCTCAGCGAGATGCTGGGGGCGATCGCACGTCGGATCGCCTCGGCCACCGCCGACGGCCGCAACGCCGAGGTGATGGCGGAGGCTCTGCGGCAGGCGACCGAGGCGAGCTACGCGGCGGTGGGGGAGCCGGTCGAGGGGACCATGCTCACCGTGTCCCGGGCCGCATCCGACGCCGCCGTGGAAGCCGTGAAGGACCCCGCTGCCCGGTCCCGCGACGTCCTCCGCGCCGCTGCGGCGGCCGCTCGGGAAGCGCTGGCACGCACCCCGGAGCAGCTCGAGGTGCTCGCCCGCGCCGGCGTGGTCGACGCCGGCGGCCGCGGGATCTGCGTGATCCTCGACGCGGCAGAGACGGTCCTCACGGGCAAGCGCCCGGTGCCGGTGACCCAGCCGCTCGGCCAGCACGCGATCCCGGTGCCGCAGTTGGCGCCGTCCGGCGCCGGAGACCTCAGCAGCGAGGGCCCGTCCTACGAAGTGATGTACCTGCTCGACACCCAGGACGGCGAGATCCCGCCGCTCCGGGCCCGCCTGGGCGAGCTCGGCGACTCGGTCGTGGTCGTCGGTGGTGACGGGCTGTGGAACGTGCATGCCCACGTCGACGACGTCGGCGCAGCCATCGAGGCGGGCCTGGCCATCGGCCGGCCGCACCGGATCCGGGTCACCCACTTCGCCGAGCAGGTCGCCGCTGCCGCGGGCGAAGCCTCCAGCGGCACCCGGACGCCGGTACGGACCGGGCGCACCGTGATCGCCGTCGCGGCCGGACCCGGTCTGGCCGCGCTGTACGCCGACGCCGGCGCCCTCGTGGTCGTGGGCGGGCCCGGGCGCCGTCCGTCGACCGGCCAGCTGCTCGATGCGATCGCCGGGAGCGGGGCTCAGGAGATCATCATCCTTCCCAACGACCACGACTCGGTGCGCGCCGCCCGCGTCGCCGCGAGCACCGCGGAGTCCGACGGGGTCGGCCACTCGCTGCGGATCTCGGTCATCCCCACCGAGGCACAGGTCCAGGGGTTGGCCGCGATCGCCGTGCACGAGCCCGGCCGCACGTTTGACCAGGACGTCACCGAGATGACCGCAACCGCGCGCCACGTGAAGCACGGCGCGGTCACCGTCGCCGTCAAGGAGGCGATGACGTCGGCCGGTCCCTGCCGCCCCGGCGACGTCCTCGGCGTCATCGCGGGCGACTTCGCGATCATCGGGGACGACCTCGGCGAGGTCGCGGTCGCCGTGCTGGATCGGCTGCTGGCTGCCGGTGGTGAGCTGGTCACCCTCGTCCGCGGCCAGGACGCCGGTGACATCGCCGAGCGCGCGGCGGCTTGGGTGGAGGAGCAGCACCCCCATGTCGACACCGTGGTGTACGACGGTGGCCAGGAGCGCTACCCGCTCCTGATGTCCGTCGAGTGAGAGGCGCAGCTTGACCACCCTGGACTCACCGATCGCGGCGGCGCTCGGCAAGGTGACGCCGGCGAGGCGCAAGAAGTTCGAGGACGGACTCGGTCTGCGTACGGTCGGCGACCTGCTACATCACTTCCCACGCCGCTACCTCGACACCGGCAGCCTCACCAAGGTCCGCGATCTCAAGGTCGGCCAGTTCCTGTGCGTGGTCGGCGAGATCGTCGAGTGCAAGCAGCACACCTACACCGACCGCCGGACGGGCCGGCCGGCCTACCGCGTCGAGGCTGTGCTGAGCACGGACGGACCGCCTCTGAAGATGACCTTCTTCGCCAAGAACGAGAAGATGTCGAACTGGCAGCAGAGCAGGGTCGCGACCGGCCGCCGCGGCGTGTTCCTCGGCCGGGCCGAGCGGTTCCGCGACGACTGGCAGCTCACCAACCCCGCGATGACGATCTTCGGGATCGCCGACGAGGACGAGAGCATCGTCGACGAGATCGGCGACCTCTACCCGATCTACCCGCTCACCAAGGGCCTCCAGACCTGGGACGTCGCGCGCGCCGTCCGGGCTGCGCGTGCACAGGTCGGCGAGCTCCCCGAGCTGCTGCCCGCCGCGGTCCGCGAGGAGTACGACGTACTCGACGTGGTCACCGCCGTCGACTGGATCCACGCTCCGGACCGTCGCGACCAGGTCGCGCGGGCCCAGCACCGGTTCCGGTTCGAGGAGGCCCTGGTCACCCAGCTGGTCCTGGCCCGGCGGCGCCGGGCTCTGCGCGAGCTCGGCGCGACCGCCCGCACCGGCGGCGACGGTGCGCTGCAGCTCGCCTTCGACGAGCGGCTGCCGTTCACGCTCACCGACGGCCAGCGTCAGATCGGCGAGCAGATCGCGCACGACCTGGCCGAGCCGCATCCGATGAACCGGCTGCTCCAGGGCGAGGTCGGCTCCGGCAAGACATTGATCGCGCTTCGGGCGATGCTGCGGGTGGTCGACTCCGGCGGGCAGGCTGCGCTGCTCGCACCGACCGAGGTGCTCGCCCAGCAGCACTACCGCTCGATCGTGACCATGCTGGGCGAGCTCGCCGCCGGCGGCACCATCTTCGGCTCGGCGGAGGGGACCCGCGTCGACCTGCTGACCGGCTCGATGACCAAGACCCAGCGCACCGAGCCGCTGCTGCGCGCCGCCAGCGGCGAAGCCGGGATCGTGATCGGCACCCACGCGCTGTTGCAGGACCAGGTGCAGTTCGTCGATCTCGGCCTGGTGGTGGTCGACGAGCAGCACCGGTTCGGCGTCGAGCAGCGAGCCGCGCTGATCGACAAGGCGACGGTGCCGCCGCACCTGCTGGTGATGACGGCGACCCCGATCCCACGCACCGTCGCCATGACCGTCTTCGGCGACCTCGAGGTGTCGACGCTGCGCGAGCTGCCGGCCGGCCGGGCGTCCATCCAGACCAACGTGGTGCCGCTCGCCGAGCAGCCGGCGTGGCTCGACCGGGCGTGGGCACGGGTGCGCGAGGAGGTCGAGAAGGGCCACCAGGTCTACGTCGTCTGCCCGCGGATCGCCGGTGACGACGCCGAGGCCGACCAGGACGAGATGGTCGACCTCGACGAGGACGGCAACCCCGTCCCCGCCACCGCGTCCTTCGCCGCGGTTGAGGAGGTCGTCCAACGGCTGGCGGCCGGGCCGCTGCAGGGCCTGCGGGTCGCTCGCCTCCACGGCAAGCTCCCGGCCGACGAGAAGGAGGCGACGATGCGGGCGTTCGCCCGCCACGAGGTCGACGTGCTTGTGTCCACGACCGTGATCGAGGTCGGCGTCGACGTCGCCAACGCGACCATGATGGTGATCCTCGACGCCGACCGGTTCGGCGTCTCCCAGCTCCACCAGCTCCGCGGCCGGGTCGGCCGGGGCGGCCTGCCGGGACTCTGCCTGCTGGTGACGCACGCCGAGGACCCGACCTCACCGGCCCGGGCGCGACTCGATGCCGTGGCCGGCACGACGGACGGCTTCGTGCTCAGCAGGATCGATCTCGAGCAGCGACGAGAGGGCGACGTGCTGGGTGCGTCGCAGGCCGGCCGCCGGTCCAGCCTCGAGAACCTGCGCGTGCTCCGCGACGAGGACACCATCGTCGCCGCCCGGAAGGCTGCCGAGGCACTGCTCGCGGAGGATCCCGCACTGGTCGACGCGCCGCTCCTCGCCGACGCCGTCACCGATCTCGAGCGCTCCCAGCAGGGCGACTTCGTCGACAAATCATGATGACCCCACGGAGTTCTTCACCCCCAATCGGTCTGCACCATGAAGCGAACCCGCACCTTCAATCCTCCGAACAACTCCGCAGGGACCCCAGAAAACCATGACGCGGATCATTGCCGGCGCGGCCGGTGGTCGCCGGATCGAGACCCCGAAGGGCGACCGCACCCGACCCACCAGCGACCGGGTGCGCGAGGCGCTGTTCTCGGCGATCCAGTCCTGGGCGGGCTCGCTGCACGGCCTCCGGGTGCTCGACCTCTACGCCGGGTCCGGCGCGATCGGGCTCGAGGCGTGGTCGCGCGGTGCCGCCGCGGTCACCTTCGTCGAGTCCGACCGCCGTACCGCCGACGTGATCCGCCGCAACGCGCGCACGGTCGGGTGCGACGTTGCACGGATCCTCGAGGGATCGGTCACCTGGGCGCTCGCGGGCGGTGCGGACGCGCCGTACGACCTGGTGTTCTCGGACCCGCCGTACCCCCTCGACGAGTTCGCCGTCGCCGACGACCTCGCGCTGCTCGCTGCCCAGGGCTGGCTCGCCGAGGACGCCGTGGTGGTCGTGGAGCGCGGCTCCCGCAGCCCGGCACCGGGCTGGCCGCATGGCCTGGTGCCGCTCCCTGGGAAGCGGGGGAGGAAGAAATACGGCGAGACCACGCTCTGGTACGCGGCGGCTGGGGATCGCGAAACCTCGTAACCACTACGGTGGCGGCATGCGTCGTGCTGTCTGCCCCGGCTCGTTCGACCCGGTGACCAATGGTCACCTCGACATCTTCGGCCGGGCCGCCGCCCTGTTCGACGAGGTCGTGGTCGCGGTCGGGGTGAACAAGTCGAAGTCGGCGACGTCCAACCGGCTGTTCACCTCCGACGAGCGGTTGGAGATGATCGCCGCCGCCGTCAGCCCGTGGTCGAACGTCAACGTCCAGGGCTTCACCGGCCTGGTCACGGACTTCTGCCGCGACATCGAGGCGCAGGCGATCGTGAAGGGCCTCCGCGGGTCCGGCGACTACGACTACGAGCTGCAGATGGCGCAGATGAACGCGCACCTCACCGACGTCGAGACCGTGTTCCTGATGACCGACCCGAGCATGTCGTTCGTGTCGTCGAGCCTGGTGAAGGAGGTCGCGTCGTTCGGTGGCGACGTGTCGGGCCTGGTGCCACCCGCGGTGTTCGAGCGGCTCACCGCACGGCTGGCCGAGCGGCAGGCCGGTGCCTGAGCGGCTGATTTTGGTCGCTCGTGGACCGACCGATACGATTCTCGCTGATCTGTTGTGTCCGGACCGGGAGTGATCACATGACCAGCCTGGACCCGAGGGCGCCGCTCGTGCTCGATACTCGCGAGCTCGGCCGCCGCCCGGGGTCCCAGCGGGAAGTGACGCTCACGGCCCCGGCCCCGGCAGATCTGGGCATCGAAGTCCTCTCGGTCACCGAGGGTTCGCCGGTCGACATCGACCTGCGGCTCGAGGCGGTCATGGAGGGCGTCCTGGTCACGGGCACGGCGACAGCCGTGGTCGAGGGCGAGTGCGCGCGGTGCCTGGAGCCGATCCACGAGGACATCGAGGTGACGTTCCAGGAGCTGTTCGAGTACGACGACACTCGACACCGTGAGCGGGGCGACTCCGAGGAGGACGACGAGACCAGCAGACTCGAGGACGACCTGCTCGACCTCGAGCCGCTCCTGCGGGAGGCGGTGGTGCTTGCACTGCCGTTCCAGCCGCTGTGCCAGCCGGACTGTCCCGGACTGTGTCCCGATTGCGGGGCGCGGCTCGCCGACGATCCGGACCACGCACACGAAGGGGCGATCGACCCCCGGTGGTCCGCGCTGGCCGAGCTCAATCCCGAAGACCAGAACTAACGAGGAGAAGACAGTGGCTGTTCCGAAGCGGAAGATGTCGCGCAGCAACACGCGGCACCGTCGCTCGCAGTGGAAGGCTGTCGCCCCCACGCTGGTGACCTGCGCCAACCCGGCCTGCGGTGCGAAGCACCTCCCGCACCGCGCGTGCGGCACCTGTGGCCAGTACGGCGCTCGCGCCGACCGTCGCCAGGTCCTCTGATCCAGCACGCCTGATCCAGGCATCCGGCCATCAGCGTCTACGACGAACTGAGTCGAGCGCTTGGGGATCCTGACCTCGACCCCGGGCTGCTCGACCGCGCCCTGACGCACCGGTCGTACGCCTACGAGAACGGCGGCCTGCCGACCAACGAGCGCCTCGAGTTCCTCGGCGACTCGGTGCTCGGCGTCGTCGTCACCGAGACGCTCTACCTGCTCCATCCCGACCTCTCGGAGGGCCGGCTGGCCAAGCTCCGTGCTGCCGTCGTCAACGCCCGCGCCCTCGCCGAGGTCGCCCGCAAGATCGGTCTCGGCCAGTACATCAAGCTGGGTCGCGGCGAGGAGGCCACCGGCGGTCGCGACAAGGCGTCGATCCTGTCCGACACCGTCGAGGCCGTGATCGGCGCGGTCCACCTGAGCTCCGGCATCGAGACCTCTGCCGCGGTCGTCCACCTGCTCTTCGACCCGCTCATCGAGGCCGCCTCGGCCATGGGCGCCGGCCTCGACTGGAAGACGTCCCTCCAGGAGCTCGCCGCCGAGCACAGCCTCGGAGTGCCCGAGTACGTCATCCAGGACGAGGGCCCCGACCACGCCAAGACCTTCACCGCCCAGGTCCGGGTTGCCGAGACCCTCTACGGCAACGGCACCGGCCGGTCCAAGAAGGAAGCCGAGCAGGGCGCCGCCGAGACGGCGTACGGCGAGATCCTCGCCTCGATGTCCGCGGTCGCGGACGCCACCGACTGACCGGCGGCCCGCGTGCCTGAGCTCCCCGAGGTCGAGGTCGTCCGCGCGGGCCTGGAGCGCCACGTCGTCGGCGCCCGGCTGGCAGCGGTCGAGGTCCTGCACCCCCGCCCGGTCCGCCGGGATCCGCGGGGTCCCGCGGGATTCGTCGCTGCACTCTCCGGGCGCCAGGTCGAGGCCGCCCGCCGGCGCGGCAAGTACTTCTGGCTCCCTCTCGACAACGGGGACGCGCTCCTCGGCCACCTCGGCATGAGCGGGCAGATGCTCGTCCAACCGGCCGGCGCGCCCGACGAGGCCCATCTCCGGGTCCGCTTCGGTCTGGACCTGTCAGGGGTTCCTGCACACACCGAGCTCCGCTTCATCGACCAGCGCATGTTCGGCGGCCTCCTGGTCTCGGCCGGCGGAGCGGAGCTACCGCCCGAGATCGCGCACATCGCGCGCGACCCGATCGACCCCGAGTTCGACGACGACCTGTTCGTGGCCCGGGTGCGACGCCGGACTGCGGGCATCAAGCGGCTCCTCCTCGACCAGGGCCTGATCTCCGGCGTCGGCAACATCTACGCCGACGAGGCGCTCTGGCGGACCCGGCTGCACGGAGACCGGTCCGGCGACCGGTTGCGGCGCGGGCAGGTCGTGGAGCTGCTCGGGCACGTGCGCGACGTCCTGGGCGAGGCGCTGGCGCAGGGCGGCACGTCGTTCGACGCGCTCTACGTCAACGTCAACGGGGAGTCGGGCTACTTCGAGCGGTCGCTGGCGGCGTACGGCCAGGAGGGCCTGCCCTGCGGGCGGTGCGGTACGCCGATCCGGCGGGTCGCCTTCATGAACCGGTCGTCGTTCTTCTGCCCGCGCTGCCAGGTGCGCCCGAGGAGTGCCGGTTCGTAGGGACTTCTGGCGGGTCTCCGCCATGGCGCCAGTCCGCCACCGTCACCCCTGTCGGCTGATGCCTCCGGGACGGTAGACACCGGATCATGCACAATCCCGCGCCCTCATCCCGCGCTCGCGCAGCACGCGCTGCCACCGCCGTGGCAGCCATCGCGATCACGTCGGCCGTCCTGCAGATCCCGGCACAGGCCGACCCGACACAGGCCGCCCCCGACCCGGCCGACCCGACCCAGGACAGCCATCGCGCGCGTCCGGCGTCGTCGGTGAAGGTCACGCTCGTGACCGGCGACGTGGTCACCGTGAAGACGCTGGACGACGGCAGCCAGATCGCCGACGTCGACCGTCCCGACCAGGCGGTCGGCAGCTTCCGGATGCAGGAGCTGGGTGGCGATCTCTTCATCATTCCTGACGAGGCCGTCCCGCTCCTCGGTGCCGACCTGCTGGACCCGCGACTCTTCAACGTCACCGACCTCGTCGAGATGGGCTACGACGACGCGAGCGTGAGCAGGGTCCCGACGATCGTCACCTATGCCGACGGGCGTACCCGCGTCGCGCGGCCTGCCGCCCCGGCCGGCAGCACGATCGTGCGCCGTCTCCCCTCGATCGACGGTGCGGCGCTCGTCGCGAACAAGGCGCAGGCTCGCACGTTCTGGGAGTCGATCACCCCCGAGATGGACCTGACCGACCCCACGCCGACGCTGGACGCGGGCGTCGAGAAGGTCTGGCTCGACGGCCGGGTGACGGCGACCCTCGATGAAAGCGTGCCCCAGATCGGCGCGCCCGACGCCTGGGAGGCGGGCTACGACGGCGCCGGCGTCACGGTCGCTGTGCTCGACACCGGCGTCGACGTCAACCACCCCGACCTGACGGGCCAGATCGACGGCACCGCCAGCTTCGTCCCCGGCGAGCCGGTCACCGACATCCACGGGCACGGCACCCACGTCGCCGGCACGATCGCCGGCACGGGTGCCGCGTCGAACGGCGACCACAAGGGCGTCGCTCCGGGCGCGGACCTCATCGTCGGCAAGGTGCTCGGCGGAGCGGCCGGCGAGGGCCAGGACTCCTGGGTGCTGGCCGGCATGGAGTGGGCGGCCGAGTCGGGCGCCGACGTCGTGAGCATGAGCCTCGGCGACACGATGCCCTCCGACGGCACCGACCCGATGTCGCAGGCGGTCGACGCCCTGTCGGAGCAGTACGACGCGCTGTTCGTGGTGGCCTCAGGCAACGCCGGCCCGGAGTCGATCTCCACGCCGGCCGCGGCCGCTGCCGCGCTGACCGTCGGCGCCGTCGACAAGGAGGACCGGCTCGCCGGGTTCTCGAGCACCGGGCCCTTGTTTGGCTCCGGTGCGCTCAAGCCCGACATCGTCGCTCCCGGCGTCGACATCACCGCGCCGCGCTCGCAGGAGGCGCCCGGTGCGGGTTCCTACCAGACGATGAGCGGCACCTCGATGGCCACCCCGCACGTCTCGGGGGCTGCGGCGATCCTCGCCCAGCGGCACCCGAACTGGACGGGGCAGCAGCTCAAGCGCCACCTGATGAGCACCGCCACGGGGCTCGCCGACTACTCGCCCTACGAGGTCGGGACCGGCCGCGTCGACGTCGCCGATGCGATCCGCTCGACCGTGCGCGCCACCGGCTCCGTCCTGCTGGGCAACTTCGACTGGCCGCACGAGCCCAGCGACGGTGCCGTCACCAAGGACGTCGTCTTCAACAACTTCGGCGACGCGGACCTCACGCTCGACCTGGCGCTGTCGCAGGGCGGCGACGCCTTCACGCTCGACGCGCCCACCGTCACCGTCCCCGCGGGCGGGAGGGCGACGGTCGCCGTCACCGGCGATCCGACATCGGTCGGGTTCGGCCGGTACGCCGGCTACCTGGTCGGCACCGATGCCGGGACCGGTCAGGCGGTGACCCGGACCTCGCTCGGCATGATCAAGGAGGACGAGCGTTACGACCTGACGATCAAGCTCATCGACCGCGGCGGAGATCCCGCCGCCGGTTGGGTCGGGATCACCCAGTCCGGCGACCCCTGGCCGTGGTCGGCGTACGTCGACGGCGAGACCACCTTGCGGATGGCACCCAGCACCTACCTCGTCTCGACCTACCTCGACGTGCAGGGCGAGGCGCCCGACCGGTCGGGCATCGCCGCGCTCGTCGACCCCGAGACCGTCCTCGACCAGGACCGGGAGGTCGTCCTCGACGCCCGCGACGCGCGACTGCTGCAGACCGAGGCGCCCCAGCTGTCCGAGGACCGGCAGCGCAAGGTGGACTTCCAGCTCGTCGACGGCTCCGGCCTGGAGGTGCGCAGTGCCTACCCCGTTGCGCCGACCGCCGACGACGTGTACGTCTCACCGACCGAGCCGGTCACGGAGGGCTCGTTCATCCTGACCACCCGCTGGCGCAAGGGCGAGCCGCTGCTCGGGCTCACCACCGCCGGCGGCAAGGTGCGGTTCGAGACGATCGTGCAGCCTGGAAGCGCACTGACCACGTCGAGGCGCACCCTGCCAGCGGTGTACGCCGGGCACGGGGGAGCCGCCGACTACGCGGGCATCGACGCGCGCGGCAAGGTCGTCGTGGTCCACCGGAGCGACGAGGTCGGTCCCGAGGAGCGGGCTGCTGCTGCAGCGGTCGAGGGTGCCCGTGCCCTGATCGTCGTCCACGACGGCGTCGGCGGACTGATGGAGTACGTCGGTGCGTCGTCGATCCCGGTCGCGACGGTGCACCGGAAGGCGGGCTGGAACCTCGTCCGCCTCGCGAAGGCCGGCCGGTCCCTGACGCTGGACCAGGCCCCCTACACCGACTACATCTACGACCTCACACGCGACTACCCCGGCCAGGTGCCGGACCGTGAGCTGGTCTACGCGCCGACCCGGCGCCAGCTGGCCCGGATCGACGCCCGCTACTACGGCGTGAAGCAGGGCGAGGCCTCCGGCTACCGCGGCGACCTCACGCTGACCCCGACCCTGGGCAACCACGAGCGGGAGTGGCACCCGGGCACCCGGGTGGAGTGGGTCAGCCCGGAGCAGGTCTGGGTCGAGTCCCACGCCCAGAACATCGCTGGCGCGCTCCCGTGGGAGATGGTCTCCGGGACCAAGACCTTCGCCGCGGGCACGACCACGCGTCTCGACTGGTTCCGTCCTGCGATCCGGCCGGCGTTCGGCGATGCGTTCGCGGTGCGCCCGTCGCGGGCACAGGACTTCATGACCTGGAACGCCCAGTCGTGGAGCTCGTCGAGCGAGGTGCTCGACCTGGGCGGGTACCTGCCCTGGGGCGAGACGCCCACCCGCACCCGGGTGTTCCAGGGCGACACGCTGATCCACCACAACCAGCACAGCTCGGACATGCAGTGGAAGGAAGTTCCCGCAGGGAACCTCCCCTATCGCGTCGTCCATGATGCGGAACGTCCCGCGAGCGTGTTCCGACTGTCGACTCGCACGCACACCGAGTGGACGTTCATGTCGGACACGGTCGACTCGGACTACTTCGAGGACTTCTCGGTCCTGCAGCTCGACTACGAGCTCGGGACCAACCTGCGTGGCGACGTCAAGGCAGGAAAGAGGCACCAGATCGCCGTCCGGTCGGTGCGCTCGCACAGCGAGACGCCGTTGCCCAGCAAGGTCGTCGAGGTGACCCTCGACCTCTCGTACGACGACGGCGACACCTGGCGGAGGGTCACCCTGACCCGGGCCGGTGGCTGGTGGCGGGGGTGGTTCGAGGCGCCCACGAAGGCGGAGTTCGTGTCGGTGCGCGCGAGCGCCCGGACGGCTGGCGGCTACAGCATCAACCAGAAGATCATCCGGGCCTACGGTCTGCGATGAGACACCCCGTCGACCGGCCCCGGGAGGGCGATCTCCCGGGGCCCCCGCCGCCGTCTTTCCCGAAGCACCTTCCCTGGCGCATACTCACCGCGCCACCGCGGGTGAGAAGGAGAGAGGTGCCCATGCTCGAGTCGCTGGGCATCCCGCCCGATGTCGAGATCGTCTACCGCGCTCTCGTCGGGTCGTCCGACACCTCCCCGGCCGAGCTGGCGGAGTCGCTCGAGCTGCCGGTCCGCGAGGTCGAGGGCGCGCTTGCGACACTCGTCGACGCCGGGCTGGCTCTCCGGGCCGACGACGGCTCGTACGCCGGGGCGCCGCCGGCGGTGGCGCTCGGTGCGCTGATCAACGAGCACCGCCAGGGACTGCGCCTGGCCGAGCAGGCCCTGGCCACGCTCGCCGAGCAGCACCGGTCGGCGGTCGCCGGCCAGAGCATCAGCGACCTGATCGAGGTGGTGAGCGGCGTCGACGCGGTCCGGCACCGGTTCCAGCAGGTGCAGCAGGCGGCCGACCACGAGATGCGGATGTTCATCACCGCGCCGTTCGTTGCCGTGCGGCCCGGGGAGAACGCCGCCGAGCCGGCCGCGGTCGAGCGTGGCGTCCGCATCCGGGCGGTCGTGGAGAGGGCCGCCCTCAGTGAACCCGGGGCGATCGCGGAGGCAGTCGAGTCGCTGCGGCGCGGGCTCGAGCTGCGGGTGGTCGAGCAGCTCCCGATCAAGCTGGTGCTGGCCGACGCCGACCTCGCCCTGGTCCCGCTCGATGTTGCGTCCGGCGGCGAGCCGGGCGCCGTACTCATCCAGCGGAGCGGCCTGCTCGCTGCTCTCGAGGCGCTTTTCGAGACGGCCTGGTCGCGAGCGCATCCGCTCGCCCTGTCGAGCCTGGAGAGCGGGGAGGTGCCCGGACCGGACAGTGAGGTGGCCGGCCCGACCGCTGCGGACCGCCGGATCCTGGTCCTGATGCTGGCTGGCCTGACCGACCAAGCGGTCGCCAGCCAGCTGGATCTTTCGTTGCGCAGCGTGCAGCGCCGGCTGCGTTACCTCCAGGACCTCGCGGGAGTCCACAGCCGCATGCAGCTCGGCTGGTACGCCGCCCGGCACGACTGGGCGTGATCCGCGGGTCTCGATACACCCGGACGCGGACTCGCAAGCTCGCCCGCGCGGGCACTCGACCTCCTCACCCGACGCACCTGCTCGCAGGCTCGCAGTCGCTGGGCTCGGAGGTTTGACCACCGCGTCCGGAAGTGGGACTCTTGGAGACGGTCCGGGACCCGGGCCCACGCGTTTCCCCACCGGAAGGCTTTTACATGGCCAAGGCGCTGATCGGACACCTGAACAGCGACCTCCGCGACCCCCGCCTCGCAGTCGAGAACGCTCGACTGCGCAACCGGGTGGCCGAGCTGGAGTCCCTCGTCCTCCGTCTCAGCGAGGAGAACGACAAGCTGATGTCGGCACGGGCGGCCGATATCCTCACCGCCGACGCGGCACAGGAGATGCAGCCGGCCTGAGGCTGGAGCATCACCCCTTCCGCCTCCGGCGGAAATCGCTGGCGCCCTGACGCCGCCGCTGCGTAGCGTCCGTTCGTGAGCCGCATCATCGACGCCGTGGCACCGGCCCGGCTCGGATCGGGGTTCCGGTGGCTGATGGCGTCCAGCTGGACGTCGAACCTCGGCGACGGCATCGCTCTCGCGGCCGGCCCGCTCCTGGTCGCCTCGGAGACCCGGTCGCCGCTCCTGGTGTCGCTCGCCGTGGTGCTCCAGCAGCTGCCCTGGCTGCTGTTCGGCCTCTACGCGGGTGCGATCGCGGACCGCGTCGACCGACTCCGTCTCGTCGTGGTGGCGAACCTGCTCCGAGGGGTGGTGCTGGTCGCGCTCGGCGCCACGATCGTGACCGGCGTCGTCAACATCGGCGTGGTGCTCGGTGCGCTGTTCCTCGTCGGAACCGCCGAGGTGTTCGTCGACACCGCCGCCGGGACGCTGATGCCGATGCTCGTCGAGAAGCGCGACCTCGGCGTCGCCCACGCGCGACTGCAGACCGGGTTCATCACGCTCAACCAACTGGCCGGGGCGCCGATCGGAGCGGCCCTGTTCGCCCTGGGCCGGGCCTGGCCGTTCGGAGTCCAGGTCGTGGCAGTGGTGCTCTCCGCGGTCCTCGTCGTCCGCATCGCGCTGCCACCCGGACCGGTTCGCGACGCGAGCGACACCCACGTGCTCCGCGACATCGCCGAGGGCGTGCGATGGCTGCTCGATCACCCGCCGGTCCGCACGCTGGCGCTCGTGATCGTGACCTTCAACGTCACCTGGGCCGCCGCCTGGTCGGTCCTCGTCCTGTACTCACTCGAGGTGCTCGACATGGGTCCGGTCGGCTACGGACTGCTGACCACCATGGCAGCCGTCGGCGGGCTGGTGTCGACGCCCTGGTTCGGCTGGCTGGAGCGACGGGTCCCGTTGGCCACCCTCATGCGCACCTGTCTCCTGCTCGAGGTGCTGATGCACCTGGCCCTCGCGCTCACCCGCGAGGCCTGGATCGCCATGGTGATCCTGTTCGGCTTCGGCATGTACGCGTTCATCTGGGGCGCGCTGTCGGCGGCAGTGCGGCAACGCTCCGTCCCGACCGAGTTCCAGGGTCGGGTCGGGTCGGTCTACGGCGTCGGCGTGTACGGCGGCATCGTGGTCGGCGCCGGGCTGGGCGGGTTGATCGCTGAGTACGCAGGGATCGTGGCGCCGTACTGGTTTGCCTTCGTGGGCTCGGGCATCACGCTCGCGCTGGTGTGGCGTCAGCTTGCCCACGTCGCCCACGCCGACGAGGAGATCCGCAGGTCCGAGGAGGAATCGGCCCCGGGCCAGGGGCCCGGCCGATAGGCTGCCAGCCGGTCTGTCGCGGCCGCTCCGCCGCGAGCGAGCGAGGAGAAGCTGTGTCGATGTCTGAACGCCCACCGGAAGCGGGCTTCGAGCACCTCCACTCCCTCACCCTGGTCCTGTCCTCCGCACGCTCCGGATCCACGCTGCTGTGCCACGACATCGCGAGCCTGGGCGGGCTCGGGATGGCGAAGGAGTACCTGCGCGGCCTCCGGACGGAGCCGCGGACGACGACGGCCACCGAGGCCGACGTGCTGGAACGGGTGGCGATGGGCGTGAGGGAGGACGCCCCGGGCGTGGCCTCGGTCAAGCTGTTGGTGCCGCAGACGCCGGTCGTCTTCGAGGCGCTCAGCGGTCGGCGCATCCCCTCGGTCGAGGCCCTCCCCGGCGTCATCGACTGGACACAGAAACGCTTCGAGCGCGTGTTCATGGTGTTCCTCGTGCGCAACGCCATCGACCAGGCGATCTCCCGCGTCGTCGCGGACGCGACCGGTGTCTTCCATTCGTCCAACAGCGCCTTCGGCGACCTCGCGTCCGCCCCGCTCCGGATCCCGGACATCAACCAGCGGATCCTCGACAACCTCGGCCGCGTCGTCCGCGACCGCAACATCCTGCTCGCGGTGCACGCGCAGTTCGCCGAGCTCGGTCTGCTGCTGACCTACGACGAGCTGAACCGTCAGCCCGACGCGATCGCGAGGAAGCTGGCGGCGCACGCGCGGAAGGCGGGCTTCGAGGTCCAGCGGGAGACGTCGACGCGCAAGCTGGAGAAGGTCATCAGCGCGGAGCGGTCCACCGAGATCCGCGAAGCCTTCCTCGACTACCTCAAGAACGAGACCGGGGTGGTCCCGGGTGACCTGGACGCGGCCCGACCCCGCGTGGCCGCCTCCGACGAATAGGCCGGGCGACGGTCCGGCACTTGCCCGCGGGGCGCGCCGGTAGGTTGACGCGCGTGAATCCCGACGTCCCGCAGTCGCTGACGCTCGTGTTGTCCTCGGCACGCTCCGGGTCGACGCTGCTGTGCCGCGACATCGCCAGCCTCGGTGGGCTCGGGTTCCCGCGGGAGTACATGAAGGGTTTCGGCGCCGTGGCCAAGCGAGGAGAGGTGAGCGAGACCGACGTGCTCGACCGCGCCGCGCGCGGGTCGCGGAAGGACGCGCCCACGGTGGCGGCGATCAAGCTGATGGTGCCCCAGGCGGCGCCGACGTACCGGGCGATCAGCGGCCGGCGGCTGCGGCCCGGAGCGGCGATGTCCCAGGTCGTCACCTGGGCACGGCACCGCTTCGAGCGGGTGCTGCTCGTATTTCTCGTGCGGAACGCCCTCGACCAGGCGATCTCCAACGTCGTCGCGCGAGAGACCGGGGTCTTCCACTCCACCGATCCGAGGTTCGCCGGCGGCCCGGCGGAGCTGGGTCTCGAGGACGACGACCTCAACCGACGGATCCTGCACCAGCTGGGCCCCGTCGTACGAAACCAGCAGATCCTCAGTGCAGTGCACGCGCAGCACGCCGACCTCGGACTGATGATGACCTACGAGCAACTGACCCGGGACACCGAGGAGACCACCCGGGCGCTCGTGGCCCATGCCCGCGCCCAGGGTTTCGACGTCCGACGTGACGTCGTCACCCGCAAGCTGACGAAGATCATCAGCGACGACCGGTCCGCAACGATCAGGGAATCCTTCCTCGACTTCCTCAGGCGCGAGCCCGGCATCTGGCCTTCCGCCCACGCCGCCGAGTTCCCCTGGTCTGCTGCCGCCGGCCGGTAGGGTTGGGCGTGCCGAGCTTCCCCCGCGACGGCGCGCCCCGGTCCACCTGAGAGGATCGGCGCCGTTCGCGTCACCGTGACGAGTCCGACCGAGGGAGCCCGTGTGTACCTGAAGAGCCTGACCCTCAAGGGGTTCAAGTCCTTCGCATCGGCGACCACGCTTCAGCTCGAGCCCGGCATCACCTGCATCGTCGGTCCCAACGGCTCCGGCAAGTCCAACGTCGTCGACGCCCTCGCCTGGGTCATGGGCGAGCAGGGGGTCAAGAGCCTCCGCGGCGGCAAGATGGAGGACGTCATCTTCGCCGGTACGGCGGGCCGCCCGCCCCTCGGCCGCGCCGAGGTGATGCTGACCATCGACAACTCCGACGGTGCGCTGCCGATCGACTACTCCGAGGTCACCATCAGCCGGACCATGTTCCGGTCGGGTGGCTCCGACTACGCGATCAACGGCACGCCCTGCCGGCTGCTCGACGTCCAGGAGCTGCTGAGCGACTCCGGCATCGGCCGTGAGATGCACGTCATCGTGGGGCAGGGCCAGCTCGACACGATCCTGCACGCGACTCCCGAGGACCGGCGCGGGTTCATCGAGGAGGCCGCCGGCGTCCTCAAGCACCGCAAGCGCAAGGAGAAGGCGCTCCGCAAGCTCGACTCCACCGACGGCAACCTGACCCGGCTCAACGACCTGCTCAGCGAGATCCGGCGCCAGCTCAAGCCGCTCGGCCGCCAGGCCGAGGTCGCCCGCCGCGCCGCCACCGTGCAGGCCGACGTACGCGACGCCAAGGCCAGGATCCTCGCCGACGACCTGGTCGCGGCACAGACCGCCCTCGAGCAGGAGCTGGCCGACGAGAGTGTCCTCGTCGCCCGCCGCGAAAAGGTCGAGCAGGCGCTGGCCGCGTGCCAGGAGCGCGAGGCCGCGCTCGAGGCGGCGCTGCGGGAGAACCTCCCCGCCCTGTCCGCTGCCCAGGAGACGCTGTCGTCCCTGGGGGCCCTGCGGGAGCGGCTCCGCGGCACGCAGAGCCTGGCGGCCGAACGGGTCCGCAACGCAGCCGGCGTCCACGACGCCGACGCGGAGCAGGCAGGGAGCGCCAAGGACCCGGCGGAGCTCGAGGCCGAGGCCGACCGGCTGGCCGAGCAGGAGGCCGAGATCCTGGCCCGGGTCGCCGAGCAGCAGGCTGCGCTCGAGGCGGCCGTGGCCGCCCGCAAGGCCGCCGAGGAGGCCGCCGCCCACGAGGAGCGCCGAGTCGCCGGACTGCTGCGCGCCGCGGCCGACCGACGCGAGGGTCTCGCGCGGCTCCACGGCCAGGTCAACGCGCTGCGCACGCGGGCGACCGCGGCCGAGGAGGAGAAGGGCCGGCTCGAGACCGCCCGGGCGGATGCGGTCGCCCGCGCCGAGCGCGCCCACCACGACTTCACCGCCCTCGAGACCAAGGTCGCCGGTCTCGATGCCGGCGAGGAGGGTCTCGACGCCGAGCACGAGGCCGCCGTCGCCGCCCTCGCGGACGTCGACGACCGGCTCGCCAAGACCCGCGAGGAGGCTCAGCAGGCCGATCGTGACCGCTCGGCGCTCGGTGCCCGCAAGGAGGCCCTCGAGCTGGGTCTGGCCCGCAAGGACGGCGCCGGCGCGCTCCTCGCGGCCTCCGACTCGCTCTCCGGCCTGCTCGGATCCGTCGCGGCGCTGGTCAATGTGCGCACCGGCTACGAGGCGGCCGTGGCCAGCGCGCTCGGCGCCGCTGCCGACGCGGTCGCCGTCACCGACGCGGACGCCGCCGTCGAGGCGATCAGCCACCTCAAGACCGACGACCTCGGTCGCGCCGGCCTCCTGCTCGGAGGGGGAGCGACCGATCGCAGCGGGTGGCCCGACCTGCCCGGCGGCGCGTCGTACGCCGCCGACGCGGTCGACTGCCCGGCCGAGGTGCGCCCCGCGCTCACCCGCCTGCTCCACAAGACCGTCGTGGTCGACGACCTCGCGGCCGCCCGGACCCTGGTGGCCGACTATCCCGACGTGGTCGCGGTGACCCGCGACGGCGACCTGCTCGGCGCCCACTTCGCGGCCGGCGGCTCCAACGCCCAGCAGAGCCTGATCGAGATCCAGGCCGCGGTCGACGAGGCGACCAGCGCACTGGCCGAGGCCGTCGCCGCGAGCGAACGGCTCGGGTTCGACCTGGTCCGGCTCGAGGGGGAGCGCGACGAGGCCAAGCGGCGCGCCGATGTCGCGCTGGCCAAGCTGCACGAGTCCGATGCGACCCTGGCGGCCGTCGCCGAGGAGCTGGGCCAGTACGGCTCGCTCGCCCGCTCGGCGCGGGCCGAGGCGGAGCGGCTGGCCGACGCCATCGCGCAGGCGGAGACCGCGCGGGCCCACGCTGCGGCGGGCATCGCCGAGCTCGAGGAGCGACTGGCATCCGCGGAGGAGACCGGCGAGGACGAGCCGGACACCGCGGAGCAGGAGCGGCTGGCGCAGGCCACCAGAGCCGCCCGGCAGACGGAGATGGAGGCGCGGCTCGCGCTGCGCACCTCCGAGGAGCGCGGGCGTGCGCTGCACGGGCGGGTCGACCAGATCCGCAGGGCAGCCGAGGCGGAGCGCCAGGCGCGGGCGCGCGCCGCGGAGCGGCGCGAGCGGCTGCTGCGGGAGGGCCGCGCCGGCCGGGCGGTCGCGACCGCCGTCTCCTACGTGCTCGGCCGGCTCGAGGTGTCCATCGACCGGGCGATCCGGGCGCGGCACGAAGTCGAGGAGTCGCGGCGCGGGCGCGAGCAGGAGCTGATGACGGTCCGCGGCCGGCTTCGTGAGCTCGACCGCGAGCACGACGAGCTGGTCAACTCGGTCCACCGCGACGAGATGGCCCACGCCCAGCAGCGGATGCGGATCGAGCAGATCGAGGCCAAGGCGATCGACGAGCTGGGCATCGGGGCCGAGGCCCTCGTCGCCGAGTACGGCCCCGACCAGCCGGTGTCGGTGTGGGGTGAGGAGAGGTCGGCGTCGCCGGCGTCCGCCTCAGCGGGTCTCGATACGCCCTCGCCTAGCGGCTCGGGCTACTCGACCACCGAAGCGGATACCGGTGATCGAGTAGCGGGGAGCGCTAGCGAGCTGCGTATCGAGATCACGGAAGCCGAGCCGCCGACGGTGCCCTACGTGCGCGACGAGCAGGTGAAGCGGCTCCGGTCGGCCGAGCGGGCGCTCACGATGCTGGGCAAGGTCAACCCGCTCGCGCTCGAGGAGTTCACGGCGATGGAGGAGCGGCACAAGTTCCTCACCGAACAGCTCGAGGACCTCAAGGCGACCCGCAAGGACCTGCTCGACATCGTCAAGGACGTCGACGCCCGCGTCGAGCAGGTCTTCACCGAGGCCTACGCAGACGTCAGCGCGGCGTTCGACCAGACCTTCTCCCGCCTGTTCCCCGGCGGCGAGGGCCGCCTGGTGCTCACCGACCCGTCGAACATGCTCACCACGGGCATCGAGGTCGAGGCCCGGCCGCCGGGCAAGAAGATCAAGCGGCTCTCGCTGCTGTCCGGCGGTGAGCGATCTCTGGTCGCGGTAGCGTTCCTGGTCGCGCTGTTCAAGGCGCGCCCGTCTCCGTTCTACATCCTCGACGAGGTCGAGGCCGCGCTCGACGACGTCAATCTCGGACGGCTGCTCGACATCTACGAGGAGCTGCGGGAGAACTCCCAGCTGATCGTGATCACCCACCAGAAGCGCACGATGGAGGTCGGCGACGCGCTCTACGGCGTCACCATGCGCGGCGACGGCGTCTCGACCGTGATCAGCCAGCGGCTGCGCCAGGAAAGCGCGTAGGCGGTCCCTGGTGCCTCCTGAGCGGCCACCGCGGTCGTCGTACGTCGCCTGGGACCGCGCCACCCTGCGCTGGGCCGACATCGACGTCTACGGGCACATGAACAACGCGCGCTACTTCGAGCTGATCGACACGGTGGTCAACGACCACCTCGCAGCATCCGTCGGCACCGACATCCGCGCGCTCCCGGCGATCGGGCTGGTCGCCGAGGTGTCCTGCCGCTACTTCGCCGAGATCACCTACCCCGGGTCACTCGACCTCGGGATCTACGTCGAGCGGCTCGGATCGTCCTCGATCGTCTACCGGGTCGGGATCTTCCAGGGCGACCCCGAGGGCGGCGGCGCGCTCGCTGCCGCCGAGGGCCGGTTCGTCCACGTCTACGTCGACAACACGGACCCGGCGCGGCCGGTGACCCCGCTGCCGCCCGAGGTCCGCGCCGCCGTCGAGCCGCTGGTGACGTCCTAGGAGTCCGCTGAACGATCCGGCCGTCGCGAGCGGCGCAGCCGCGGGATGCTCCGCAAGGCGCGGTCGCGACGGCGCTGTAGGCCCATCTCCGAGCGGCCGCAACGCCGCGGAGCGCCCGCGGGGCGTCGCGCAGCAGGGCGGATCGTTCAGCGGGCTCCTAGACTCGTCAACCCGAGCGGGTCGCCTCGCGCTCGGCGATCCGCCTGATGGCCGCGTGCTGCTCCTCGGGGATCTCCAGCAGCTCCAGGTAGCCGTCGAGGCGGCCCGGGTCGAGGACCTGCTCGGTGGTGGTGCCGGCGGTCCTGCGCGACGCGTGGAAGAGCCGCCCGCTCGGGTCGTCCAGGAGATCGCGAGCGACGCGATCGTTGGACTCCGACCACCTCGCCATGAACTGGTCGAGGTCGGCCTCGGGGAGGGTGACCTGGGGTCCGCCGTCGGCCTGGCGGAGCCGCTTGACGTGCGCGCGGTTCGAGATCCGCCGCGGCGCGGCGCCCTCGTCCTCGACCTGGTGCAGGTTCAGCACCCGCAGCATCTCGACGGCCTCGACTCCGAGGCTCTCGTTGCGGACAGTGATCGACCGCAGGTCGGCGGACCGGACGTCGAGCTCGGCGGCATCGAGGAAGTCCTGCGTCAGCGAGCCCTCGGGGAACCGCTCCCGCTCGAAGCGACGCACCGCGAGCGACGCGGGCTGGAAGGTGTCCTGCCATGTGGTCAGCCGGACCCAGTAGTCGTAGATGCCCGAGAAGTCACGGTGGGACCATGCGCGCAGGTCGAGGACCTCGCCGAGCTTCACGGCCTGTTGATAGCGGCTCACCAGGTGGTCGTCCTGCCGGCGGAGATAGACCACGACCCTGACCTGACCGGCCAGACCGTCGATCAGGCCGCGCAGCCTCAGCATCGACTCCGCGGGGATCCGGAAGAGCGCCTCGTCCGAGAGCACGACCGTCGACGGGTCGACAGCGGCGACCTCGCGACTCAGACGGCGCCGGAGACGGCGTCGGAAGGCGTCGGGCGAGGTGTGACCACCGCGTCGCCAGAACCGGGACTCCGGAAGCGTCTGGTCGGACCGGGAGTAGAGACCGAGGTCGGTGTGGCGGACGTCGCCGGGGGTCCGTGGATACAGGACCCCCCGGCCCGCCAGGGCTGCTCGGTTGCGCCGGAGGAACTGCTGGATCGACGTGGTCCCGGTCTTGTCGCTCCCGATGTGGAGGACGACGTCGGGGCTTGTCGCCATCGTGTTCTCCTCGTGCCGGGGTCGACGGACGGGCGGGTGTGATCAGTAGTCGAAGATCTCGAAGTCGTCGGCGTAGATCGCGCGCACCCGCTCCTCGAGGTCCGGTCTGTCGGCAAGGAGGTCGACGCGCCGCGTCCCCGTGACGTTGCGGGCCGCGACCGGCACCGCAGGGAGGCCAGCCGCCTCGCGGATGGTCTCGAGGTCGGCGGCGAACGTCTCGATCCGGCCGATGTGGTCATACCGGATGAGGGACGCCATCACGTTGATGTGCTGCGGCCGCCAGTGCGGGTTCATCTCGCGGACCGGGTCCTGCCGCTCCAGGGCGGCGACGAAGTCGTCGAGGCTGACCGGGCGCCCCTCGTCCGGCTCCTCCCCGAGCGCGGCCTGGATCTCGGCTCGCCAGCCCGTGGAGCCCACGATCTTGTCGAGGTACGCGGACTGGAACCGCCGCAGCGGGTCCCGGACGAACGTGAAGCTGTAGGCCCCGCCCGACAGCATCCGGGCGACCCGGCGGCGGCCGATCGACGAGACCTTCGGCAGCCGGTTGTCCTTGTGCACGTTGCCGGGGTTGAAGTCGTGGTCGCCGGTGTGCAGGCGGTCCATCCACAGCAGCACCGTCGAGCAGGCCGCCTTCGGGTTCTTCACGTACACGATGCCGTGCTCGGGGAGCGCGTGGATGTGGTACGCGAGCGGGCGGTGCGGGAAGAACGCGCGCATCTCCGCCCAGGTGACCGTCGGCTTCGCGACGTCGGGCTCCACAGGTGCTCCTCGTTGTCGGTTGCGGAGCGAAACGATAGTGCCTCGCCGTCACCGCGACCCGGGGCGGCCGGTCACCGCTTCGCCAGCCGCCGGGAGAAGAGCCGACGAGCCGCCCGAGTGCTGACCGTACGACGGCGCCCCGCCTCCTTCTCCGCGATCCGCCGGATCGCGGCGTGCTGCTCCTCCGGGATCTCGAGCAGCTCCAGGTAGTGGTCGAGCCGGGCGGGGTCGAGGCGCTGCTCGGTCGTGGTGCCGGCGGTCTTGCGGTCGGAGCGGAACAGGTCGCCGGACTCGTCGCCGAGGAATTCCTGTGCGACGCGCCGGTTGGCGTCGGCCCAGCTCGCCATGAACCGGTCCAGCAGTGGCCCGGGCAGGGTGAGCACCGGGCCGGTGTCGGTCCCTCGGAGGTGCACCACGTGGTGGTGGCTCCCGAACAGCCCGGGTCGCTCGCCCTCGTGCTTCACCCGGTAGATGTTGAGGATCCGCAGCATCTCGATCGCCTCGGCGCCGAGGCTCTCGTTGCGCGGCTCGGTGTGGGTCAGGTCCGCCTCGTCGACCGAGATGTCCGCCGCGTCCAGGAAGTCGGTGACCAGCGAGCCGCCGACCATCCGCTCGCGCTCGAACCGGCGCACGACGAACGCGTCCGGCTCGAGCGCCTGCCACGACGAGAGCCGCAGGTAGTAGTCGTAGGTGCCGACCCAGTCCTGCTGCATCCACGTCGTCAGCGGCGTGATCTCGCCCATCTTGACCACCTGCTGGTAGCGGCTGATCAGGTGGTCGTCCTGCCTCCGCAGGTAGACCACGAGGCGCACCCGACCGCCGAGCCGGCTGGTGAGCCGCCCCATCCGGCCGATGGTCCGGTCGCCTGCGCTGAACAGCCCCTCGTCGGACAGCACGACACCCGAGGCTCCCGACCGCGCGATCTCCCGGTCGAACCGGCGGCGGAAGTCGCGACGGAAGGCGACCGGGTCGTCGTACCCACCGGTGAGCCAGTCGCCGTGCCGCACCAGCTCGTCGTCGGGTCGCACGAACAGCCCGAGCGCGGTGTGCCGGAGCTTCCCGGGGGTGCGCGGGTAGAGGAGCCCGGCGGCCCGCAGCGCCTCCGGGTTGCGGCGCAGCACCCGCTGGATGGTGCTGGTGCCCGTCTTGCCGGACCCGATGTGGAGAGTCACGTCGACCGGCGGGCGCCCGCCGATCATGACGGTCGTCCGGCGGAGGACCGGGCCTCCTGCGCCGCGATCCGGTGGAGGTCCGCCCGGATGCCCGAGGGCAGCTCGCCGACGTCCAGGTAGTGATCGACCCGGTCCGGGTCGAGCAACTGCACGTCGGTGGTGGTCGTCCGGCGCGGTTCACGGAACAGCTCGGTGTCGCCGAAGTACCGGCTCGCGGTCTCGCGGTTCGAGTCCGCCCACCGTGCCAGGAACAGGTCGAGGTCGCTCTCCGGAAGGGTGAGGACCGGCCCGGTGCCGTGCTCGGACAGCCTGCGGACGAGCTCCCGGTGGTCGATGAGGCCGGCGGTCCCGCCGGCGTGCGCAACCAGGTAGAGGTTGAAGATCCGCAGGAACTCGACGGTCTCGGCGTCGAGGCTCTCGTTCCTGCGGGGGACCGGCGTCGGCTCGATGCCGCTCAGCCCGGCAGCATCGAGGAAGTCCGCCTCCAGCGATCCGTCCTTGAACGCGGTCGGCTCGAAGCGGCGTACGACGAGCTCGGCCGGTTCCATGGCAGCCTCCCACCGGGCCAGCCTCCTCGCGTAGGCGTAGGTCGCCGAGCGGTCGTGGTCGGCAGTCCAGTGGACCAGTCGCCGGACCTCCCCGGTCTTGACGTGCTGCTGGTAGTCGCTGCTGAGGTGCTCGTCCTGGCGCCGCAGGTAGACGACCAGACGCGTCTGACCGCCGAGGCTGTCCGTGAAGGCACGGAGCCGGGAGACGCTGTCGGGCGACAGCCCGTAGAGCGCCTCGTCCGAGAAGACCACCGTCGACGGAGCGGCGGCCCTGATCTCCTCCCGGAGCCGGCGCTCGAAGCGCCGCCGGAACCGCTCGGGCGACTCAGCCCTCATCTGGTGCCAGGCGGGCATCGCGGCGAGCTCGGCGTCCGAGCGGAACGAGAGACCGAAGCGCGCGTGGCGGGCGGGACCAGGGGTGCGGGGGTAGAGCACGCCCTGCTCGGCCAGCACGGGGCGGCTCTGCCGCATCAGGGCCTGGATGGTCGAGGTGCCGGTCTTGCCCGTGCCCAGGTGCAGCACGACGTCGATCCGGTCATCCATGTGCCGCCTCACCCACGCGCGCCATTCAATCACCGTCGGCTGCCGCGATCGCGTCAGCGGACGGATTCGCGCGCGGCGATGTCCCGCAGCGAGGCGCTCACGTCGGCCGACAGCCCGACGAGCCGTGCGAAGTAGTCGACGCGGGCGGGGTCGAGCCGTTGCTCGGTGATGGTGCCGGCGTGGCGCCGCGGCTCCCGGAACAGCACGCCGTCGGGGTCGCCGAGGAAGTCGCGGGCAGTAGCGCGGTTCGAGTCCTGCCAACGCTCGACCACCCGGTCGAGGGTGGCGTCGGGCAGGGTGAGGGTCTCCCCGGGCTCGTGCTGCCGGAGGCGCTCGACGACCTCGAGGTTGTTGATCAGCCAGGATTCAGCACCTTCCCCTACCCGGTGCAGGTTGAGGATCCGGAGGAACTCGATCGTCTCCGCGTCGAGACTCGGGTTCCGCGTCTCCGCCGGGGCGAGCTCCGGCACGGCGATGTCGATCCCCGCGGCGTCGAGGAAGTCGGCGTAGAGGGAGCCGTCGACGAAGGCCGACCTCTCGAACCGCCGTACGACGAGCTCGTCGGGGCCGAACAGGTCGCGCCACGCCGACAGCCGGGCGTGGTAGTCGTGGCCGGCCAGCCCGGACAGCGAGACCCACTCATCGATCCGCCGGGTCTCGCCGACCTTCACCTCCTGCTGGTAGAGGCTCGCCAGGTGGTCGTCCTGCCGGCGCAGGTAGGCCACGACCCGCACCCGGCCACCGATCTCCGCCACCAGCTCGCGCAGCCGCAGCAGGGCCTCCTCGTTGAGGCCCCACAGCGCCTCGTCGGAGAAGAGCACCGTGTGCGCTTCCGCGGCCGCGATCTCCGCGAGGAGCTTGCGCCGGAACCTGCGACGGAAGCGCCGGGGGATCGGCTGTCCGATGCGGTGCCACGCCGGCGTGCGGGTGAGCTCGTCGTCCGGTTTGACGGCGAGTCCCAGTCGGGTGTGGCGGGCGCGGCCCGGCACCCTCGGGAACAGCACGCCGTGGGCGGTGAGCACGTCGCGGTTGGCGGCGAGGAGGTACTGGACCGACGAGGTGCCCGTCTTGCCCATCCCGATGTGGACGACCACGCGCGCGGGGCCGGATGACGGGGCGGCGACCACCTCTTCATGATTCCACGTCATGTCGGGCGGGGAGTCACAGGGAGCGCGTGGCCGCCGCCGCGGATGCCTCGCGCTCGGCGATCTGCCGGAGCGCTGCGTGGTGCTGCTCGGGAATCTCGAGGATCTCGAGGTAGTGGTCGAGGCGCGCCGGATCGAGGAGCTGCCGGGTCGTCGTGTCGTGCTCCCGTCTCGTCGACCGGAAGAGCTCGCCGTCGGGGGCGTCCAGGAACTCGGTTGCCACGGCCCGGTTGCTCGCCGCCCACCGGTCCTGGAAACGGTCGAGGGTCTCGGCGGGCAGGGTGAGGATGGGACCGGCGACCCGCTGCAGCCGTTCGACGTGGTCGCTGTTGATGATGAGACCCGCCCGCGCCCCCTCGTTCTCCACCCGGTGCAGGTTGAGCAGCCGGAGCACCTCGACCGCCTCCGCGCAGAGGCTCTCGTTGCGGCGCTCGACTGCCGCCAGCTCCGTCTCGTCGACCGCGAGCCCCGCCGCGTCGACGAAGTCGGCCACCAGCGATCCTCGCAGGAACCGCTCGCGTTCGAACGTCCGCACGACGAAAGTTGCCGGCCCGAGGTGGTCGCGCCAGCGGGCGAGGTGACGGTGGTAGTCGTACATGAAGTGCCGGTCGGTGGCCGCCCACTCGGCGATGCGCGCGATCCCGCCGCCCTTGACGACCTGCTGGTAGTTGCTCGCCAGGTGGTCGTCCTGCCGACGCAGGTAGATCACGACGCGCGTCGCCCCGCCGCGGGCCTCTGCGAACTCGCGGACCCGGGTGACCGCCGCTGCGTTGCGGCGGTAGAGAGCCTCGTCGGAGATCAGCAGCCGGCGCACGTCGGGCGTGATCTCGCGCCGCAGCCGCCGGAGGACCCGCTGCCGGAACTCCTCCGGGTCCAGGTCGGCGTTGCCGGCGCGGAGCCATTCCGGCGAGCGCACCAGCTGGGGGTCGGGCAGGATCAGGAACCCGAAGCCGCGGTGTCGCCGGCGGCCGAACGCACGCGGGTACAGCGTGCCGCCGGCGGCGAGCGCAGCGCGACTGCGTCCGAGCACGCTCTGGATGGTCGTCGTGCCTGTCTTGCCCGTGCCGATGTGGAGCACGATGTCGACGGGTTCGGGCACGGGACGATTCAAGCACCTGACCACCGGTCCACCGGCGGATGGCCGGTCGGTCAAGGCTGGCCGAATCCCCTCCGGACGCCTCGGGACGTGCTTTAGACTGCGTCCGACCGCAGCTCGCGGTGGTGGGGACATCAGGGGAGAAGCTCCATGCAGTTGCGCCCGAAATCGATTCTACGACCGCGCTGGCGACTCGGCCTGGTCGCCGCGGTCGCGGCGACGCTCTCGGTCGGTCTGCTGCCATCCACCGAAGGCGCTGCACCGGCCCCGGCCGTCAGCGCGCCGGGATCGGCAGCGGTCGCGGCCGGCGCCGCCGACCTCGGGTTCGCGGTCCAGCTCGGCCCCGAGCAGCGGGTCACCGGTCCGACGAACCAGGGCGACAACCCGTTCTTCTCCGAGAAGCGCGGTACCAAGCTCTACGCCTACTTCGGCACCAGCCGGACCATCGAGTGGCGGTTCAACGGGCGGCTCACCAACCCGCGGATCATCCTGAACCGCGGCGGGGCCGGGAAGTTCGACGAGTGCGGCGCCTGGATGCAGGGATCGATCCAGAAGATCACCGCGCAGCGCTGGGTGGCGTTCTACCACGCCGAGGGCAAGGGTCCCGGCTCGGACGACTGCGACCACTACGGCGACACGACCGTGTGGCGGATGGCGCGAGCCGTCACGACCAACGGCGGCAAGACCTGGAGACGTCCCGGCTACCCCAACAACGTCGTCGTGGCGGGTGTGGGCGCGACTGCCAGTACCGGGGTCACCAACGCCGGCACGGGACGTGTCGTCAAGGTGGGCGACTACTTCTACATGTTCTTCAAGACCGCCCACGGCCCGAAGCCGGGACCCTCGGGCATCCAGGTCGCGCGGTCGCCCGTCAGCTCCGAGGGTGCGCCTGGCTCGTGGAAGAAGTACTTCTGCCACCCCGCGACGATCCTCCAGCCTGCGTACTGCGCGTTCGACGAGAACGGGATCGGCGGGAAGTCGACCCAGATCGGCGGGATCAGCGAGAAGGCGCGCTACATCGCGTGGAACTCCGCCCTCAACCGCTGGATCGGGTTCGACGCCTCCGGCGCCCGCGGCTTCCGGCTCTTCGCCTCCGAGGTCGGCACCGGCGCCACGGCCGACGCCCGCCAGGCAGACGCCCTGTTCGACGGCGACGGCAACCCCAAGAGGTGGATGAACTACACCGACACCTACCCGCTGGTCTCGACGGAGAACGACCCGTACGTCGACCAGTGGGGCGGCCACATCCGCAACCGCCGGTCCAAGCAGCTCTACGCCTACCCGTCGATCGGCGGCCTGGACGGCAACAGCTGGCTCACCGGCAGCCAGTTCTACGTCTACTACGTGAAGCTGTTCCCGGGCGACAAGTTCACCCACCGCTACCTGTTCCGCAGGAAGGTCACCGTCGTCCCGAACAGCGACGCCTTCAACCGGGTCGAGCTCACGTTGTACAGGAACGGGACCGGCCAGCGCCGGTCGTCGACCGAAGCACCGAAGGAGAAGGCGTTCAGAAGGGTCGGCGCCACGGGCTACCTCCTGTCGCACGGAGCGACCGGCTGGAAGCAGGTCTTCGACTGCGTGCGGCGGGGCGACCACGCGCTCTTCGCGGAGCGGTGCAAGACGGGCTGGCGCGCCAATCGCCGGGTCGGCTTCATCCGCCCGCGGACGAACGACGTAGCCACCGTCCCCATCTACCGCTGCTTTGCGAAGCGCAGCCACTACGTGTCGACCAGCCCTGGGTGTGGCGGCGGCAAGCGCGAGGCCCGGATCGGGTTCGCCCTGACGAGCCTCTGAACCTGACTCGTCCCGGAAACGCTCCACGCGGGCCTGTGGGCAGCCAGGTCCTGCATCCGAGCGGATGATCCTGCCCGGAACTTTGCCGAAACCTCGCCTCGCGCCGTCACCGGTGATTAGCGTGTGCCACGGCGCCGATTGCTAAGGTGTCCCGCTGCCTGACGACAGAAGGGATCGTTATGAAGCGCGTGCTCATCACGGGGGGCGCCGGCTTCATCGGCGTTCACCTCGCTGATCACCTCACGCAGTCGGGCGGCTACGAAGTCACGGTCTTCGACAACGAGTCGCTCGGCCATCGTGGCAACGTCGACAACGACGAGGTGCGCTTCGTGTCCGGCGACCTGCGGAGCCGGGCAGACCTGCGGTCCGCGCTCGAGGGCCAGGACGCGGTCGTGCACCTCGCTGCCGACACCCGGGTGATGGACAGCATCGACGATCCCGCGCACAACTTCGAGAACAACGTCATCGGCACCTTCAACCTGCTCGAGGAGTGCCGCGACCTGGGGGTCGACCGGATCGTCGCCGCTTCGACCGGTGGCGCGATCGTCGGTGACGTGGCCCCGCCCGTGCACGAGCGGATGGCCCCGCAGCCAACGTCGCCGTACGGCGCCTCCAAGCTGATGCTCGAGGGCTACCTGAGCGCCTACTCCGGTGCCTACGGCATGCGCGGCTGCGCGCTGCGCTTCTCGAACATCTACGGGCCGCGGTCCTTCCACAAGGGCTCCGTCGTCGCCCACTTCTTCAAGCAGATCCTGTCCGGCGAGCCGCTCGTGGTGTACGGCGACGGCAGCCAGGCGCGCGACTTCCTCTACGTCGGCGACCTGGTCGAGGGCATCCGGGTCGCGATCGACGGCGGCTCCGTCGGGGCGTTCCAGCTCGGCAGCGGCAAGCCCACAACCGTCAACGAGCTCCTCGAGCTGATCCGCAGCGCGACCGGCCGCGACTTCGACGTCCAGTACGAAGACTTCCGGGCTGGTGAGGTCGTGCAGACCTGGTGTGAGATCGACAAGGCGCGCCGCGCCTTCGGGTTCGACCCGACGACCTCCCTCGACGACGGCCTCGGCAGGACCTGGGAGTGGTTCCTCGCCCAGGGCGGGGGACCTAGCCAGTGACAGAGGCCGCGCCCGGTCGACTCCGACGCCACCTGTTGCGTCGGAGCGATCGCAACGGCTCCCACGAGGCCTGGACCGCCCCCGACGGCAGCGGCAACGGCAGCGCGCCGACGGTGGTGCCCAGCAACCTCGGTCCCGCGTTCGACGAGCGGGTCGGTGACGCACTCCGCCACCAGCAGCCCCGCGGCCAGGACGCCGAGTACGACCTGGTGCGCGACCACTTCGACGTCGCCCACTACCTGCTGCAGGCGCCCGGCGTCATGGACGACCCGAGCATCGACCCGGTGCGGCACTTCCTCCGCCTGGGGCCGGCGGCCCGGTGCACCCCCGATCCCAACTTCTCGACCGAGTCCTACCTCAAGCGGCATCCCCAGCGCAGGGACGGCGACGTCCATCCGTACGCGGCGTGGCTGACCGAGGGCAAGGCGGCCGGTGAGGTCGGCGAGCCCGTGATGGGCATCGAGAAGCTCGCCAAGGTCCTCGGCATCTCCCCGGAGGAGGTCGCCGCGCACCTCGCCGAGCGTCGCTCCGACGTCCATCGGCGGCTGCACCACGGCAAGCTCGGCGAGATGTTCGCCAAGGCGGTCGAGGTCGAGCCGCTGATCGGTGACCTCTGGGCCGAGATCGCCCGGCCGCGGATGATGCCGATCCCGTGGCTGGTCGTAGCCGACCAGCTCGGGGCGCTCTACTCCTGCCAGGAAGTCCTGGGTTTCAAGCGCGCCCGGGTCGTGCTGGTCGTCGAGGATCCGGCTCACCACCTCGCTGTCCGGCTCCTTCGCGCGCTGCAGACCGAGGTGGAGGCGCACGACATCGTGGTCGTCACGACCGCGCCGGGGACCGTGCCGTCGGCCGCGACGCCGCCGGGGGTGCGCCGGGTGGACTTCGCGACGTCCGCCCGGGGCCTGGGCCCGCTGATGGCCCAGCAGGTGCTGGTCGAGCTCCTGCGGTCGCTGTGCGTCGACGCCATCGTGGGTGTGGGCTCGCGGCTCCTTCTCGACGCGCTGACGCCGTACGGGCGCGCCCTGCGCTCGTCCGAGCGGGTCTACCTCGGGTTCGCCGGCCTGCGGCGAGGACGTTACGGCCAGGAGGTGGGCGCCTCGGTTCGCTACTTCTACCGCCACGTGGAGCTGGTCGACGGCGTGATCGCCGACACGGCCAGCACCGCCGTTCGCCTTGTCGAGGACTATCAGCTGCCCGACGACGTCGCGGCCAAGGTGCGCTCGGTCGCCGACGACCGCGTCCTGGCCGAGATGGTCGGACGGCTGTTGGAAGGGCGACGTGATGACGCCTGACCTGACCCTGGTCGTCACAGCGCACAGCGAGACGATCGTCTGCGGCCCCACCATGCGGTCGGCGGACCTCGCCGTCGAGGCGGCCCGCGAGCGCGGTTACGAGGTCGAGACGGTGATCGCGCTGGACCGAGCGACCGAGGCGACCCGCGGGTTCTTCGACCAGTCGCGCTTCGACCACTGGCAGCGGTGGGAGTTCGACGAGGGCGACCTGGGTCGGGTCCGCAACGCGGCCGTCGCACGCTCGAGCGGCCGCCACGTCGCGTTCCTCGACGCCGACGACCTGTTCAGCGAGAACTGGCTGGCCGAGGGCGTCGCCGTGCTCGACGAAGCGGCGCAGGAGGGCCGGCGGGTCATCGCCCACCCCGAGCTCAACGTGATGTTCGACGGCGGCAACTCCGTCCTCGTCCACATCGACCAGAGCTCGCCGCTGTTCACGCCGTTCTTCGCCTACGTGCGCAACTACCACGACTCGCTGTGCATGACGCCCCGCGAGGCACACCTCTCCATCCCCTACGTCTCGCGCGACATCCCCAACGGCCTCTCTTTCCAGGACTGGCAGTTCTCGATCGAGTCGATGGCCGCCGGCTGGGAGCATGTCCTGGTGCGGGACACGATCATCTTCAAGCGCCGCCGTGACGCGTCGCTCGGGCAGGAGAGCAGCAACCGGCGCTCGATCGTCCGTAAGCTCCCGGCGATGGCGATCGACCGGGTGCAGGACCTCGCGCGGTCCGGGAAGGCGCCGGCCGGCGAGTGAGGAAGCGGCAGAAGACGGACCGGTCCCGTCCGGTCGACCCCGTCGTGCTGGAGCGCCTGCGCTGGTGCGCCCACCCGCGGCTCTACCTCGCCCAGCTCACCGAGTCGGAGCGGGCCGGCCTCGGTGACGACCCGGGCGTCGACGCGGTCGTCGAGCACTACCTCGACCGCGGTGGGGAAGCCGGCCCGCGGATCTGCGCGCTCTTCAACCCGGAGTGGTACGCGGAGCGGCTGGCCGAGCTCGGCCTGGCGGTGCCGGACGGCGAGGTGCCGTTCCTGCACTGGCTCACGGTCGGCTGGGAGCGCAAGGTGGTCCCGACGCCGCTGTTCGACCCGGCCTGGTACCTCGAGCACCACCCCGCGTTGCGGTCCCATCCGCGATGGGTCTTCCACCACTACCTCACCCGCGGCTGCTACCAGCCCCAGTGGGTACCCAGCCCGGCCGGTCGGCACCACGGGGGAGCACCGGACGACGACGCGGCCCGGCGCCAGGACCCGCTGTTCCTGCCGGAGCTGCTGCACCTGGCCGACGAGCACGACCTTCGCCGCACCAGCTGGCTCGAGGAGGGTGTGCTCGCACTCCTCGACAAGCGGCGACGGATCGAGACCGATGAGCTGCGCGAGCAGATCGCGAAGGCGGCGGAGCTCGAGCCCCGCATCCACGCCGCGATGCGCGCCGAGCTCCCGACGATCGCCCCACCGCACGCCCATCCCGGAGGTCGGATGGTCGACGAGGTCACCGCCGCACGGGCGTCGCTCGGGCTGGGCACCGAGGACACCATCGACACCATCGTGCTGGTGCCGCACTGCCGGATGAGCGGCTCCGCCCGCGTCGCCGGCCTCTTCACCGACGCCGCGCGCGCCGCCGGTGGTGCCGACAGCGTCGCCGTCATCGCCACCGACCTGCCGGCGTTCGAGCGGCCCGAGCTCTTCCCCGACGACGTGCGCGTGTTCGACCTGACCCGTCACATCGCCGGGATGGCGCAACCGGCGCGCCGCGACCTGCTCCACGACCTCCTCCGCGGGCTGCGACCGCGCCAGGTGGTGCTGATCAACAGCCTGCTCGGCTGGCAGCTGGTGTCTGAGCTCGGTGACCAGCTCGCGGAGGTCATGGACGTGGGCGCCTACCTGTTCACGTGGGAGCTCGACGAGCACGGTCACCCCTACGGCTACCCCGTCGGGCCGTTCCAGCACAGCTTCGAGCACCTCTCGTGGGTCCTGTTCGACAGCGAGCGGATGCGGTCGGAGCTGGTCGACCGCTACCTGATGCACGAGGAAGCCAGCCGACGGCTGATCTTCCTCCGCAACCCGTTGGCGGAGTGGTCGGTCGACGTGACCGGGGTGTTCGAGCGGCGCCGGGCGGCGGGTCTGCCTCTCCGTGCGTTGTGGGCCGGTCGCTTCGACCGGCAGAAGAGGTTCGACCTCGTCGTCGAGATCGCGCGGATGCGGCCCGACCTCGAGATCTGCGCCTGGGGAAAGCCGGTGCTGCGGGACCTCGACCTCGACCCGGCCGACCTGCCCCCGAACATCCGGCTGATGGGGGTCTACGACGGCTTCGACCAGCTGCCGCTCGACGAGGTCGACTTCCTGCTCTACACGTCGGGATGGGACGGCATCCCCAACGTCGTGCTCGAAGGCGCGCAGAGCGGCCTGCCGATCGTCGCGAGCGCCGTCGGCGGCGTACCGGAGGTGGTGACGCCCGAGACCGGCTATCCGGTGGCCGACACCGACGAGCCGGCGGCGTACGTCGCCGCGATCGAGCGGCTGCTCGCCGACCCGGCGGCGGCGACCCGGCGCTCCGCCCTCCTGCGCGAGCAGGTGCACGAGCTCTTCGACCCGGACGCCTACCGCTCGACGATCGCGGGCCTGCTCGAGCACGGGGGTGCTTCGTGAGCGCGACGACCGACATCACCGCCATCCTGGTCGCCCGGGACGAGGGGCCGCGGATCGGCATCTCCCTGCACAGCCTGCTCGACACCGTCGCTGCCGCACGCGAGTCGGGTCTCACGGTCGAGCAGGTGGTGGTGCTCGCCGACCCCTCCCCGGGCACCCGGTGGGCGCTCGACGGGGTCGAGTCGCGAGGCGTCCGGCTGCTCACGATCGACCGTGCCCGCTCAGGCGATCCCGGCGCCGTCCGCAACGCAGCCGTCGATGCCGCGACGGGGGAGTACGTCGCACTCCTCGACGGCGGCTCGGTCTGGTCGGAGAACTGGCTCACCGCGGCCCATGCCCTGTGTTCCTCCGAGCCGGGCCGGCTGATCGCCCACCCCGAGGTCCACTGGTTCTACGAGCAGGGCCGCGAGCTCTACTTCCCACCCGACCAGGACGAGCCCGCGTTCGACCCCGCCGTGCTGCGGCACGGCAACTGCTGGGACGCCCAGGCGCTGGCCGCCGCGGCGGTCTACCGCGACGTGCCGTTCCCAGAGGTCGGCCCGGAGGCGGCGCCCGGTCAGCTCGACTGGGACTGGAGCGTCGCCACCCTCGCTGCCGGCTTCCGGCACCGCGTCGTGCCGGCGACGATCAACTTCCGACGACGACGTCCTCGAACGCTTCGCTGACCTTCTCGGCCGAGGTGAGTCCGGCCTTCGCCGCGGCAGCCTCCGAGCTCCAGACGGAGATGCAGGGGATCTTGCTCTGGTCGCAGCGGTCGGCGTACTTCTTGGTGATCTCGGTGACCTCCTCCATCAGTCCCTCGCTGAGGGTGATGGGGGTGAGGCCGAGGTGCAGGAATCGGTCGTTGGCGACGTGCAGGTCGTTCTCGTCGGCCTCGTTGCGCGGGTTGGGCAGGAGTGCCATCTCGGCGCCGGTGCGGTCGGAGATCATCTTCGCCAGGTCGCGGACGCGGTGCGTCTCGGTCATCTGGTTGAAGACCGACACCCGGTCGCCGCGAGCCGGCGGGTTCTCGATCGCCAGCTGGATGCACTTGACGGTGTCCTGGAGGTGGATGAACGCCCGGGTCTGGCCGCCGGTGCCGTGGACCGTCAGCGGGTAGCCGATGGCCGCCTGCATGAGGAACCGGTTGAGCACCGTGCCGTAGTCGCCGTCGTAGTCGAAGCGGTTGACCAGCCGCTCGTCGAGACGCGTCTCCTTGGTCTGCGTGCCCCACACGATGCCTTGGTGCAGGTCGGTCGCCCGGACGTGGTCGTTCTTGGCGTAGTAGGCGAACAGGAGCTGGTCCTGGGTCTTCGTCATGTGGTAGATCGAGCCCGGGTTGGCGGGGTAGAGGATCTCCTGCTCGACCAGGCCGTTCTCGCCGGCGTCGACCTGGACCTTGAGGTAGCCCTCGGGGATCTGCATGCCGGCGGTGCCGTAACCGTAGACACCCATGGTGCCGAGGTGCACGACGTGGATGTCGAGCCCGGACTCCACCACGGCAGCCAGCAGGTTGTTGGTCGCGTTGAGGTTGTTGCTGACCGTGTAGCGCTTGTGACGGCTGGACTTCATGGAGTACGGCGCAGCCCGCTGCTCGGCGAAGTGCACGACCGCCTCGGGCTGCCAGTCCTCCAGCAGGTCGAGCAGGCGCTGGTAGTTGACGGCGACGTCGATGTCGTGGAACGCGATGTCCTTGCCGGACACTTCCTTCCAGGCGCGCAGCCGCTCACCCATGGGTCGGATCGGCGTCAGCGAGGAGACCTCGAGCTCGATGTCGATCTTGCGACGAGACAGGTTGTCGACGATCGCTACCTCGTAGCCGAGGCCTGAGAGGTGCAACGCCGTCGGCCAGCCGCAGAACCCGTCGCCCCCAAGGATCAGTACGCGCATTGCTCTTCCTCCGTCGTTCGTCACTTGGTGGGTGGTGCTTTCAGCGTCCAGCTTTGCCGTGGCGCGACCATTCTGCGCCACCGGCTGTTCGTTGTCTGACAACGGGGCGGCCATGGCGGGTTCGAAGCGCCCCGTCACCGGGTTGAGGTGGATGCCGCACTCCTTGATGGAGTCGACCTCCCACCACCAGCGACCTGCGCGCTGCTCCTCGCCGGGGCTGATCGCCCGCGTGCAGGGAGCGCACCCGATGCTCGTGTAGCCCTTGTCGTAGAGCTCGTTGTAGGGCACCGCGTGGTCACGGATGTAGGACCAGACCTGCTCGGTCGTCCAGTCCAGCATCGGATTGAACTTCTGGAGGCCGTTCACCTCGTCCCAGGCCGACACCTCGAGGTCGCGACGGGTCTCGCCGTGCTCCCGCCGCAACCCGGCGATCCACGCGCGCTTGTCCCGCAGCGCTCGCCGCAGCGGGGCGACCTTTCGGACGGCACAGCAGCCCTCGCGGAGCACCACGCTCCCGTAGAAGCCGTTCTGCCCGTTCTCCCACGTCCACGCGGCCACCTCGTCGGGATCCGGGGAGACCATCTTGATGATCCCGCCGTACCGTCGGTGGACGCTGTGGGCGAGCGCGTGCGTCTCTTCCGGCAGCCGACCGGTGTCCACGCTGAAGATCTCGATGTCGAGGTCGTGGCGGGCGATCAGGTCGGTCATGACCATCGCCTCGGGGCCGAACGCATTCGCCAGGGTAGCCGGCGCCCAGTCGCGCTCGATGGTCCTCAGGAGCGCGAGCGTCTCGTCGAGAGCGTCGCTGTAGTCCAAGGCGAGGTGCCCCCAAGGGTTATCGGCGCGGTCGATGACGCTCGTCCCTGAGCGGATCCGGTTCGCGATGCTAGCATCGCCCGCGCCGTCGACCACCTCGAAGGAGGACCTGCCGATGAGGTCGATCCGGCTCCGTCGCCGCCCTGACGCGGCGCCGGCATCCCCCGCGGCGGCGGATTCCGACCCCGCGGACGGGCGGCAGGCGGCTACCAGGGATCTCGGCATCCCGCGGAAGCTGCTACCGGAGCACCACCGTCATCGCGTCGAGCGGCCGGCCCTGGCGCGACGGCTCCGGAGCGCGGCCCACCCGCGCTTCTACGCCGCCCAGGTCGGTGAGCCGGCGCTCGCGGACGACGTCGAGGCGGCGATCGCCCACTTCGTGGCCTCCGGACTGAGGGACGGCGCCCGGATCAGCGGCCTCTTCAACGTCGACGTCTACCGGGGTCGACTCGCTGAGCGCGGACTGGGGATCACCGCGGGGGTCGATCCGTTCCTCCACTGGCTGTCGGTGGGCTGGGACGAGCGGGTGGTCCCGACCGTGCTGTTCGACGAGGAGTTCTACGTCGCGCGCCACCCGGACGTCACGAGCGGGCCCGACTGGGCGTTCGCGCAGTACCTCCGCGCCGGCTGCTACGCCCCCGGCCGGTCGCCGACGCCGTTCGGGCCCAACTACGGCGGCGTGCCGGCGCCGGACGCGCGGGAGCGCCAGGACCCGCCGCTCGTCACCGGGCTGCTGCACCGCGCGGCCGACTACGACCTCACCCGGACCAGCTGGCTCGAGGAAGGAGTGATGGCCGGCGTCGCGAAGCTGGCTCGGCTGGACACCGAGCGGATGCGCGGTCTGGTGGCGAAGGCCGCGGCGATCGAGCCGCTGATCGCCCAGACGCCACGCGAGCGGTGGGTCAGCTGGCCCCCCCACACGCATCCGATGCTGATGCCGACCGCCCGTGCCGAGGAGGTACGGCGCGGGCTCGGCCTGGTGCGCGCCGACACGGTGTTCGTCGTACCCGGCGGGGCCCCGGGTCCGGGCCTCGTGGCCGCAGCGAAGGCACTGCGTGACCTGGAGCCGGAGGCGACCGTGGTCGTGGTGACCACCGACGACCCGGCACCGACGCACGTCGACGACCGCGCGGTGCCGGTCGACCTGGCCGTGCCGTGGTCGGGGTTCACCGACGCCCGGCGCCTGCTCGGGCTGCTCGACGTGGTGCGCGGACTGCGGCCGCGGCGGGTGGTCGTCGCGGGGAGCCCGGTGGGCTGGCGGCTGCTGGCGAAGCACGGCACGACTTTGCGGCACGAGATGTCGCTGGGCGCCGTCCTCACCGCACCGTCGGGGCCCGGCGAGGACGACGCGGACGGCGGCGACTTCCAAGGCTGCTTCGACCGGCTCGACTGGGTGGTCGCGGACACCGATGCGCAGCGCGACGACCTCACGGCGCGCTACCTGCTGTCGACCAAGGCGCGCTCGCGGCTCCTGAGTGCGACCGACTGCGCAGCCGGCGACTTGGCCACGGTGGCAGGGGAGCGCCGTGCCTGACGCCGCGCCCACCGTGGCAGCGATCCTCACCGCGCACGCCGAGGGCGTCATGGCCGGGCTGTCGTTCCGCAGCCTCCTCGACGCCGTCGCCGTCGCGCGCAACGAGGGACTCGACGTCGAGGTGCTCGTCGTCCTCGACAACCCGACCGACGCCACCCGCGACGCGTTCGCCGAGGCCGCCCAGCACGGCGCGACGGTCGCGGAGGTGTCGTACGCCGACCAGGGCAAGGTCCGCAACCACGCCGTCGGACTGGTCTCCGCGGACCTGGTGGCGTTCCTCGACGGCGACGACCTGTGGAGCGAGAACTGGCTGGTCGACGCGCACCGGATGTGCGCGGGCAGCGCCGACGGGGACCGGGTCATCGGCCACCCCGAGCTCAACTGGTTCTTCGAGAACCAGCAGAACCTCTACTTCCTGCCCGACCAGACCGACCCTGCCTTCGACCCGGCGCTGCTGCGGATCGCGAACCCGTGGGACGCGCTCTGCCTGGCGCCGCGGGCGGCGTACGTCGAGCACCCGTTCGCGGCGCGCGCCGTCGCCGACGGCTACGCCTACGAGGACTGGCACTGGATGCTCGAGACCTACCTCGCCGGCTACGTGCACCGGGTGGTCCCCGAGACGATCCACTTCAAGCGCCGGCGCGAGGGATCGCAGTACGTCCAGGCACGCGCGCGCAGCGTGCTCACCCGCCCGAGCGAGCTGCTCGACTTCGCCTGGTGGCAGGAGCGCGACCGCCACCTGTGACGGACACGACGGTGCAGCGCGTCGGCTGCGAATCGGGTATCGAGGCCGGGAGCGGGTAACGTCGAACGCGTGGCGACCGCTCGGACGCCGTCGCCCGTCTCGCACCTGTCCGTCCCCGTCTCGGAGGAGTCGAACGCCGTGCTGTCCATCGTGATCGCGATGCTGGTCTGCCTGGTCCTCGCCGGACTGGTCGTCGTCTACGTCGCCTATCCGCACCGCGGGGAGAAGATGCCCGCAACGCCGTGGCTCGGTGACGCGCTCGGCAAGGCCGCCGACGCGGTCCCCGTCATCGACGAGGACGAGGCAGACCTCCTGCACAGCCGCAGTCAGTAACCCTGCGAGGATGAGCCTCATGGAGTGGCTCTACCTCGTCATCGGGATCGCCGTACTCGCACTCGTCGTCCTCGGCGGCGTGCTGGTCGGCCTGCTGCCCGGGCGGCGACGCGTCCCCACGACGCCGCCGGCGGAGGCCCCCAGCGACGTCCTCGCGCCACCGGAGACCGGGGTCACCGAGGCTGAGCCGGGCGTCGAGGTGCCCGCCGGGACGGTCGCTCCGACCCTCGAGCGTCCGGAGCGCCCCGCGTCGCGGCTGGTCCGGCTCCGGCAACGCCTCGCCGGCTCCGGCACCCTCGGCCGGGGCCTGCTCGGCCTGCTCAGCCGCGACCAGCTCGACGAGGACACCTGGGAGGCGATCGAGGACCTGCTCCTCGGCGCCGACATCGGCGTCCAGCCGACCCAGGAGCTGGTCGAGCGGCTGCGCACCCGGATGCGCGTCGAGGGCGACGCCACCGCCGACGCCCGCAGCGTGCTCCGCGAGGAGCTGATCAACCTCGTCGACCCGGCGATGGACCGTGCGTTGCACGTGACCGGCGCCGACGGCAACCCGGGCGTCATCCTCGTGGTCGGGGTCAACGGCACCGGCAAGACGACGACGGTCGGCAAGATCGCACGGATCCTCGTCGCCGAGGACCGGTCCGTCTTGCTGGCCGCTGCCGACACGTTCCGGGCCGCCGCGGCCGACCAGCTGGGGACCTGGGGCGAGCGGGTCGGCGTCGAGGTCGTCCGCGGTCCCGAGGGCGGCGACCCCGCGAGCGTCGCGTTCGACGCCGTCAAGGAGGGCGTCGACCGCGGCATCGACACCGTCGTCGTCGACACCGCCGGCCGGCTGCAGAACAAGCAGGGCCTGATGGACGAGCTCGGCAAGGTGAAGCGGGTCATCGAGAAGCAGAGTCCGGTCACCGAGGTGCTGCTCGTGCTCGACGCCACCACCGGCCAGAACGGGCTGATCCAGGCGAAGGTCTTCTCCGAGGTCGTCGACGTCACCGGCATCGCGCTGACCAAGCTCGACGGGTCCGCGAAGGGCGGGATCGTGGTCGCCGTCCAGCGTCAGCTCGGCGTACCCGTCAAGCTCGTCGGCCTCGGTGAGGGCCCCGACGACCTGGCGCCCTTCGACGCGGCGGCCTTCGTCGACGCGTTGTTGGGCTGAGGTTGGGCGCGGGGGCGTGAGAGTTTCACCGGCCGGCCGGTGAAACTGTCGCTTGGAGTGCGAAGGATCATCGGCCAAGCGACAGTTTCGTCGGTCAAGTACGGCGTCCGGCGGCGCCGCGCGACCATGCGCCCTCGCGCAGGACCGCGTACGCAACTGCACGAAACACGCCCGTAACACCCGGTCGGAACTCGTTGCATTCCTGAAACAACCAGCGGACGGACGTGAAACGTCGCCGCACCAGGGTGTGGGCCATGGACGGCTACTACACCTGGATGCTGGTCTCGGCGTCGCTCGTGCTGCTGATGACGGCCCCCGGCCTGGCGTTGTTCTACGGCGGCATGAGCCGGAGCAAGTCGGTGCTCAACATGATGATGATGTCGTTCACCGCGCTCGGCGTCGTGGGGATCGTCTACGCGCTGTGGGGATGGTCGATGTCCTACAGCACGACGTTCCTCACCGCCGACGGTGAGGCGGGCAAGGAGATCGGCACGTTCTTCTCCGACCCGTTCAAGCAGTTCGGCCTCGAGACGACCGACCCCGCCAACTACGTCTTCGTGGCCTTCCAGCTCACGTTCGCGGTCATCACCGCCGCGCTGATCAGCGGCGCGGTCGCCGACCGGCTCAAGTTCTCGGCGTGGCTGGTCTTCCTGCCGGTCTGGGTGACGCTCTCCTACTTCCCGCTCGCGCACATGGTGTGGGGCGGCGGCTTCCTCAGCGGCGTCGAGGACGGGCTTTCGTCGCTGCTGCTCGGCAACATCACCGCCGACGGAGTGACCGTCGCCGAGATCGCTCCGATCGACTACGCCGGCGGCACCGTCGTCCACATCAACGCCGGTGTCGCGGGCCTGGTGCTGGCGCTCCTCCTCGGCACCCGGCTCGGCTTCGGCAAGGAGCCGATCAAGCCGCACAACCTGACCCTCACCATGATCGGCGCCGGCCTGCTGTGGTTCGGATGGTTCGGATTCAACGTCGGGTCGATCGTCAACCTCGACGCCTACACCACGGAGACCGGCCTGGTGTGGCTCAACACCACGCTGGCGACGTGCGCCGCGATGATGGGCTGGCTGCTCGTCGAGAAGGTCCGCGACGGCAAGGGCACCTCTCTGGGCGCGGCCTCCGGTGTCGTAGCAGGCCTGGTCGCGATCACGCCGGCCTGCGGCAACCTCGTCCCGTGGAGCGCGATGGTGCTCGGCCTCGTGGCCGGCGGCTTGTGCGCCCTCGCGGTCGGGCTCAAGTACCGGTTCGGCTACGACGACTCGCTCGACGTCGTCGGCGTCCACCTCGTCGGCGGTCTGGTCGGCACCATCGGCGTCGGCTTCCTCGCGTCCGGCGACCTCGGCCTGCTGACCGGCGGCGACGGCAAGCAGCTGCTGGTCCAGGTCGTCGTGGCGGTGTTCGCGATGCTCTGGTCCGGGATCGCAACCCTGGTCATCGGACTGGCCATCAAGTTCACCATCGGCCTCCGCCTCGACCCCGAGGACGAGGTCGAAGGGATCGACTTCGTCGAGCACGGCGAGTCGGCCTACGATCTGAGCACGGGCAGCGGCGCCCGGCGTACCTCGGTCCTCACCTCGACCACTGCAGAAGGAGCACGTGCATGAAGCTCGTCACGGCTGTCATCAAGCCGCACAAGTGGGAGGACGTCCGGGAGGCGCTGGAGACGTTCGGCGTCACCGGCATGACGGTCAGTGAGGTCAGTGGCTACGGGCGCCAGAAGGGCCACACCGAGGTCTACCGCGGCGCGGAGTACGACATCGCGCTGGTCCCCAAGATCCGCATCGAGATCGTCATCGACGACGGCGACACCGAGGACATCGTCGGGATCATCACCAAGACCGCCCAGACCGGCCGGATCGGTGACGGCAAGGTCTGGGTGAGCCCGATCGAGACCGTGATCCGGGTCCGCACCGGCGACAAGGACTCGGCCGCGCTGTAGGCAGATGCGGATGCCACTAGGGTCATCGCCCGATGACCGCCGCTGAGAGAGCCGAGCGCACCGATGCCGCGGACGACCTCTGCATCGGGGCGTACGACGCCGCGGGCGGGCCGGACACCGGCGTCGCCCTGGTGGCGGTCGGTGGCTACGGCAGGGGCGAGCTCGCGCCGTACTCCGACCTCGACGTGGTGCTCGTCGCCGACGACGGCGTGGAGCTCGGGGAGCTGGGGCACCAGCTCTGGTACCCGATCTGGGACTCCGGCTCGAAGCTCGACCACTCGGTGCGATCACTGGGGGAGATGCTCGAGGCTGCCGCGTCGGACGCGCGCGTCGCGTCGGGCCTGCTCGACGTCCGGCACGTCGCCGGCGATCCGAACCTGACCATCCGGCTGCGCACGAACGTGCTGGCGCACTGGCGCCGTGACGCCCGGCAACGACTGCCCGAGCTGCACGAGCTGGTGCGCAGCCGGCACCGGCTGATCGGCGAGCTCGCGCACATGTCGGTGCCCGACCTCAAGGAGGCCGAGGGCGGCATCCGTGACGCCACGGTGCTCAAGAGCCTCACCGCGACCTGGCTGGTCGACATCCCGGCGGCGGATCTCGAGCGGTCGCGGCTCCAGCTGCTCGACGTACGCGACGTGCTGCACGCGGCTGCCGGACGGGCGACCGACCGGATCGCCCCCGAGCACTGGCCGGCCCTTGCCGCGGCGATGGGGCTGCCCGACGACCGGGCCGCCCAGCGGCAGGTCCGCGAGCTGGGCCGCCGGATCACCCACCTGTCCCGGCTGGTCTGGCGCCGGGCCGACGACGCCCTGCGCAAGACCCCCGCGGGCAAGCCGCGCCGGCCGGACCTCGAGCGGCTGGCCCCGGGTGTCGCGCTCTCCAACGGCGAGGTGGTGCTGGACCGTGGTGCGCGACCGGCGTCCGACGCGGTCCTGTTGCTGCGCGCGGCCGCGGAGGCCGCCCGGCGCAACGTCGTCCTCGCCCCGCCGACCGCGGCCCGCCTGGTGCGGGAGTGCCCGCCGCTGCCCGACCCGTGGCCAGAGGAGGCGCGCCGCGAGCTGGTGCGCCTGCTCGCGGCCGGGCCGGGCCTGCTCGCCGTCTGGGAGACCCTGGAGGAGACCGGTGCTCTCGCGGGGATCCTCCCCGAGTGGGAGCGGATCCGGCTGCTGCCGCACGCCTCGGAGATCCACCGGTTCACCGTCGACCGGCACGTCGTCGAGACCTGCATCGAGGCCGCCACCCTGATCCGGGAGGTGTCGCGCCCCGACGTGCTGCTGGTGGCGGCACTGCTCCACGACATCGGCAAGGGCGGGGTCGTCGAGCACAGCGCCGCGGGCGAGCCGATCGCCCGGGCGATAGCGACCCGGATGGGCTTCGAGACGGAAGCGGTGGAGCTGGTCGCCCTGCTGGTGCGGTGGCACCTGCTGCTCGTGACCACCGCGACCACCCGCGACCCCGACGACCCCGCCACCGTCGAGCTCCTCACCGAGCACCTCCGGACGCCCGAGGCGCTTGCCCTGCTGACCGCGCTCACCGAGGCCGACGCGAAGGCCACGTCGGGCAAGGCGTGGTCGTCGTGGCGAGCCGGGCTGGTCCGCGACCTGTCCCGGCGGACCCAGGCCGCACTCGAGCGGGGCAGCGTGCCGGCTCCGATCGCCGGCGACGACGTCGAGATCCCGGACGCCGCTCGCTCGGGTTCGCTCGCGATCACGGTCGAGCCCGCCGGCGACGGCTCGCGCGTCACGACGGTGTCGGCGGACCGGGTCGGGCTGCTCGCGGACTGCGCCGCCACGTTCGCACTGCAGCGGCTCCAGGTGCGCGCCGCCCGGATCTGGGCGCAGATGGAGTACGGCGTCTCGGTGTGGGACGTGGCCGACGACATCCTGGACGCGGGCCGGCTGCGCAACATGTTCGACTCCGTCGTCGCGGGCCGGGTCGATCCCGCCGCGCGGCTGGCCCCGCGACCGAACGGGTCCGGGCACGACCTCGCGCCCACGGTCGTCGTACGACCTGAGGCCAGTGACCAGGCGACGGTGATCGAGGTGCGTACGGCGGACCGGCTCGGCGTGGTCTACCTGGTGAGCTCGGTGCTCGCCGAGCTCGGGCTGTCGGTCCGGTCCGCCCACATCTCGACCCTGGGGCCGCAGGCCGTCGACGTGTTCTACGTCCAGGACGGTGCTGCCGGGGCGCTGCCCGCCGCGCGGGCAGCGGCGGCGGCGGCGGCGATCCGGGAGCGGCTCAGTCCTTCGGAGGCGTCGGGCGCTTGATCCGTGCCCGCATGGTGATGTGGTCGATCGCCATCGGGCGGTCGTTGCCGTCGGCGGACGGCGTGACCTCGCTCTCGTGGTCCTTCGACTTCAGGTCCTGGTCGGCACGGGCGCGGCCCGGGTCGAAGGCGTCGATGAACATGCCCATCCCGTCGGAGGTCCCGCCGCCGGTGCCGCTCGGGTTGCGCAGCATCCGGTGTCCCGCCCAGACCACGAGGAGCAGGACCACCACTCCGGCGGCACCGATCACGACGTACATCACTTCCTCACTGTATGCCTGACGCGGGCGGGTAGCCGCTTCGCCGTTAGAGTTGCCCTTCGAGCCCTGCACGCACGTCCATTGAGGAATCCCTTTGTTCGCCACCCTGTCCGACCGCCTTGCCGAGACCTTCAAGAACCTCCGCGGCAAGGGCCGGCTCTCCGAGGCCGACATCGACGCGACCGCTCGCGAGATCCGGATCGCCCTGCTCGAGGCCGACGTCGCGCTCCCGGTGGTCAAGGAGTTCGTCGCGGCGGTCAAGGAGCGCGCCCGGGGCGAGGAGGTCAGCCAGGCGCTCAACCCCGCCCAGCAGGTCGTCAAGATCGTCAACGACGAGCTGGTCACGATCCTCGGCGGCGAGACCCGCCGGCTGCGCTACGCCAAGACCGGCCCGACCGTGATCATGCTGGCCGGCCTGCAGGGCGCCGGAAAGACGACCCTCGCGGCGAAGCTCGCGGCGTGGCTGAAGGAGCAGGGCAAGTCCCCGCTGCTCGTCGCGTGCGACCTCCAGCGCCCCAACGCGGTCCAGCAGCTGCAGGTCAACGGTGACAAGGTCGGCGTCCCGGTCTTCGCGCCCGAGGCCGGCAACGGCGTCGGAGACCCGGTCGCCGTGGCGCGGGCGTCGATCGAGGAGGCCAAGCGTCGGCTGTTCGACGTCATCGTGGTCGACACCGCCGGACGTCTGGGCGTCGACTCCGAGATGATGGCGCAGGCCGCCGCCATCCGCGATGCCGTGCAGCCCGACGAGGTGCTGTTCGTCGTCGACGCCATGATCGGACAGGACGCGCTGACGACGGCGCAGGCGTTCCTCGACGGCGTCGGGTACGACGGCGTCGTCCTCACCAAGCTCGACGGCGACGCCCGCGGTGGTGCCGCGCTGTCTATCCGCCAGGTCACCGGCAAGCCGGTCATGTTCGCGTCCTCCGGCGAGAAGATGTCCGACTTCGACGTCTTCCACCCCGACCGGATGGCCTCGCGCATCCTCGACATGGGCGACGTGATGACCCTGATCGAGCAGGCCGAGAAGGCCTTCGACCAGGATCAGGCGCTCAAGGCGGCGCAGAAGCTGACCGGGCAGGGCGGCGAGTTCACCCTCGACGACTTCCTCGAGCAGATGCAGCAGGTCAAGAAGCTCGGCTCGATGACCAAGATCCTCAAGATGCTGCCCGGAGCGGGCCAGATCCGCGAGCAGCTCGAGAACTTCGACGAGCGCGAGATCGACCGGATCGAGGCCATCATCCGCTCGATGACACCGGCCGAGCGCGACAACCCGAAGCTCATCGACGGGTCCCGCCGGGCCCGGATCGCCAAGGGCTCCGGCCGGACGGTCGCCGACGTCAACGGTCTCGTCGACCGCTTCTTCGAGGCGCGGAAGATGATGATGCAGATGGCGAAGGGCGGCGGCTTCGGCGGTGTCCCCGGGATGCCCGGGATGCCCGGGATGCCGGGCATGGGCGGTCCCGGCGGTGGCAAGCGGGCCAAGGCCAAGCAGGCGCAGAAGTCGAAGGCGAAAGGCGGGCAGCGCAAGTCCGGCAACCCCGCCAAGGCGGCGCAGCAGGCCGCGGCCGCCAAGGAGAAGGCCGCGCAGCAGGCGGCGAACCCGTTCGGGCTGCCGGGCGAGGACGTCGACTACGAGGCAGCGGCCGCCAACCTCGACCTGCCCAAGGACTTCTCCAAGTTCCTGAAGTGAGCGGACAGCGCGTCGAAACCCCGTGAGACGAAAGGCGCCGCAAGTGGCCTCGGTCCTGATCGTCGACGCGGCCAACGTCGTCGGTGCGCGACCCGACGGGTGGTGGAAGGACCGGGCCGGCGCAGCGCGCCGGCTGCACGAGCAGCTCCTCGTGGCGGACGTGCCGCAGGACGTCGTCGTGCTCGTGCTCGAGGGCGGAGCGAAGGGCGGCGTACGACCCGGGCGCGACGCGCACGTGCGCACCGTGCACGCGCCCAAGGACGGCGACGCCACCATCGTCGCCGAGGCGAAGGCCGCTGCCGAGCGGGGTGACCGGGTCACCGTCGTCACCGCGGACCGGGCGCTCGACGCGCGCGTGGCCGGCGTCGGCGCCTCGACGCTCCGGCCGACGTGGTTGCTCGACCTGCTCTGACCCTGCTCTGACCCTGCTCTGACCCTGCTCTGACATTGTCGAGGTGGTGGCGACGACCACGACCCGCGGTACCCCTACGGCTGGGGACTGTCGACCCGATAACGTCGGCCGGGTGACGCCTCTGATGCAGTTCTCTGGTCCGGTGCTTCCCGACGGCGAGGCACCCGAGTCGTACGTCGCCGACGGGCGTGGAGGACGCTGATGCCATTCCGCAGGGCCGGTGCACGGTCGGGACGGTCGGAGATGAGCCGGGACGAGCTGATCGAGGCGCTCGGCCGCCAGAACCCGGAGGGCTACCAGGAGAAAGGCGGGGCTCTGCCCTGGGCCTCGCCCGATCCGCCGGCCGTGTTCCCGACGGGAACCTCGACCCGCCACTCCTTGCTGGCGGCCCTGCACGAGCACCTGCGTCCGCGGACGTACTGGGAGGTCGGCGTCGAGCGTGGCCGGAGCCTGCAGCAGTCACGGACCCGATCGATCGGAGTGGACCCGTACTTCAAGATCACGGCCCCCCTTCAGTGCGACGTCCGCCTCTTCCGTGAGACCAGCGACAGCTACTTCCGCAGATCGGACGCCTTCGAGCACTTCGACGGGGTCCCCGTGGACCTGGCCTTCATCGACGGGATGCACCTGGCCGAGTTCGCGCTGCGTGACTTCATGAACATCGAGAAGCAGATGTCGCCGGGAGGCGTGGTGGTCCTCGACGACATGCTGCCGAGGAACTCCCTGGAGGCGTTCCGGGTCCGGCGGACCAAGGCTTGGACCGGCGACGTCTACAAGGTCCACGAGGTCCTGGCGACGTACCGCTCCGACCTGACGCTGGTCCCGGTGAACACGAGACCCACCGGCAGCTACCTGGTTGTTGGTGTCGACCCGTCGTCGACGGTGCTCGACGACCACTACGCCGAGATCGAGGCCGCCCTGACCACCCCGGATCCGCAGGTGGTGCCCGACGGGTGGCTCGAGCGTCGTAGCGCTGTGGATCCCGAGGACGTGGTCGGCCTGCCCGTCTGGGAGAAGGTCGCCGAGCTCCGGGACCGCGGCGCCGGCCGGGAGCAGTTCACACCGCTGTGGGAGCAGCTGTCCGGCCTCCCCGCGGTCGGCGGCCCATGAGCGGCCGGCAGGTGCTCGGGAAGCGACTCGGACAGCGCAGCAAGTTGGACGCAGCGCACGCCGCCGCCGGACCGTGGAGCGTGCCGGCGGCCGCGGACGACGTCGAACAGGCGGAGCCGGTGACCGTCACCGAGGTCGTCGACGCCACCCTGACACCGTTCCGACGTGGCCGGCTCCACACGCCGGCCACGTTCGCCGCGAGGAGCTGGATGACGGGGGCCGTGTACGACGGTTCCGGTCGGCTGGTCCCGAGCTCCCAACGACTCTGGCGAGGGGATCCGAGGGCGGCGATCGCCGCGGACCCGGCGGAGATCCGGGTGCCCGAACCGGAGGCGGTGCTCTCCGACCGGTGGCTCTACATGGGCCACTGGTCGCACCACTTCGGACACTTCCTGCTCGAGCTCGTCACCAACCTGTGGCCCGCTCGGGAAGAGATGTCCATCACCGGGCTCGTCGCCCACCGGGCCGTGCGCACGCCGGCTCCCGCAGTAGGTGGCGGCGGGATGACCACGCCACAGCCGAACGACTGGCAGCGGGAGATGCTCGCGCTGACTGGCTACGGCGACCTCGAGCTGCGAGTGGTCCGGCACAAGCCGGTCCGTGTTGAGACACTGGTGATCCCCTCGCGGCCGTTGCTGCTGAAGAGCTGGGCGCTTCCCGAGGCAGTTGGGGTTTGGCGACGGATGTCGGAGGCGGTGCGAGACCGCGGCAGTGACCGGATGGTGTTCCTCTCCAGGAGCCGCTTCCACGCCCTCCACCCCAAGAAGAAGCGCGTCCGGGCCATCGAGCGGTGGGATGTGCTCCTGGACGACACGTTCGCCGCTGCCGGGTTCGCGGTCGTGCATCCTCAAGAGCTCAGCTTCACCGAACAGGTGAGAATCGTGCGCGGCGCCGAGGTGCTGGCCGGCGCGTCGGGCTCGGCGCTCCACCTGTCAGCACTGGCAGCTCCCGGGACCCGCGTCCTCGAGATCGGAGACCTGCGGAACCCGGATCACCCGCTGGCGAGCCAGCGGATGATCGACGCGGCATGCGGACACCGCTCCGCGTTCGTGCCGTACCACGACGAGGCGGGGCTGGCGGCGGTTCTCGAGGCGCTCTGAGCCCCGTCAGACGCGCCACCACCGTCGTCAGGTAGCCGCCGCGACCAGGCTGGCTACCAACACGAGCGGCAGGGAGACCAGGGCTCCGAGAGAGGTGGCCATCGTCAGCGTCTTGAGGCTGCCCTTCGTGGAGAGATCGAGCAGCGTGCTGAACATCCAGAAGAAGTTGCTGTTGACGTGGAGCGCGAACATGGCGCCCGACGCGATCGCCAGCGCGATGACGACGGGATCGACGGAGAGGGAGCCCACGATCGGCGAGATGATGCCGGCCGCGGTGATCGCCCCCACCGACACGGACCCGATCGCGAAGTGCAGCACCGCGGCGATGCACCAGGCGAGCAGGATGCTGATGATCACTGGGGCGTTCTCGTCGGCCGAGAACAGGTCCTCGAGCGTCTCGGCCATGCCGCTCGCGGCGATGATGGCGCCGAGCGACCCGCCGACGCCGGTGACGAGCAGGATCTCGCCGGTCGTGTGGAAGCCGGCTCCGAGGACCTTCCCGACCCCGTCGGCACCCAGCGACGACCGGACCATGCCGAAGGCGATCAGCAACCCGAGGAAGAGCGCGATGTTGGCGTCGCCGAGGAAGGCGAACACCGCGTTCGAGGCATCCGCCACGTCGAGGATCGCGCCGGTGGCGATCAGCACCAGCGGCACCAGGATCGGCAGCAGTCGCACCCACAGCGGCAATCGCGAGGCCGCCTCGGCCTTCGGCACGTCCTCGGTCTCGTCGTGGACACGACCTTCCTCGATGACCACGTCGGGGTCGAGGTCGGTCTCCTCCTTCCAGTAGCCCCGACCGAGCAGCAGCCGGAACAGGAACGTGGTGACGAGCGCGGTGACCAGCCCGATCGGCAGGCCGTAGAGCAGGTAGGTCCCCAGCGGGACGTCCATCAGTCCGGCGATCGCCACTGCCGCGAGGCCCGGCACCACAAAGACGTAGCCGGCGAAGATGCCGATCGCCATCGCCCCCGCGAGCCACGGCAGACCGTGGCGACGGTCGACCGCGGGCGCGGACTCCTTGGCCATCGGCGCCGCCAGGACGACCTGCACGTCGACGTAGATGGACGGGAAGATCGTGGAGAGCGTCCCTGCCATCGCGTAGGGCAGGCGTCGGCCCACGCGGCGCGCGAGGATGTCGACCAGGTCTCTGAAGGTGCCCATCGAGTGGAGCAGCGCGCCGATCAGCACACCGAAACCGATCAGCAGGCCGACCTCGGCCATGATCTCGCCGAAGCCACCGGTGATCTCCGCGACGGTCCCGTCCGCGCCGAGCCCCGTCGCCAGCCCGAGGTAGACGCACGCGATCAGCAGCGAGATCACGGGGTCGACCTTGAACGTGATGATGAGCACGATCGCGGCCAGGATCGCGATGGCCGAGTGCAGGATCTCCATGGGTGAGTCCGATCTGTGGGGCCGGTAGGCAGCACCACGCTATTGGACGCGGCACGCAGAGAGGATGCTGCGACGCGCCCCATTTGATGATCGGAGATCGATAGGTTGCGGAGCGTGACGACGCCCGTTCTTCGGTTCTCTGGCCCGGTCCTCCCCGATGGCGACGTGCGTGACCTGTACGTCGTCGACGGGCGGGTCACCTACGAGCACCAGTCCGGCGCGGACACCGCGGCCGAGGGCTGGATCGTGCCGGGCCTGGTCGACGCCCACAACCATCTCGGGCTCGAGGACGGGGGAGCGGTCGACGACGCCGAGACCGAGCGCCAAGCCGTCGCCGACCGCGACAACGGCGTGCTGTTGCTGCGGGACTGCGGCTCCCCGGCCGACACCCGGTGGGTGCACGACCGCGACGACCTCCCGCGGTTGATCCGGGCCGGCCGGCACATCGCCCGGACCCGCCGCTACCTCCGCGACTACGGCGTCGAGGTGGAGCCCGAGGCGCTGGTCGACACCGTCGTCCATGAAGCCGCCGCCGGGGACGGGTGGATCAAGCTGGTGGGAGATTGGATCTCGCGGGAGGCCGGCGACCTCACGCCGTCATTCCCCGACGACGCGGTCTCCGCCGCGATCGGCACGGCCCACGCTCTCGGCGCCCGGGTGACCGCGCACTGTTTCGGTTCCACCTCGCTCTCGCCCCTGCTCGACGCGGGCATCGACTGCATCGAGCACGGCACCGGGCTCCAGGAGCAACAGGTCGAGCAGATGGTCGCGAACGGCGTCGCGCTGGTGCCGACCGTGCTGCAGACCGACAAGTTCCCTGAGTACGTCGCGGCCGCGCGCGAGAAGTTCCCGGCGTACGCCTCCACGATGGAGGCGCTGCACCGCAGCCGGCGGGACGTCCTGATGGCGGCCTACGACGCCGGCGTCGACCTCTACGTCGGCAGTGACGGCGGCGGCAGCACCCGCCACGGCTGCCTGCACGAGGAGATCCTCGCGATGGCGGCGATGGGCCTGCCGGCGGACTACGTCCTCGGTGCCGCCTCGTGGCGCGCTCGGGCCTGGCTCGGCTGGAACCCCGGCCTCGCGGAGGGCGACCCGGCCGACTTCGTGGTCTACCCGGCCAACCCGGTCGAGGACCTCACGGTGCTGGCGGAACCGTCGTACGTCGTCCTGCGGGGCCGAACGCGGCGCGATTGGTGAGACGACGGGAACGTCTGGCAGACTTGGAGGCTGAGTTCTGTGTCGCTCGGTCCCTCTCAACCGGCCGGCGCAGCGCCCTCGATCCGCTCCGCCGGTGTTCCCCACCTGGTCGGCGCTGATCACCCACCACAAGTTCTCAAGGAGACACCACAGACGTGGCCGTCAAGATCCGTTTGAAGCGCCTGGGCAAGGTCCGGGTGCCGCAGTACCGCATCGTCATCGTCGACTCGCGCAAGAAGCGCGACGGCAAGGTGATCGAGGAGATCGGCAAGTACCACCCCAAGGAGGACCCGTCGTACATCGACGTCGCCTCCGACCGGGCGCAGTACTGGCTGGGTGTCGGCGCGCAGCCGACCGAGGCCGTCGAGGTCCTCCTCAAGATCACGGGCGACTGGCAGAAGTTCAAGGGCGTGGCCGGCACCGAGGGCACCCTGAAGGTCAAGGAGCCGAAGCGCGACAAGCTCGAGGTCTTCAACGAGGCCCTCAAGGAGGCCGCCAAGGAGCCCAAGGCCTCCGCGGTGACCGCCAAGAAGAAGGCTGAGCCGAAGGCTGAGCCGAAGGCTGAGGAGCCGAAGGCCGAGGAGCCGAAGGCCGAGGAGCCCACGGCTGCGGTCTCGGCTGAGCCGAAGCCCTCAGCTGATGAGACCGCCGCTGCGGAGGCGCCCGTCGCCGAGGAGACCCCGGCCGAGGAGCCGTCCGTCGAGACCGACGCCAAGACCGACGCCAAGACCGACGCCAAGACGGACGAGGCCTGAGCCGATGCTCGCCGACGCGCTGGAGCACCTCGTCCGTGGCGTGGTCGAACACCCCGACGACGTGGTGGTGCGCGACAAGCAGCTGCGCCGCGGCTCGGTGCTCGAGGTCCGGGTGCACCCCGACGACCTCGGCAAGGTGATCGGTCGTGGCGGCCGTACGGCGACCGCCTTCCGCATCGTGATCTCGGCACTGGCCGGCAACGGCGGCACTCGGATCGACTTCGTCGACGTCGACCGGCCCGGCCGCCGCTGAGCGAGTTCATCGAACAACGAACGGGGACGGGCGCTGCCATGATGGCGGCGCCCGTCTTCGGCTTTTCCAGAGGACCAGCGAGAGGGAACGAGTGGAGAGCATCGAGGTCGTCGTCGGCCGGATCGGCAAGCCGCACGGCATCCGCGGTGAGGTGACGGTCGACGTCCGCTCCGACGAGCCGGACCGCCGCTTCCAGCCGCTCGCGCGGCTGCTCGCCGAGCCGCCCCGCGGCTCGGCGTTCGCTCACGCCACGCTGACCGTCCGGCGCGTGCGCTGGCACCAGTCCACGCTGCTCGTCGCGTTCGACGAGCTGCACGACCGTGACGCCGCCGAGTCCGCACGCGGGGTGGTGCTGCGCGCCACGGTGCCGGCCGACGAGACACCGGACGACCCGGACGAGTTCTACGACCACCAGCTCGAGGGGCTGGCGGCGTACGACGTCGACGGCGCCCACCTCGGGGAGATCGCCGGCCTCGTGCACGGCGCCCAGGACCTGCTGCGGGTGCGCACCAACGACGGTCGCGAGGCTCTGGTCCCGTTCGTCGCCGCGCTCGTGCCCGAGGTCGACGTCGCCGGCGGTCGGGTCGTGATCGCCGACCGTCCCGGGCTGGTGCAGCCGCTCCCCGAGGGAGACGAGGACGCGCCATGATGCGGCTGGACTACCTCACGATCTTCCCGGACTACCTGGCGCCGCTCCAGCTGTCGCTGCCCGGCAAGGCGGTGCAGAGCGGCCTGCTCGAGATGCACGTGCACGACCTCCGGACCTGGACGCACGACCGCCACCGCACCGTCGACGACACCCCCTACGGCGGCGGTGCGGGCATGGTGATGAGGCCCGAGCCGTGGGGCGAGGCGTTCGCCGCGCTGGACATCGACCGTGGCGCCACCGTCGTCTTCACGACGCCTTCCGGTGATCGCTTCGACCAGCGGAAGGCGCAGGACCTGTCCGCCCGGCCGCGCGTGGTCTTCGCGTGCGGACGCTACGAGGGCATCGACCATCGGGTGATCGAGCGGGCGCGGGAGGTCGCGCACGTCGAGGAGATCAGCCTCGGCGACTACGTGCTCAACGGGGGTGAGGTCGCCGCGATGGCGATCACCGAAGCCGTGGTCCGGCTACTGCCGGGCTTCATGGGCAACGCCGACTCACTGGTCGAGGAGTCCCACGCGGCAGCGACGGGCGGCCTGCTGGAGTACCCCGTCTACACGAAGCCGCCGGTCTGGGAGGGCCGCGAGGTCCCCGCGGTGCTGCGGTCGGGCGACCACGGTGCGATCGCCAGGTGGCGGCGGGAGCAGGCGCGCCGTCGTACGGCGGAGCGCCGGCCCGACCTGCTCGCACCGTCGGTGCTCGACGACGGCACGCCCATCCGACGCGCGGTGCCGTCCGACGCCCCGGAGCTGCTCACGCTCCAGCGCGCCTGCTGGGTCCAGGAGGCGCTCGCCAACCCCGGGGTCCACATCCCTGCGCTGCACGAGTCCCTCGACGACGTCCGCGCCTGGATGAGCGAGTGGGACACCTACGTCGTGCGTCGGGCCGGTCGGCTGGTCGCCGCCGTTCGCGGACGCCTCGACGGCCCCGACCTCACCGCGTGGGACATCGGCCGGATCATGGTCGCGCCCGACCTCCAGGGTGAGGGGCTCGGCCGGGCGCTGCTCGCGCACATCCAGGCGGTCGCGCCCGACCGGGTGACGTCGTACGTCCTCTTCACCGGCGCCGGCAGCGAGCGCAACCTTCGGATGTACAAGAAGGACGGGTTCCGGCTCCGCCGAGACCTCCCCGCGCCCGCCGGCGCGGTGGTGCTGACCAAGCCGCGGCGTGTAGACGCCTGAAACCTCCGGGCCGGACCTGTAACAGCGACGAAACACGTCCGGTCGTGAGGTGAAACGACCTCTCGCCAAGATCTCGTTCGAACGTGGGCCGGCAGTGCGGCTGTCTCGCGAATGATCCCGAGAATCTCCGAGAGGTATCAATGACCGACTCGACCGCGTGGTTGCTGATCAGCACCGCACTCGTCATCTTCATGACACCGGGTCTCGCCTTCTTCTACGGCGGCCTGGTGAAGTCCAAGAGCGTGATCTCGATGATGATGCTGAGCTTCGGCTCGCTCGGTCTCATCAGCGTGCTGTGGATCCTGTACGGATTCAACATGGGCGCTCTCACCGGCGACGGCCTCGGGGAGTTCGTCGGCGACCCGTTCTCCGACTTCGGTCTGACCGAGCTGTCCAAGGTGACCGAGGGCTCCCCGCTCGCCGGTGTGGCCTTCGGGGGCTCGTTCGCCATCATCACGGTTGCGCTGATCTCCGGCTCGATCGCCGACCGTGCCCGCTTCTGGCCGTGGATGCTGTTCGCCGGTATCTGGGCCACCATCGTCTACTTCCCGGTCCAGGCCTGGGTGTGGAACGCCGACTACGGCTGGATCTTCAACTTCGGTGAGACCGGTGTGCTCGACTGGGCCGGCGGCACGGCCGTCCACATCAACGCAGGTGCGGCTGCGCTCGCGCTCGCGCTGGTCCTGGGCAAGCGCAAGGTCGGCTTCTCCAAGGAGGAGGCGCAGCCCCACAACGTGCCCCTCGTCCTCATCGGTACGGCGATCCTGTGGTTCGGCTGGTTCGGCTTCAACACCGGTCTCAACACCGGTGAGGCCGGCGCGGGTCTGATCTTCCTCAACACGCTCGGTGCTCCCGCCGCTGCGATGCTCGGCTGGATCGCCGTGGAGCACTTCAGGGAGGGCAAGCCGACCGCTGTCGGCGCCGCCTCCGGCGTCGTCGCCGGTCTGGTCGCGATCACTCCGGCCTGCGCCCACGTGACCCCGGTCTTCGCGCTCGTCCTCGGTCTCATCGCCGGTGTGATCTGCGCCTTCGCGATCGACCTGAAGTTCAAGCTGGGCTTCGACGACACCCTCGACGTGGTCGGCATCCACCTGGTGGCGGGCTTCGTGGGCTGCTGGTATCTCGGGTTCCTGGCCTACTTCCCGGAGACCGGCCTGTTCTACGGTGCCAACGCCGACCAGCTGGTCGCCCAGGTGGTCTGCTCGCTCGCCGTCGCGGCCTTCTCCTTCATCGTGGCCTACGTGGTCGGCATGGCGATCGAGAAGACCATCGGGTTCCGCGCGAGGGAGGAGGACGAGATCGCCGGTCTCGACCTCGCCCTGCACGGCACGGGCTACGCCATCGACTGATCGTCGGCTTCACCTCCGCAGGTCCGTCCCGGTCCCCGGGGCGGACCTGCGGCCTCTTGTGGGGCCGCTACCGGTCGCCCAGCCGCCTGCTGGACGCCTGGATCCGTCGGCTGAGGTCCTCGACCTCGTCCAGGACCGACTGCGCCAGCCACACGGGGGTCCGTCGCGACCTCGCCGCCCTGGTCAGGACCCGCGCATCGGCGAGGGATTCGATGGTCGCCGCAGCGGTGGACTCGGACACGTCGATGCGCTCGGTCACCAGTGCGACGTTCACGATCGGCTCCTCGGTGAGGAGGTCGAGCAGGCGGTGCAACGCCGTGCCCGGGCGCGAGCCGCCGACCGCCGTGTGCCACTCGTTGCGAAGGTCCTTGATGTGCGCCGCGGTCCGCCACGACTCCGCGGTGGCGGTGCTGGTCGCCGCCGCGAGCATCGCGATCAGCGGCGCCGCGGACCCTGCCCGGTAGTGGTTGAGGGCTGCGAAGTAGCGCTCTCGGTGAGCGACCAGTGCGGAAGCGATCGGCACGGTGAGGTGCCGGGCGGCCCGCCGGCGGCGGAGGACTGCGTGGATCAGGGCGCGCCCGATCCGGCCGTTGCCGTCGATGAACGGGTGGATCGACTCGAACTGGGCATGGACGATCGCTGCCTGCACCAGCGTCGGCACGTCGTCGCGGTTGGCGAACGCGAACAGGTCCTCGAGGTACTCGGGCACGGTCTCGGGGGGCGGCGGCACGTGGAGGGCGCCGACGGGGGAGTAGTCGCTGCCGCCGATCCAGTTCTGGGTGGTGCGGAACGTGCCGGCGCGGTGCGCCTCGTCGGGATGGCGTCGGAACAGGTCGTCGTGCGCCCGGAGGATCGCCTCCTGCCGGACGGACCGGGTCGTCTCCGCGTCGCGGATCATCCGCGTGAGCGCCGCCGTCGCCGACGCCATCGAGACCGCCGACGCGTTGGCGCCGACGCCGAGCAGGGCCCGGCCGTAGTCGGCGAGGCTGGCGTCGACGTTCTCGATCTTCGACGAGTCCACCGCCTCGGCACGCAGCTGCAGGTGGTTGAGCGCCTCGAGCGTGCGGCCGTGGACAAGGTCGAGATGGCCGAGGTCGCCGGCGCTCGCCGTGGTCATCGCGGCCAGGGGCCGGTCGATCGGGTAGTCGCGGTCGCGGATGAACGGCGGCAGCGCGACCGTGATCTCCCGGAGCTGTCGGTCGGCGCGGGGACCGCGGGCGACCCGCTGCCGATAGGGGCGCCGCTCGAAGGTGTGGGGCGCCCAGTCGGCGGGGGGCGCGGCGGCGGTCACGGGTCCATCATCCCAACGCGGGGTCCGCTGGGCGAAGCGGTTCCCGCCCGGCCCGATCTGCGGTAGGAACAGGACATGGCCAATCCCGGAGATCGCAAGCTGCGCCCGCTCGCGATCGTTTGCGCGCTGCTGATGATCCTCTGGGGACTGGCCTCCGCGGTCGCCCTCGTCATGCACGTCCTGAACTTGAACGACTTCGGGTGGCCCGACGAGGACTCTCCGGGCGAGGTGCTCGCCTACACCTGGCTGTTCCTCGTCGCGAACGTGATCGGCCTTTTCGTGGGGGTCTGGGGCCTGCTCGCACTCAAGTGGCGGCCGCCGCTGCACCTCGCCGCGCTCGCCCTCGTCGTAGCGGTTGCCATGGAGCTCGTAGCGAACCTGGTGCTCGTGAACTATTTCAAGGACTTCGACCCTGCCTCGTCGTTCGGGAACCAGATGGAGTTCTACCTCGACCGGGTGACGTTCGACGTCGAGGCCGCCGAGGCCAAGTACGAGACGCGCGCCTTCTTCCTCGCGCTGCCGCTCGTCACCGCCCTGCTGCCCCTGGTCGTCTACCTCGTGGCGCTCTTCACCGGGGCGGGACGCAAGGTCAAGCAGCCGGCGTACGGCGCCGCGCCGTCGGCCCCGCAGCACCCGCAGTCCCCGCAGGCCCCGCAGCACCCGCAGTCCCCGCAGGCCCCGCTGACGGTCCACCGGCCGCCGCCGCCGAGCACGCCTCCCGCCGGCCAGCGGCCGCCTGCCCCGCAGCAGCCCACGTACCCCCCGCCGCCCCCGCCGAGCGAGCCGACCCGGCGTCGCCCGCCGGACCCGCCTGCGCGTCCCTGAGGCGCCGTACCTCGATTTCCGGCCGCAGTCGCTCCTGTGCGATGATCGTCCGTCGGTGATGCGAACGCTTCTGGCGTTGAACTGGTTCTGCCACAGGGGAACCGTCGTACGCGTCGCCACGAACGAAGGATCACGACACCAATCCGCGGTTGACCTGTGCGCACTCGCGAGGAGCCATCATGAGCAACGTCCCCAGCCCGTCCGTCGTCGCCGAGCTCGGCAACGCCGCGAAGCGCGACGACATCCCCGCCTTCCGCGCGGGAGACACCGTCAAGGTGCACGTGAAGGTCGTCGAGGGCAACCGGTCCCGGGTCCAGATCTTCCAGGGCGTCGTGATCCGCATCCACGGCAGCGGCGTCGGCCGCACCTTCACCGTCCGCAAGGTCTCCTTCGGCGTCGGTGTCGAGCGGACCTTCCCGCTCCACTCGCCGATCTTCGAGCAGATCGAGATCGTGACCCGCGGTGACGTGCGCCGGGCGAAGCTCTACTACCTGCGCAACCTGCGTGGCAAGGCCGCCAAGATCAAGGAGCGCCGCGAGGCCTGATCGGGCCCTGGCTAGAGTCAGTACCTGTGACGACCGACGCCCCTGGGGACCCCGAGGCCATCCACGAGGCCCCCGAGGCTGACTCCGCGGACGGCCGCGACGACGGCGCCCCGGACGCGGCAGCCGACGGCGACGAGGCGGCTGCCCCGGTGACCAAGGCGCGTGATGACGCCAAGGAGCGCAAGCACCTGCCGGTGTGGCAGGAGAGCGTCCTGCTGCTCGGTATAGCACTCGTGCTCGCGGTCGTCATCAAGACGTTCTTCGTGCAAGCCTTCTACATCCCGTCGGAGTCGATGGAGCCAGGCCTGATCCGCAACGACCGGATCCTGGTCCAGAAGGTCTCCTACTGGTTCGGCGGCGATCCGGCGCGCGGCGACGTCGTCGTCTTCGAGGATCCCGGCGGCTGGCTGACCGGCGAGGAGCCGGCTCCGACCGGGCTCGCCAACGTGCTGTCGAAGATCGGGCTCTACCCGACCGGCGGTCACCTGGTGAAGCGGGTCATCGGCACCGAGGGCGACGTCATCGAGTGCTGCGACGACGAGGGACGGATCCTGGTCAACGGCGAGCCGGTCGACGAGTCGATCTACATCGCCAAGCGGAGGCAGTGCGCCGGCCAGGGCACCGGGTTCGGCTGTGAGTGGAAGACCGAGCCGGTGCCGGAGGGCAAGCTCTTCGTCCTCGGCGACAACCGTGGCTCGTCCTCGGACTCCCGGGCGCACATGTGCCAGGAGGGCGTCGAGAACTGCACGAAGAGCCCGTGGGTCGACACCGACCTCGTCGTGGGCAAGGTCTTCTCGTTGGTCTGGCCGCAGGACCGGTGGGACTGGATCAGCAACCCGGGCGTGTTCGACGACGTGCCCGATGACCCGCCCGCTCAGGACTAACCTAGAGAGACCATGTCGACGCTGCCGCGAGGACTGACGGTACGACGCGACGCCGGCCTCTACGGCTACGAGCGCGTCCTGCGCCGCCATGGGATCGAGCCGATCGCCGGCGTCGACGAGGCGGGACGCGGAGCTTGCGCCGGTCCGCTGGTCGCCGGCGCCGCGATCCTGCCGGCAGGTAAGGCCGGGATCGTGCCCGAGCTCGCGGACTCCAAGCTGCTCACCGCCAAGGCCCGCGAGCGCTGCTACGAGCAGGTGGTGCGGCGTGCCGTCGCCTGGTCGGTCGTGGTGATGTCCCACGAGGAGTGCGACCGGATGGGCATGCACGTCGCCAACGTCGAGGCGCTGCGGCGCGCGGTGGCCAAGCTCGACGTCGCGCCGTCGTACGTCCTCACCGACGGGTTCCCTGTCGACGGCCTCGGTGCACCCGGGCTCGCGGTCTGGAAGGGCGACCGGGTCGCCGCCTGCGTCGCTGCGGCGTCCGTGATCGCGAAGGTGACCCGCGACCGGCTGATGGACGAGCTCGACGGGCAGTGGCCGGCGTACGACTTCAAGACCCACAAGGGCTACATCACGCCCACCCACTCCGCGGCACTGGCCGAGCACGGGCCGTGCCCGGTCCACCGGATGCGGTTCGTCAACGTCCGTCGTGCGGCTGGTCTCGAGGATGCTGCCGGCATGGAGGAGGCCGCTGTCGTCGAGCCGGCCGGTTTGTAGCGAGGTCCGTCGGGTGCCCATACGCGGAGTCGTGTGGACCATCGAGCGGGGCAGCTCGGTGGACCAGCAGGCGGTGGTGGCGAGGCGCTACGACTGAGATGTGTCGCACCGGGCTAGAGTCGGCCAGGTGAGTGCCGAGGAGCTCGAGAAGTACGAGACCGAGCAGGAGCTGACGCTCTACCGCGAGTACCGCGACGTCGTGAAGATCTTCAAGTACGTCGTGGAGACCGACCGTCGGTTCTACCTCTGCAACTCCGTCGACGTGAAGGCCCGCACCGAGGCAGGTGAGGTGTTCTTCGAGGTGACGATCAGCGACGCCTGGGTGTGGGACATGTACCGCCCGGCGCGGTTCGCGAAGAACGTCAAGGTGCTGACCTTCAAGGACGTCAACGTCGAGGAGCTCGCGACCTCCGACATCGAGCCTCCGAAGGCATGACGAACGTCCTGGTCCATTAGGACTATCCCCGGCGGCGATCGGACGGAATCTCTCCGTGCAGGCTCGTCCAGGCACGACCACGCCCTACCGTGAGCCCGGACGGGTTCGAGACCTCGGCAGTGGACCGTTCCCGAGGGAGGGTGTGGGAGATGCGCATGCTGTGGCGGAGTCTGTCCGGACACGGGACCCGCGGTCGGACCTCTCGCGCCGCGATGCGGGAGGAGCGGGGATCGGTTGCCGTCTTCAGCGCACTGGTGATGGTCATCCTGCTCGGCATCGGTGCGGTCGTCGTGGACATCGGCGTGGAGCGCGTCGCTCGCGCGGACATGCAGGCGCTGGCCGACGTGGTCGCCCTCGACCTCGCCCGCGAGCTCGACGGTCGAACCGTCGCTGAGCTGGCGCCACTCATGCCTGGGTACGCGGCCGCCTCGCGGGAGCGCAACCAGGAGGTCATCGGGTACGACGCACACCTGCCTGAGCTCGAGATCGAGCTCGGCAGGCTCCTCGACGGCGACTTCCAGGAGATGGCGTCCGGGGTGCCCACCGCGGTCAGGGTGGAGGCGGCGACCACGGTCGACTTCGCCTTCGCCGGCGTCACCGGGCTCGCGACCGGCGACACGGATCGACGAGCCGTGGCCGAGGCGCGGTCCGCGGCCTGCTTCCAGATCGGCTCCTACGCAGCCTCGATCACGCCTGGTGCGGCCCCTTTCTTCGAGGAGCTCCTCGGGCCGATCATCGGCGGCACGACGGTACGGATGGCGGGCTACCAGGGCCTGGCCAGTGCTGACGTGTCCTTGCTCGACATCCTCAGTGCGCCCTCGATCGGCATCGGGACCGTGGACGGGCTGCTCGCGATGCCTTCTGTCAGCGTGGGCTCGTTCTTCCGGGCGATGGCCTTCGCACTGCGAAGCGACGGCCGGATCGCGGAAGCCGCCGTCCTCGACTCCGCTGCATCCGCGGTGGTTCCGGCAACGATCAACCTGCGCGACCTGTTCGGTCTCACCACTTCGTCCGACGCCGCTCTCGCCGTCCGGTTCAACGCGCTCGACATGCTCATCGGTGCCGCTTTCCTCGCCAACGGCACCAACCTGATCGACCTGCCCAACCTCCAGGCCGGGGTGCCCTCGGTCGGCGTCACCAACCTCCAGTTCCGGATCATCGAGCTCCCTCGCCGGGCCTGCGACGACGACGAGGCCAAGACCGCACAGGCCCGGCTCACGGCGGACGCCAAGCTGCTGCTCCACATCCCCCTGGTCAAGACGCCCCTGATCTCCCTCAGCCTGATCGGCGACGACGGGAAGCCCAACAACGAGTCGCCCCTGAAGATCGACATCGAGGTCGCGGGCGCCCGCGGCCGACTCGTGGAGGTGAGCTGCGATCCCGACCGGTTCGTTGCCGACATCTGGCGCGACCTGATCCGGCTGAGGCTGACCGGCGGGCTGAGGCTCGAGGGCACGGTGGAGGCCACGGTCCTGGGAGTGCCGGCGGTCAAGATCCCCGTCACCTTCAACGTCGCCATCGAGGCCGACGGCTCGAGCGGACCGGTGGGACCGACCCGCGTCGACGTCCAGTACCCGCCACAGCAGTACGGCCAGCCGGTGCCGGCGCCGCCCGCCGAGATCGAGATGAACCCGCTGACCGTGCGGAGGGTCGCCGGCTCGCTGCAGACCGGTCCGGTCAAGGTCCTGGGCATCAACGTTCCGACGAGCACTCTCGACGCCGCCGTGAATCCCATGCTCGACACGATCATGGCGCTGATCCGCAGCGAGCTGCACCTGGTCGACCCTCTCGTCCAGAAGGTCAACGACATCGTCGGACCGCTGGCGACGGGGATGGGCATCACCCTCGCCGGAGCCGATTTCTTCGGTCTGCCCACGCCCGTGTGTGCCTCGCCGGCCCTGCGCGGGTAGGCGGGGACCGTGCGAGACCCCGGCGCAGGAACGCCGATCGCCGGCAGCCCACCACGGCGTGCTGTCGGCCGATCCGTCAGGGTCCGTCGCAGTAGTCACGAACGACTAGGCGGCCGGACCGAGCGGTTGGTTCGTCCGGAATCGGACGACGCGGTGACGGTACGACGCTACTGTCCGGCTTGGTTGGGTGTGAGCGTGTGCGGGAGTACAGGAGAGAAGTCGTGAGGGTCATTTCTCGAGCGCTGCGGGTGCTAGCCGCCCGGCGCCGGGTCGATCGGCAGGACCGCGGCGCAGCGGCCCTCGAGTTCGCGCTGATCGTTCCGCTCCTCCTGCTGCTCGTGTTCGGGATGATCAGCTTCGGCATGATGCTCTCGTTCCGGCAGACACTCAGCCAAGCGGCGACGGAAGGTGCGCGTGCCGCCGCGGTCGAGCTCGACCCCGCAGAACGCGAGGCCGAGGCGCTGGCCGCGGTGAACGATGCGATGGCGGCGGTCGACAGGGAGTGCGGAGCCGGTGGGCTCGTCTGCGACGTCGGCGCGGCAGTGGCCTGCGGGACCGGGGAGTGCATCACGGTCACCCTCAGCTACGCCTACCAGGACAACCCGATGGTGGTTTCGGCGCCGCTCGCCGACCAGCTCCTCCCCGAGCAGCTCGAGTACTCCGCGACGGTGCGGGTCAGCTGAACGGCTGGTCGGCCCGGGAAGAGGCCGACAACCCCGGCTCGAGCTCCTCATCGCTGGGAGCCCAGTTTCCGTCCACAGCTCGGTCCGCGCCCGCGCCTCTCCACAGCGTCGGCCGGAGCCGACCCCCGTGGTCGCGACCCCCCGCCAGGCTGGCGGACATGACAGACACGACGACGACGGCGGCTGCCCGGCAGGCGCTCGGGCGCTACGGCGAGGACGTGGCGGCGCGCCACCTGGTCGACCAGGGGCTGGTGCTGCTCGAGCGCAACTGGCGGTGCGACGAGGGCGAGATCGACCTCGTCCTGCGCGACGGGCCCACCTTGGTGGTGTGCGAGGTCAAGACCCGCACCAGCCCCGAGGCCGGCACGCCGCACGAGGCGATCACCGACGCCAAGCTGGCGCGGCTGAAGCGGCTGGGGGAGCGCTGGGCGACCGACCGGGGAGTGCGTCCGGACGGCACCCGCGTCGACCTCGTCGCCGTGCTCCGACCGCGGCGCGGGCCCGCCGTCGTCGACCACGTCGCCGGGCTGTCCTGATGCCGTTCGCCACTGCGCACACCGTCGCGCTCAACGGCGCCCTCGGGCACCTGATCGACGTGCAGGCCGACGTCTCTCCAGGGCAGGTAGGCGTCACCGTCGTCGGTCGGGCCGATGCCGCGCTGCGCGAGGGCCAGGAGCGGGTGCGGATGGCCGTGATCAACAGTGACCTGCGGTGGCCGACCACCAAGCGCACCACGATCCTGCTGTCGCCGGCGGACCTGCCGAAGTCGGGGACGCACTTCGACCTCGCGATCGCGGTCGCCGTGCTGGCGGCCGCGGAGAAGGTGGAGCCGGTCTCGCTGGACCGCGCGGCCTTCGTCGGCGAGCTGACGCTCTCCGGCGGACTCCGTCCTGCGGTCGGGGTGCTGCCGATGGTGCTCGCCGCGGCGGAGCGTGGCATCCGACGAGTGTTCGTGCCGGAGCCGCAGGAGCCCGAGGCACGGATGGTGCCGGGGATGGAGGTGATCGGCGTCCGCTCGCTGGGACAGGTGGTGGCGGTCCTCAACGACGAGCTGTTGCCCGATGCACCTCCGGTGGCCGCGGCTTCCGGCACCCAGCTGCTCGGCTGGCGCGGCGCGGAGCGGCTCGACGAGGTCGACCTGGCCGACCTCGACGGTCTCGACGAGGTGAAGTACGCACTCGAGGTCGCCGCCGTCGGTGGGCACTCGCTGCTCCTCTCCGGGCCCAAGGGCGCCGGCAAGACGAGCGTCGCCGAGCGGATCCCGACGATCCTCCCGCCACTGACTCCCGAGGAGTCGCTGGAGCTGACCGCGGTGCACTCGCTCGCGGGTACGCTGGACCCGGCGCGCGGCATGATCACCGATCCGCCTTACTCGGCCCCCCACCACGACGCGAGCAAGGCCAGCATCGTCGGGGGCGGCGGTGGCCAGGTCCGGCCGGGGGAGATCAGCCGCACGCACTGCGGGGTCCTCTTCCTCGATGAGTTTCCCCTGTTCCACGCGGACGTGATCGACGCCCTTCGCCAACCGCTGGAGAGCGGCGACATCACCGTGGCCCGTCGCGAGGAGTCGGTGACGCTGCCCGCGCGGATGATGCTCGTCCTGGCCGCGAACCCGTGCCCGTGCGGGAACTACTCGACCCGTGTCGGCGAGGACCGGTGCGAGTGCCTGGAGCCGGTGCGCCGCCGCTACCGCGCCAAGGTGTCGGGTCCGGTGACCGACCGGATCGACATCAGCCGGCACCTCGTCCCGGTGCGGGGGGCGCGGGACGACCCGTGGCGACCCACCGAGACGTCGGCGGAGGTCCGGGAGCGGGTGGCCGCGGCCCGACTGCGCCAGACGGAGCGGTTCACCGACCGCAGCTGGCGGCTGAACAGCCAGATCCCGGGCGCGCGGCTCAAGGACACCTGGCCGGTCACCCGCGACGCGCAGCGCCTCGTCGACGAGGCGTGCTACCGCGGTCGACTCACGGGCCGCGGTGCGGTCCGGGTGGCCCGGCTTGCGTGGAGCATCGCCGATCTCGCGTCCGTGCGCTCGGGTGCCGACGTCGTCCCGGGCGTTGACGAGGTCGCTCTCGCGCTCCGCCTCCGCGCCGGCGACCCGCTCGACATGCGGCTCGCCCGGCTGGAGCAGGCCGGATGAGCGAGGCGCACGAGGACGAACGGCGCGCGCGTCTGACGCTGAGCCTGGTGAGCGAGCCGGGGGACTGGGGATTCGCCACGCTCGCCCACGAGCTCGGAGGGCGGGAGCTGCTCTCCTCGCTGCACACCGATCCCGAGCGGCACGAACTGCTGACCGCGGCCGCGGCGCGACTCTCCTCGATCGATGTCGACGCGACGCTGGAGCACGCATCGCGGCTCGGCGTGCGCTTCCTGATCCCGGGAGACGACGAATGGCCGCGCCAGCTCGACGACCTGCACGGCGTCGAGCCGCTCCACGAGCGCTCGGGCGTGCCGATCGGCCTATGGGTGAGGGGACCGCTCCGCCTGGACTCCCTCGCCGACGCGGTCGCGCTGGTCGGTTCCAGGTCGTCCAGCAGCTACGGCGAACAGATCGCTGCCGACATCGCTGCCGAGATCGGACTGGCGGGACGGCCGGTGGTTTCCGGCGCCGCGTTCGGCATCGACTACGCCGCTCATCGCGGTGCGGTCAGCGTCAACGCGCCGACCGTGGCCGTGCTCGCCTCCGGGGCAGACCGCGCCTACCCGACCGCACACCGTCGGATGATCGAGCACCTCGCAGCCGAGCACGCTGTGGTGTCCGAGGCCCCGCTCGGGGCTGCTCCCCAACGCATCCGGTTCCTCGCGCGCAACAGGCTGATCGCCGCACTCACGCGCGGGACCGTCGTCGTCGAGGCCGCCGCCCGCAGTGGTGCCCTGAACACCGCCAACTGGGCGCAGCGCCTCCATCGGGTCACGATGGCGGTGCCGGGGCCGGTGACGGCGGCGACGTCGGCCGGCTGCCACCTCCTGGTCCGTTCTGGAGCGGCGACCCTGGTCACCTCGGGGGCCGACGTCCTTGAGCTGACCGGCGGGGCCGGCGAGCACCTCACCGTCGACCCGCGCGGACCCCAGACGCCACGCGACCGGCTCTCCCTGCGCCAGCGGCAGGTGCTCGACGCGGTCCCCGCCGCCAGCGGCGCACCCGCCGGCTCGATCGCGAAGGTGGCGGGGCTCGGGATCGTCGAGGTGCGCAAGGCGCTCGGCCGGCTCGCCGAGCAGGGCTTCGTCGAGGACGCCGGCGGCGGCTGGCGGTTGGGAGCGGCGGCCCGCCGCGCCGCGCCTCCCGGTTGAGGGACCAGTCGTTCCTAGACTCGGACCGTGCCCGCTGATCCTGTCGAGACGAGCCCGGACGACGGGCTCCCCGAGACCTTCTCCACGGTGCTCGGCGACTACGAGCGGCACCTCGCGTTCGAACGCAACCTCACGCCGCACACCGTCAAGGCCTACATCGGGGACATCGCGGGCCTGCTCGAGCACGCCCATCGCTCGGGCTTCTCCGACGTCGGCGAGCTCGACCTGAGGACCCTGCGCAGCTGGCTGGCCAAGCAACAGTCGATGGGCCGCTCGAGGACGACCCTCGCCCGCCGGGCGACCGCCGCCCGGGTCTTCACCGGCTGGCTCGCGCGGACCGGCCGGACGCCGACCGACGTCGGCTCGGCGCTCGGCTCGCCCAAGCCGCACCAGCCGTTGCCGAGCGTGCTGCGGGTCGACGAGGCCCGGGGCCTGATCGCCGCCGCGACCACGCTCGCCGACGACGGCAGCCCGGTGGGCCTCCGCGACGTCGCGATGCTGGAGCTGCTCTATGCCACCGGCATGCGAGTTGGCGAGCTCTGCGGCCTCGACGTCGACGACGTCGACCGCGACCGCAACGTGGTCCGGGTCTTCGGAAAGGGACGCAAGGAGCGCACCGTGCCGTTCGGGCAGCCGGCGGCCGCCGCGGTCGACGCCTGGCTCGGACGCGGGCGTGGCCAGCTGGCCCGCCCCGGTTCGGGTGCCGCACTGTTCCTCGGCGCCCGTGGTGGGCGGATCGACCAGCGCGCGGTGCGGACTCTCGTGCACCGCCGGATCGCCGACGTCGCCGGTGCTCCCGACCTCGGCCCGCACGGACTGCGCCACACGGCAGCGACTCATCTGCTCGAAGGGGGTGCCGACCTTCGTTCGGTGCAGGAGCTGCTCGGGCACGCCTCGCTCGCCACCACCCAGCGCTACACCCACGTCACCACGGACCGCCTCCGCAAGGCCTACCGGCAGGCGCACCCGCGGGCCTGACCTGCGGGACTCACCAGGCGAGCGGACGCCAGGTGTCGTAGGGGAGCCGCAGCGGCGCCCTGCCCGGGGACCGGGCGACAGGCTCGTCGCGCCAGAGGGGGAGCAGGCGGACCGGTCCGGCTCCGACGAGCCGCAGCGGGTCGAGGTAGGTCTCGCCGCGCAACCAGCCCCAGTGCAGACACGCTCGCGGAGCGCAGTGGGAGCCGACGAGCTGGAGCGTCCCGATGACGGTGCCCTGGTCGACGGTGTCGCCCACGGACACCGAGGCGGAGAGCGGCTCGTAGGTCGTCCGGGTGTCGCCGTGGCTCACGACGACCACCCCTCGTCCGGCCAGCGGTCCGGCATAGGTCACCGTGCCGCCGAGCGCGGTGTGCACGCGTTGTCCCGAACGGCCCGCCAGGTCGACACCCCGGTGTCCCGGACCGTACGGCGACGACGGCGGGTCGAAGTGGGCGATCACGTCCGGTTGGGGACGCAGCGGCCAGACGCCGACCGGGTCCTCGTCGCCGGTCGCCGGGCCGGCGGCGAGCAGGACGAGCAGGACGCCGGGCAGCAGCGCCCGGACCAGAAGGATCGGCAGTCGCATGGGCAGACTCTCGCGCGAGCGGCCGACCGAGCGACCGGCGTACGTCGCGGCGCTGTGGACAACCGGCACCGTCGTCTCCCCTTGTGGACGGATCCTGGCGGACCCGGCGCCGACTTGGAGCCGGGTCGACAGGCGCCCGTCACGGATCTTGGTGCGCCGCCCGGGATTGGCCGGGGAGGACGCGCGACGGGTACGCTGAGCGCACCGGTCGAGGACCGTTGACGAGGGCTGCCCGCCCGACTCGATGTGACTCGCCGGAATTCGCACGTCAGCAGACCACGACGGCGCTCCTCCGAGTGCCGGCCGCCCGTGGGTGACGGCTCTCAGTCCCGAGCAATCGGGTCGGGCCGCACGCAGGCGTCAGGACCGAACTGAAAACAACCCAACAGGAGACACCATCATGGCTGTCGTCACCATGCGCCAGCTCCTCGAGAGCGGCGTCCACTTCGGACACCAGACCCGGCGCTGGAACCCGAAGATGAAGCGCTTCATCATGACCGAGCGCAACGGCATCTACATTATCGACCTGCAGCAGTCGCTGGCCTACATCGACCGCAGCTACGCCTTCATCAAGGAGACCGTGGCCAAGGGCGGGACGATCATGTTCGTCGGCACCAAGAAGCAGGCGCAGGAGGCGATCGCCGAGCAGGCGACCCGCGTCGGCATGCCCTACGTCAACCAGCGTTGGCTCGGCGGCATGCTCACCAACTTCCAGACCGTGCACCAGCGGATCAACCGCCTCAAGGAGCTCGACGACGTCGACTTCGATGACGTCGCCGGCAGCGGTCGCACCAAGAAGGAGCTCCTGCAGATGAAGCGGGAGCGCGACAAGCTCGACAAGACCCTCGGCGGCATCCGCGAGATGACGCGGACCCCGTCCGCCGTCTGGATCGTCGACACCAAGAAGGAGCACCTGGCGGTCGAGGAGGCCCGCAAGCTGCGGATCCCGATCATCGGCATCCTCGACACCAACTGCGACCCCGACGAGGTCGACTTCCCGATCCCGGGCAACGACGACGCGATCCGCGCCGTCGGTCTGCTGACCCGCGTGATCGCCGACGCCGTCGCCGAGGGCCTCATCTCGCGCTCCGGCGCGGGGGCCAAGGACGAGCCCGGCGCTGCTGTCGGCGCTGAGGAGCCGCTGGCCGAGTGGGAGCGCGAGCTGCTGGGCGGCGACGCCGCCGAGGTGGCCGTGGAAGCCACTGGTGGCGACGCGGCGACCGAGGCGCCTGCCTCCGAGGCGACCGGTGCGTCGGCCGAGGGCACCGAGGCCGCCGAGGCCGTCGAGGCAGTGACCCCTGTCGAGGCGTCCGCCGAGACGCCCGTCGAGGCTCCTGCCGAGGCCGAGACCCCTGCCGAGCCCGCGGCCGCCGTCGAGACCGACGCGCCCGTCGAGGCCGACGCGCCGGCCGAGGCCGAGGCTCCTGCCGAGGCCTGACCGCCGCGCCAGCACCTCGCAACCTCAACCACACCCCACGTAGATCCGAGGGAGGATCCATGGCATTCACCGCTGCCGACGTCAAGAAGCTCCGTGAGCTGACCCAGGCCGGGATGATGGACTGCAAGAAGGCTCTCGAGGAGGCCGACGGCGACTTCGACAAGGCCGTCGAGCTGCTCCGCGTGAAGGGCGCCGCCAAGGCGGCCAAGCGCGGCGCCGAGCGCGAGGCGTCGGCCGGTCTGGTCGCTGCCTCGGGTGGTGCGCTGATCGAGCTGAAGTCGGAGACCGACTTCGTCGCCAAGAACGAGGAGTTCATCACCACCGCGCAGCAGATCGCCGAGGCCGTCGCTGCCGGCAAGGCGTCCGACACCGAGGCCGCCAAGGCGCTGCCGCTGGGCGACAGCACGGTGGGCCAGGTCGTGGAGAACCTCGCGATCACCATCGGCGAGAAGATCGAGCTCGGCCAGGTGGCCTGCTTCGACGGCCCGACCACGGTCTACCTGCACAAGCGTGCCGCGGACCTGCCTCCGGCCGTCGGCGTCCTCGTGGAGTACGACGGCGACGAGACCGCTGCCCGCGGTGCCGCGATGCAGGTCGCCGCGCTGAAGGCGCAGTACCTCACCCGCGACGAGGTGCCCGCCGGCATCGTCGACGCGGAGAAGGACGTCCTCACCAAGAAGACGCTCGAGGAGGGCAAGCCCGAAGCCGCGGTCGCCAGGATCGTCGAGGGCCGCCTGGGCGGGTTCTTCAAGGAGGTCGTCCTGCTCGAGCAAGAGTCGGTCACCGAGTCGAAGAAGTCGGTCAAGGACGTCCTCGACGCCGCCGGCACCACCGTGAAGCGGTTCGCTCGTTTCGAGGTCGGTGCCTGACCCGATAGGGTTCGACTGACGTGACGAGGAGGCCGGTTCGATGACAGTAGACCTGATCATCGGACCGGCCTTCTCGCATGACCACGCATCGCGACCAACGAACGGGTGTGTCGATTGACCGGCTACAAGCGTGTCCTGATCAAGCTCTCCGGTGAGGTCTTCGGCGGCGGTGAGGTGGGGCTCGACCTCGACGTGATCAACCGGATCGCCGGCGAGGTGGCCGACGTCGCCAAGGCCGGGGTCCAGGTCGGCATCGTCGTCGGCGGCGGAAACTTCTTCCGCGGCGCCGAGCTGCAGCAACGAGGCATGGAACGCGCCCGAGCCGACTACATGGGCATGCTCGGCACGGTGATGAACTGCTTGGCTCTCCAGGACCTGACCGAGAAGCACGGTGTCGAGACCCGCGTCCAGACCGCGATCACGATGGGGCAGGTCGCCGAGCCCTACATCCCGCGCCGCGCCATCCGGCACATGGAGAAGGGCCGGATCGTCATCTTCGGTGCAGGCGCCGGCATGCCGTTCTTCTCGACCGACACCGTGGCGGCACAGCGCGCGCTCGAGACCCGGTGCGAGGTCATCCTGATGGGCAAGCAGGGCGTCGACGGGGTCTACGACTCCGACCCGCACCAGAACCCGGCAGCGGTCATGTTCGACCACCTCAGGTACGCCGAGTACCTCGCCCGCGACCTCAAGGTCGCCGACGCCACCGGCATCGCGATGGCGCGGGACAACAAGATGGACATGGTCTTCTTCAACCTCTCGACCGAGGGCAACATCCTGCGGGTCGTGCAAGGTGAGAAGATCGGGACGCTGGTCAGCGCGGGCTGAGCCCGGCAGCATCGACGCATCACGCAACCAAGGAGCACCGGTGATCAACGACATCCTCAAAGAGGCCGACGGCAAGATGGACAAGTCGGTCGCCGCGACCCGCGAGGAGTTCGCGACCATTCGTGCGGGCCGCGCGCACCCCAGCATGTTCAGCAAGATCATGGTCGACTACTACGGCACGCCGACGCCGATCCAGCAGCTCGCGTCGTTCACGGCGCCCGAGGCGCGGATCATCCTGGTCCAGCCCTACGACATGGGTGCGATGGCCAACGTCGAGAAGGCGATCCGCGACTCCGACCTGGGCGTCAACCCGGCAAACGACGGCAAGGTGCTGCGTTGCGTCTTTCCCGAGCTGACCGAGGAGCGGCGCAAGGAGTTCATCAAGCTCGCCAAGGAGAAGGCCGAGGGCGGCAAGGTCGCCGTGCGCCAGGTGCGGCAGAAGGCCAAGCAGCACCTCGAGCGGCTCGAGAAGGACGGCGAGGCCGGCAAGGACGAGGTCTCCGGCGCAGAGAAGCGACTCGACGGCATGACCAAGAACCACACCGATGCCATCGACGAGCTGCTGAAGAACAAGGAAGCCGAGCTCCTCGAGGTCTGAGCCTCGACGACCGAAACCTCGATGACTGACACGACCCCGCCGGCCGGCGCTGCCCCGCCGGCGAAGGACCACGGGCGCGCCGGGCGCGACCTCAAGGCGGCGGTCGCCTCCGCGGTCGTGCTGCTGGGCGCGATCGGCGCATCGCTGTACTTCTGGAAGCCGGCGTTCATGCTGATCGTCGCCGCTGCGGTGGTGGTGGCGGTGTGGGAGCTGCGCAAGGGCATGCTCGCCAAGGACATCGACCTGCCCGAGCAGCCGCTGATGGTCGGCGGCGTGGTGATGGTGGTCGTCGCCTACGTGTCGAGCGCGGAGGCGCTGGTCACGGCGACTGCGGTCACGGCGCTGGTGATCATGCTGTGGCTGCTGCGGCGCGGCGTCGACGGCTACGTCAAGAACGCCACCGCGTCGGTCTTCACGCTCGTCTACGTGCCGTTCCTCGGATCGTTCGTGGCGCTGATGCTCGCCGAGGGCGGCGACACCTGGACCGGCGGCGGGCTCGACGACGACGGCGTTGCAGGCATCCTCACGTTCATCCTGGTCACCATCGCCTCCGACATCGGCGGCTACGTCGCCGGCGTCCTGTTCGGGAAGCACCCGATGGCGCCGGTGATCTCGCCCAAGAAGTCGTGGGAGGGCTTCGCCGGGTCACTCCTCGCGTGCCTCGGCGCGGGCTGGGTACTGGTGGTCTACCTCCTCGAAGGCGACTGGTGGGTCGGTCTCTGCCTCGGCGTCATCGCGGTCGTGATGGCCACGCTCGGCGACCTCTGCGAGTCGGTGATCAAGCGCGACCTCGGCATCAAGGACATGAGCCAGGTCATCCCCGGCCACGGCGGGCTGATGGACCGCCTCGACTCGCTGCTCGCGACGATTGCCCCGATCTGGCTGCTGCTCCACTACGCCGTCTTCTAGACCGTCCTAGGCACCTTCCTCGGCGTACGCCGCGGCGAGCGCGACCCCCGCGTCGGGCTCCGGCGGGTCGGTGAGCACGTCGACGAGCGCGTCCGCGATCGAGAGGACCGTGTCGCCGTACGCGACGACGTCCCGCAGGACCGCGCGCACCTCGGGGAGGTCGCGCGCGATGACCGGGACACCTGCTGCCAGCGCCTCGATCGCGCTCACGCAGGACGCGTCGCGCGTCGGGAGGTAGCCGAACGCCGACGCTCCCGCGACCAGGGCAGGGAACTCTGCTTCCGTCACGGGTCCGAGCAGGATCGGAGCGGTGCCGAGCTCGGCGGCGCGCCGGGTCAGCTCGGCGACCAGGTCCTCGTCGGCGTCCGGCTGGCGGCCGGCGACCACCATGCGTACGTCGGCCAGCGCGGCTTGCTCCAGCAGCAGCGTGGCGTGCGCTTCGAGCAGGTCGAGGACGCCATTCTCCGGGGCGAGACCACCCGTCGTGAGCACGTAGCGCCCGCCCACCCGCGCCAGCCAGGCGGCGAGGCCGGGCACGTCGTAGGCGGCAGCGGTGAACCGCGCGATGTCCATGCCGGTGCGCATGGATCCACCCCCCTACGCCGCTCCCGAGGCGTTCCCCCGCCTTGACCACAAGGTACGCGACGATCACGCTCTGCGCCCGTGGGGCGGCTACGATCGAGGACGATGGAGCAGGCTGTGGACACCCCGGGGCCCACCGCGACCGACCCGCCCGGGGCCGCCGCGGCGGCGGATCCTGCGCCCGACGCCGACCGGGAGCCGACCGGGAAGCGGTGGCAGCTGCCGGAGTGGTGGCACCGTGACCACCCGGTCTTCGTGCCACTCGCCGGGTTCTTCACCGGGATGGCGTTCATCATCCTGGTGCCCGGCACCTACGCAGCGGTGCTGAAGTCGCTGGTCGGCTACGAACGCGCCGAGGACCTCTTCCCGTTCGTGCTGCTCACGCTCGTCGTCCCGATCTCGCTGCTGGTGGCCCCCCGCACCCGGGGGTTCGGCCGCTACATGATGTTCGGCGTGGTCGCGACGGCCGTCGTCGTCGTCGGCGTCTCGCTGGGCGTGCTCTGGTTCCTCCTGAACCGCGACGGCTGAGCCGAGCGCTGCCGGTTAGGAGCCCACCAGCCGCGGTGGGACACTGGGGACACGATGTCCGAGTCTGCCGAGCCCCCTGCACCGAGGGCGTTGCCCCTCGTCCTCGCGGAGCCGCGGGGACGCAAGAAGCCTCCCCGGCACCTGGCAGATCTTGCGCCCGGCGAGCGCAAGGAGCGGTTGGTCGAGCTCGGGTTGCCGGGGTTCCGGGCCAAGCAGCTGTCGACCCACTACTTCGCCCGCCTCGTGGACGACCCCGCCTTGATGACCGACCTGCCGGCGGCGCAGCGCGAGGAGCTGGTCGCAGCACTCCTGCCTGAACTGATGACGCCGCTGCGGACCCTCGAGGCCGACCGCGGCACCACCCGCAAGACGCTCTGGCGGCTGTTCGACGGGGCGCTGGTCGAGTCGGTCCTCATGCGCTATCCCGGACGGGTCACCATGTGTGTCTCCAGCCAGGCCGGGTGCGGGATGGCATGTCCGTTCTGCGCCACTGGTCAGGGCGGGCTCCAGCGCAACATGTCCACCGCCGAGATCGTGGAGCAGGTCGTCGCGGGAGCACGAGCGCTCGCCCGTGACGAGGTGCCCGGCGGCCCGGGGCGGGTCTCCAACGTGGTGTTCATGGGCATGGGCGAGCCGATGGCCAACTACAACGCCGTCATCGGCGCGGTGCGACGGCTGACCGATCCCGCGCCCGACGGCCTCGGCATGTCGGCGCGCGGCATCACGGTGTCGACCGTCGGCCTGGTCCCTCGGATGCGGCAACTGGCCGACGAGGGCATCCCGGTCACGCTCGCGCTGAGCCTGCACGCGCCCGACGACGAGCTGCGCAACGAGCTGGTGCCGATCAACACCAGGTTCTCCGTCGCCGAGACCGTCGAGGCGGCCTGGCACTACGCCGACAGGACCAAGCGCCGGGTCTCGATCGAGTACGCCATGATGCGCGGCATCAACGACCAGGCGTGGCGCGCCGACCTGCTCGCCGACGTGCTCACGTCGTACGGCGGGTCGGAAAGGTGGGGCTGGGTCCACGTCAACCTGATCCCGCTCAACCCCACGCCGGGCTCGAAGTGGACCGCCTCCGATCCTGCCGACGAGCGCGAGTTCGTACGCCGTCTCGAGGCGCGCGGTGTGCCCACGACCGTGCGGGACACCCGCGGTCGGGAGATCGACGGCGCGTGCGGGCAGCTCGCCGCCGCGCCTTCGGTCGTCGAGTAGCCCGAGCGCTCTGGCGCGAGGGCGTATCGAGACGCCCGCAACTGTGACTTCGGCCGTCCCCACCGACGGCGGGCACGTCACCGGGTCTCGATATGCGCGTCGCGGGCTCGTTCCTCACCCGCGGCGCTACTCGACCTTCGCGCCTCTTCGGAGGTCGTCTTCGTTCCTCAGACGCCCTCCGGGCGCTTGATCAGCAGCTCGGCGTTGCGGTCGAGCGGCGTGCCCGTCGAGCTGGCCAGGTCGTTCTGCGGGTCGTTGGCCGAGAGCTCCCGGCTGAGGCTGGCCAGCGTGAGGGTGTTGCTGAGGTTGCCGCCGTAGCTCGGGGGGCCGGCGTGGTCGAGGATCGTGGTGATGATCGACCAGGTGCCGTCGAGGTTGTCGGCGATCTCGATGATCCGACCCTGCTGCGGGTAGTCGATGTGCGATGCGGTGTTGATCTCCCAGAATCCGCCGGTGCCGTCGGCGCGCTGGTGCGCGGTGATGCTGTTGCGGTGAGTGTGACCGTTGACCCACGCGATCAGGTGCGGCTGGGTGAGCAGGTAGTCGACGACCTCGGGACCGAGCACCCGGGGCGACGGGTCGCCGCCGGTCAGCACGAAGGGGTTGGACATCGTCGAGCTCGTGTGATGGCTGTAGAGGAGCACCGCCTTGCCGGTCGCGCCGGCGATGGTGGCCTGCAGCCACGCGAACTGGGCCTGGTCGATCGACCCGTCGGCGTACCCGTTGGGGTTGACCGAGTCCATCACGACGTGGCGGAAGCTGCCCTCGTCGAAGTAGTAGTACGCCGTCCCGGTGGTGCGGTTCTGCGCGGTGAAGCCGTGGCCGACGGGCGCACCGGTCGTCTTGAAGTGCTCCTCGACGACCTGCTTGCGGGTGACGCTGCGTCGCTTCGGGTCCGGCGTCACCGGCCGGATGTACGGCGACACCACCAGGTCGCCGATCAGGCTGAGCGGGTCGAGGTCGGCCAGGGCGTTCTTGACGTCGGTGTCGCTGATCCCGGCCGGCGGGGAGATCACCTTGAGCGGGCCCACGGCGAGCGCCGACAGCTGCAGCGTGTGAGGGAAGTTGCCCTGCACGAGGCCGTCGTGGTTGCCGAAGACGGAGTACCACGGGACGTCCAGGCCGGGGGCGGTGAACGGCCGCCGGGCCGCGTTGAGCAGGTTGTTGACGGTCGGGAAGCCGTGCTCGACCTTGTACTTGTCGGGCTGCTTGCCGGCGGGCACCGGGTGGGGGTGCCAGTAGTGACGGTCGTAGTAGAGCGTGTTGTTGTCCATCACGCCCTCGTACGCCGCCAGGTTGCCGCTGTCGGCGCGGATCGTGCCGCCGTCGAGGACGTCGATGTTCCAACGGACCTCGTTGTACTGGCAGTTGTCGGAGTTGTCTCCCGTCTGGATCGCGAACGAGAACCGGACCCCGGTCTCAGGGCCCCGCTTCTGGGCGTTGACGGCCTGCACCATCGCGTCGGCCACCTGCGCGGACAGCATCTCCTGCGGCCGGTAGGACGAGGAGAACAGCCCGGGCGTCTCGAACCGGTCGACCCACTCCACGCGGGCCGGCGACTCGTGGTCGACGATGTGGATGTCGCTGAGCTGGACGAACGACTGGAGTCCGACCCGCCGGGTCGTGCGGCCGGGCTGCGCCGCTGTGCCGAGGTCGGTGCGGACGACGCGCACCTCGCCGGGCGCCGCGACGATCTTGGAGTAGCCCTGCGCGTCGGGCGGGCCCGGTCTCAAGGTCCGGGTGAGCGTGGTGCGCGGGGCTACGGCAGCCTGGGCGAGCGACGGCATCGTGATCCCACCGGCACCCGCGGCAGCGACACCTCCCGCGAGCACACCGGCACGGAACAGGTCGCGACGTGACAGCTTCACGGCGGCGTAACGAGCGGGACGTGACCGGGGTCACGCTCATCTAGACCGGCCGTTCACCCCCCGGTCACACCCGGATCGTGTCGGTTTGCCCGTTCGTTGGTCACCCGTCCCTACCGTCGGGGCCATGGTCGACACCACGGTCGTGCCCTTCCGAGCCGCCCCGGCCGCCCGGCGCGGCTCGCTCCGCGTCCTCGTCGTCTCCGAGTCCTTCCTCCCGCAGGTCAACGGCGTGACCAACTCCGTACGACGGGTGCTCGAGCATCTTGCCGACGAGGGACACCACGCCGAGCTGGTCGCGCCCACCGGCCCGGACCTGTATGCCGGCTTCCGGGTGCGCCGAGCCCGCGGCGCCAACCTGCCGTTCTACAAGGACTTCCGGCTCGGGCTCGAGACCCGCCGTCGGCTGCGCGCCGCGATGGTGCGCTTCCGTCCCGACGTGGTCCACCTCGCCTCGCCCGCCACCCTCGGCTACCAGGCGGCGCGGGCCGCGGGGGAGCTCGGGATACCGACGGTCGCGATCTACCAGACCGACCTGGTCGGCTTCGCCGAGCGGTACGACGTTCCCGGTGGCGCCCGCGCCGCCGCGGCGCTGACCCGCAAGATCCACGGCCAGGTCGACCGCACGCTCGCACCGTCGACGGCGAGCCTCAGCCAGCTCGAGGAGCTCGGTGTCCCCGGTCTCGCCCGGTGGGGCCGCGGTGTCGACCTCGACGCGTTCCACCCGCGGCACCGGGACGAGCGACTCCGGCGCTCGATCTCGCCCGAGGGCAAGCTGCTCGTCGGGTACGTCGGTCGACTGGCTGCAGAGAAGGAACTCGCGCTGCTGACGCACGTGTCGCGCGACAGCCGCCTCGAGCTCGTGGTCGTCGGCGCCGGCCCCGAGGAGCAGCGGCTCCGGGCGCTGCTGCCGCACGCTCACTTCCTGGGGCTGCTGCACGGGGACGACCTGAGCCGCGCCTACGCGTCGCTCGACGTGTTCGTGCACACCGGCCGGCACGAGACGTTCTGCCAGTCCGCGCAGGAGGCGCTCGCGTCCGCCGTGCCGGTCGTCGCACCGGCCCAGGGCGGGCCGCTCGACGTGGTCTGCGACGGGGTGACCGGGCTGCTCTACCGTCCGGGCGACGGGGCCGCGCTCGCTGCGGCGGTCGACCGGCTGGTGAGCGACCGGCTCCTGCGCGCGCGGCTGCGCGCGGCCGCGGTCCGGAGCGTGCAGGATCGTTCCTGGCAGGCGATCAACGACGAGCTGATCGGTCACTACCGGGCGGTCGTCGACACCCGGAGCGCAACGGTCGCCTAGGGCACGTCTCCTTATCCGGCGGCGTCGCGAGCGGCGTTTCCGGCCGATCTGGCAAGGCGGCGGAGCGAAGTCGTGCTCGTCCGCCCATCGAGCGACGCCAACGCAGCCAGATCGAGGCGGAAACGTCGCGTAGCAGGCGCGGGATAAGGAGACGTGCCCTAGCGGGGCCGCGTCAGGAAGCAGCGGCGAAGAGCGAGGCGGCCTCGTCGACCGTGTCGACGAGGTGGACGTGCTCCTCCATGGCGCGGCCCCCCGCGAGGGCGGCTAGCAGAGGCCAGGCAGGGAGCGTCTCGGTCCAGTACCGCTTCCCGACGAGCACCATGGGCGCGACCTTGTCCTCGGCGGCGTAGTAGTTCTCGCAGGCGTCCTGAAAGATCTCCTGCACCGTTCCGGCGGCTCCCGGCAGGAAGACGATCCCGGCGTCGCAGATCTGCAGCAGGATGGCCTCGCGCTGGGCGTTGCGGAAGTACTTCGCGATCGCCGTCGCGAGCAGGTTCGGCGGCTCGTCGCCGTAGTGCCAGGTCGGCACGCCCAAGGTCGGGCTCGGGTCCGGCCACAGCGCGCGGGCGCGCCGGGCGCTCGCCACCCAGTCGTCGATCGACGGTCGGAAGGTCGGCACGGCGGCGAGGAGGGTGAGCCCCTCGTCGAGAGCGGCGTCCTCCGCGGGTGCGAGCGACGCCCCGAGGTTCGCCGCCTCCATCGCTCCCGGCCCGCCACCGGTGGCGACGGTGCGGGTGGCACCCAGCAGCCGCCCGAGGTGGGCCGCGTCGGCGTACCCCCGGCTGCCGCGGAGCGCCGCGTGCCCGCCCATCACTCCGACCAGGCTGCGCGTCGCACACCAGCGGCCGAGCGCCTGGTCGATGCCCTCGTCGTGCAGCGCGCGGCTGAGGAGGGACTCGGGCGAGCGCTCCGCGAGCGCCCAGGAGTAGGCCCGTGCGTCGAGTGACTCCAGGTAGGGCGTCGCGTCGTACAGCTCGTCGGGTGAGTAGAGCCCGTCCCGACCCGGGTCCGCCGGTGAACTGTCGCGGACGACGACGACCCGCTCCGGTACCTCCCGCTGTCCAGCCGGCTTCACCCGTGAGCCGCCCGGTCGGCCCGCTCCCGGGTGACCTCGGCCCACGGGCTCCAGAGGAACCAGCGGGGGAGCGCGGAGGCCAACCGGGGCGGTCCCGCCACCTCGATCCGGCCGTCGTCGACGGCCTCGTGCCAGGTCCGGTAGCCCTGGAAGACGTCGGCGAAGTCCGCGGTCGTCGCGGTGGCGACGACGTCGACCTCGAAGCCCGGATGCTGGTGGCAGACCGAGACGTCGCCGCGGTCGAGCACCAGCCAGATCGTCTGCGCCTTCGGCGCCGTGTGCCGAAACTCGACGACCGTCCGCACCGGCGGAAGGGCGTCGGCATCGACACGGCGGTGCATCCACCACATCAGCGTGGTCGGCGGCACGTCGTGGGGACGCATGTCATCGAACAGCCACTCGATCGCCCACCGGCCGAGACTGTCGATCACCCGGCTGAGGTCCTTGCCGGCCGGGGTCAGGTGGTACTCGCTGCCGCGTCCGCTCGGCGCCGGCCAGGTCTCGAGGACACCCTTCTTCTCCAGGTGCCGCAGCCGCTGCACCAGGAGCGAGCGGGAGATGCCGGGCATGGCGCGGGCGATGTCGTTGAACCGGGTGTTGCCGAGCACGAGCTCGCGGATGATCAGCGGCGTCCACCGGTCGGCGATGACCTCGGCAGCCATCTGGACGGGGCAGTAGTCGCCGTACTCGGGCATGCCGCCAGGATAGTCACGAATCTGGACCGGCGAGGTCACAATCCTGGACTAGTTGTGGGTGCGGCGTCGGCGCACATTTGCTGTCATGACCACTACCGCAACTCCTGCTCCAGTCATCCAGGACTCCGCCATGACCGCCACTGCGCCCACTCCCGCCGAGCGCGCCACCGCCATCGGGCCGGTGCTCGCCGAGCACGCCGCTCGCCACGACGCCGACGGCAGCTTCGTGACCGAGGCCTACGACGCCCTCCGCGACGCCGGCCTCCTCAAGGCCGGCGTGCCCACCGAGCTCGGCGGGGACGGCGCCACCGTCGCCGAGCTGACCGCCCTGCAGCGCGAGCTCGGGCACCACTGCGGGTCCACCGCTCTCGCGAGCTCGATGCACCAGCACGTCGTGGCGTTCACCGCCTGGCGGTACCGCCGCGGGCTCCCGGGTGCCGAGGCCACCCTCCGCCGGATCGCCGATGAAGGAATCCTGCTCGTCTCGACGGGCGGCGGCGACTACACCCACCCCCGCGGCGACGCGGCCAAGGTCGACGGCGGCTACCGGGTGTCGGGACACAAGCGCTTCGCCAGCCAGTCCGGCGCCGGCACCGTGATGTCGACGATGTTCGTCTACGACGACCCGGACCAGGGCCGGCGGGTGCTCAACATGGCGGTCCCGATCGCCGCCGAGGGCGTGACCGTCGCGGACAACTGGGACACCCTCGGCATGCGCGGCACCGCGAGCAACGACATCGTGGTCGAGGACGTCTTCGTGCCCGACGAGCGGGTGCTCGCGAACCGCCCGTACGGCGTGGTCGACCCGCCGCTGCAGGTGATCTCGCAGGTGGCCTTCCCGATCATCAGCGGCGCCTACCTCGGCATCGCCGAGGCGGCGTACGGCGCCGCGGCGGCCGCCGCCGCACCCAAGGCCGAGAGCCCGCTCGTGCAGCGCCAGATCGGCCGGATGCAGCATCGGCTGCGGGTCGCCTCGTGGGCGCTCGACGGCGCGCTCGCCGCCATCGGCGACGGCGACACCGGGGACGTGACGCCCTCGCACGAGGCGTACCTCGCGGTGATGATGGCCAAGGCCGAGGTGGCCGAGGCCGGCATCGAGGTCTGCGACCTGGCGATGGACGTCGCCGGCGGGCCGGCGTTCTTCAAGGGCTCGGTGATCGAGCGTGCCTACCGCGACATCCGCGCGGTCAAGTTCCACCCGCTGACACCGGAAGCCACGCTCGTCGAGACCGGTCGGCACGAGCTCGGGATCACCGGGCTGCTCGCCTGACGAACGCTCAGTACGCGTGGGCCATCAGGTCGCCGAACAGCTCCTGCCCGTCGACCTCGAGTCCCCGCCGCCTGAACCAGTCGCAGACGTTGGTGCAGTCCCGCAGCAGGAAGTCGAAGCCCGCGGCGTTGCCGACCAGGTCGACGATCTGGGGAAGGTCGATGATCACGAGCTTCTCGCCCGCGGCCAGGATGTTGTAGGCCGACAGGTCACCGTGGACCAGGCCCGCCTGGACCATCGTGGCGAGGGCGTAGCGCAGCTGCTCGAAGTACGACGTCAGCAGCGCGTGGTCCGGCCGGGTCTGGGCCAGACGAGGTGCGGTCTCGCCGTCGACGGTGATCCACTCCATCAGCAGCTCGGTGCCGTCGATCTGCACGGGGTAGGGGACCGGGAGGCCGAGCTTCCAGCAGCGGACCAGCGCCGACCACTCCGAGATCGCCCACTCGCCGGCGGCGACCTCGCGGCCGAACGTGCTCTTCCGCTTGACGGCACGCTCGTCGCGGGAGCGCTTCATGCTCCGGCCCTCGGTGTAGGCAGCGGACCGATGGAACGTGCGGTGCTCGGGCGACCGGTAGCGCTTCGCGGCCATCACGACCGCCTGATCCGGCTCGAGCGGGTCGGCGCGTTCGAGCAGGAAGACGTCGGCCTCCTTGCCGGTCTTGAGGATGCCGAGGTCGGTGTCGATCGCGCCCTGCGAGGTGACCACCCAGTCAGGGCGGGGCTCCGGGCCGCGGCTGAGTGGCTCGACGTCGAGCCAGGTGGACCATCGCTGACCGTCTCCGAGGTCGTCGTACGCGACGAAGTCGAAGACGAACTGCGGGTCGAGCGGGTCGGGTGAAACGGTGCCGGCGTCAGCCGGTGTGGAGGGAAACTCCAGATGCATGATGGTTGCTCCGGGTCGAGAGGCTCCGCTTGATGCGGGGGAGGTCTGCGGACAGGCCAAGGACAGTCGTCGACATGTCACGTCTCCTCTCGACTCGGGACCGGCGCTCGTGCAGGTCGCTGGTGCCATAGTTCCGGCACCGCCCGGTGTGCGCAACGGATTTACCGGACCCGGCACCCGCCGGGCTAGGTTGAGCGCGTGCTGCGTCGACCTCGGATCGCCTCTCTTCTCGCCGTCGCCCTCGTGGGCGTGCTCGCCTCCGGGTCGGTCGCGGCGCCGGCCGCTGCTCCCCAGGTGCCCGACCCCTACTACCCGTTGGACGGCAACGTCGGCTACGACGTGCTCCACTACGACATCCGGGACCACTACCGGTTCCGGAACCGGCACCTCTCCGGCGTGACGAGGATCCGGATGGTGCCGTCGGAGGAGCTGACGACGTTCAACCTCGACCTGCTGCTCGACGTGAGCGCGGTGAAGGTCGACGGCGTGGCCGCAGAGTTCGCGAAGCCCCGCCGGCACGAGCTGACGGTCACGCCGGCCACCCCGCTCGCGTCCGGCGTGCCGGTCCACGTGCTCGTCCGCTACCAGGGTTTTCCTGGACGGGTCCGCTACCTCGGCGAGCGCAACTGGTTGGCCGACCGCCGCGAGGTGGTCACCATGAACGAGCCGCACATGGCTCCGTGGTGGTTCCCGAGCAACGACCACCCCAGCGACAAGGCCCGGTTCGACATCCGGATCACGACGGTCAAGGGTCGCCAGGCCATCAGCAACGGCGTCCTCGTGGGTCGCTCCGGCAACGGCAGGACGACGACCACGCACTGGCGGATGGCCGACCCGATGACGACGTACCTCGCCTTCTTCGCCGCCGGCGACTTCGCCGTCGAACGCGGCCGCGCCCACGGGTTCACCTACTACAACGCCGTCTCGAAGGGGTTCAGCGACTTCGGCACGCGACGGGGCCTGGCCGCGCTGCGTCAGTCCGCGCGGATCACGGCGTGGCTCGAGGACGAGCTCGGGGACTACCCGTTCGCCAACACCGGGGGACTCGTTACGAGCCTCCCGGTGAACTTCGCCCTCGAGAACCAGACCCGGCCGATCTACGCCGGCGCCCCCGCGATCTGGCTGCTCGTCCACGAGCTCGCCCACCAGTGGTTCGGCGACTCGGTGTCGGTCGCGCGCTGGCGGGACATCTGGCTCAACGAGGGCTTCGCGACCTACATGGAGAAGCGGTACGTCGAAGCACATGGCGGCCGGTCCACCAGCCGCTGGCTGCACCGGTTCTACCGTTCGGAGCCCAGCGGCTCTGCGTTCTGGGACCTCGACATCTCCGACCCGTGCGACTCCACGGCGCCGTGCGCGATCCACGACCTGTTCGACCTCCGGGTCTATGACCGAGGTGGGATGACCGTCGCCGCTCTGCGCAACCGGATCGGCGACGCGGACTTCCGGCGGCTGCTGCGCCGGTGGGTCTCGGTGCACCAGAACGGCAACGCCCAGGTGGAGCAGTTCGAGCAGATGGCGGAGACGGTGTCCGGGGAGCAGCTCGACGAGTTCTTCGACGCCTGGCTGCGCTCCGGGGAGCGACCGCCGAGCACCGCGGCCTACGGCCTCTAGAACAGCTCTTGCATGCCGACGGCCCGCGCGCCTACGTCGTCGCCGGACCGGTTCCTGGTACCAATGTGACGACGTATGCCCGCCTGCCTCGGACGGAGACTCCCTCGATGGACGCCAAGAAGCTGATTGCTGTCGTGGTCGTCGTCTTTCTCGGCTTCTGGATGCTCAGCGACCCCAGGGGCCTCGCCACGACCGCGAAGGACGCCGGCGGTGAGGGCTGGGGCGTGACCGAGAAGCTCTTCACCGGCGTCATCGACTTCGTCGGCGCGCTGTAAGGCGCTCGGGGACGCCGGTGGGGTTCCTCGCCTGGGTCGGAGACCCGCAGATCGGGAAGCACCTCCTCCGCGACGAGGGTGAGGTCGTCGTCGACGAGGTCCGCCACCACTGGGCTGCCTACGCGCGACCGGCCATCGAGGCCGTCGGCGTCGTGCTGTTGCTCGTCGCCTCCCCGTTCGTCCACGTCGACGTGGCGTGGTTCTTCCTGGTCGCCGCCTTCCTGCTGGCTCTGCACGCGACCTGGTGTGCGGTGCGGGAGATCCGCGACCGGTTCGTCATCACCAACATGCGGGTGTTCCGCGTGCACGGCGTCCTCTCGCAACACCTGGCCACGATGCCCCTCAGTCGGATCCTCGACATCTCGGTGAAGAAGCCCCTCCACGGCCGGCTGCTGGGCTTCGGGCACTTCTGCTTCGAGTCCGCCGCGCAGGAGCAGGGACTGCGCGACATCAAGTACGTCGGCCGCCCCGACGAGCGCGACCTCTCCATCCAGCGGGTCGTGCAACGGGCCGGCCTGCGCGGACCGCGGGTGCCCAACTGATGTTGCCGTTCGACCCGATCGACGAGGCCGCCCGCCAGTGGGGACGGCGCTGGGGTGCCGTGTCCGCCATGCACGCGGTGACGTCGTTGATGAGGGTCCAGCAGTTGGTCCTCGGCCGGCTCGACGCGCTGTTGCGGCCGCACGGGCTGAGCTTCGCCGGTTACGAGGCGCTGGTCCTGCTGGTCTTCTCGTCCCGCGGCTCGCTGCCGCTCGGCAAGATGGGGGAGCGGTTGCAGGTGCACCCGACGTCGGTCACCTCGATCGTGCGTCGGCTGGAGGCGCGGGGTCTGATCCTGCGCGTTCCCCACCCGGTCGACGGCCGGGCGGTGCTCGCCGAGATCACCCCGGCCGGCCGCGAGCTCGTCGAACGGGCGACCGCGGACCTGGTGGCCGCCGGCTTCGCGCTCGACGGCATCGACGAGAAGCAGATGCGCGAGCTGTCCGAGCTGTTGCGGCCGGTCCGGGCGGCGGCCGGGGACTTCGAGGCCGACTCCTAGGATTGTTCGGCCGACTCCTAAACTCTCCAGCATGACCCAGCAGCCGTTCGTGGGCAGGGGAGCGATCGACCTCTCGGCCTTGAAGCGCCCCGCGCCCCAGCAAGCCCCGACGGGGGCCGGAGGCGACGCCAAGCCCGGTGCGCCCGTCTCGGCGTACGCCGTGGCCGTCGACGAGCAGAACTTCCAGTCGGTGCTGCAGTCCTCGACCACCGCGCCGGTGGTCCTGGTCTTCCACTCGCCGTCCCAGGCGCCCGAGAGCAGCCAGATGGCCGACGACGTCGCCGACATCGTCGGTCAGTACGACGGGCGCTTCCTGGTCGGGATCGTCGACGTCGACGCGGTGCCGCAGATCGCCCAGGTGATCGCCCAGGCGAGCCAGCTCCCGCAGCTGCCGGTCCCGTTGCTGATGGTGTTCCTCGACGGGAGGCCGGCGATCCAGCCGATCCCGGGCATGGTCTCCCGTGACGAGCTGAGCACCCTTTTCAACGAGCTCGGCCAGCAGCTGACCGCGCAGGGCATCACCGGCCGGCACCAGCCGCTCGCCGGGGCTCCGGCCGAGAGCGACGAGGACGAGGAGGACGGGCCCGACCCGCGCTACGCGCCGGCCCAGGACGCCCTGGCAGCCGGTGACATCGACGGTGCCGTCGCCGAGTACCAGAAGCTCGTGGACAGCAACCCCGCCGACGCCGAGGCCGCCGCCGGCCTCGCGATGGCGAAGGTGCTGCAGCGGACCCAGGGCGTCGACCTCGACGCGGCCAGGGCTGCGGCCGCCGCCGACCCAGACGACGTCGACGCGCAGACCATGGTCGCCGACCTCGACCTGCTCGGCGGTCACGTCGACGACGCGTTCGCGCGCCTGATCGAGCTCGTCCGTCGTACCTCCGACAAGGACCGGGACCGCACCCGCGAGCACCTGCTCGCGCTGTTCGCCGCCGTCGGCAACGAGGACCCGCGGGTGCTCAAGGGCCGCCAGGCACTGGCGTCGGCTCTGTTCTGAACGGCCAGCACGTGGGATTCGCGCACGGTGCGGGATTCCTCTTCCGTGGCCTCAAGATGTGGCGGCAGCGGCCGGGGCTGATGTTGCTCGGCATCGTGCCGGCCGTGCTGGTGCTGGTCCTCCTGCTCGGCCTCCTCGTCGCCGTGGTCCTGCTCGCCGACGACCTGATCGACTGGGCGACACCGTTCGCCGACGACTGGTCCGAGGCGGAACGGGGCGTGCTCCGGATCGGTCTCTACCTGGCGGTGATCGTCGGGTCGCTGTTCCTCTCGGTCGTCACCTTCACCGGCCTGACCCTCGCCGTGGGCGATCCGTTCTACGAGAGGATCTGGAAGGGGACCGAGCTGATGCTCGGCGGGGAGGTCCCGGAGAAGGGTGTCGGCTGGCTCCGCGGGGCGCGCGACGGAGTCGGGCTGGTCCTGTTGGGCATGGCCACGACGATCCTGGTGTTCGCGGTCGGGCTGGTGCCGGTCATCGGGCCGATCGTCGGACCCGTGCTCGGGATCACCATCGCCGGCCGGCTGCTCGCCGGCGAGCTGGTCTCCCGCGGGCTCGAGGCCCGCGGCATGGACCGCGCCGCCCAGAAGGCGCTCCTCGCCGACCACCGCCCGATGATGCTGGGCTTCGGCGTAGTGGTCCAGCTGTGCTTCCTCATCCCGTTCGGCGCGGTGCTGATGATGCCCGCAGCGGTGGTCGGCGCCACGATGCTGGCGCGCGAGGTGCTGGACGCGCAGCTACCCGCCGGCACGCAGGGCGTCTAGGACGGCGGCGACCGCAGGGGAGTCGGCCATCGTGCGGCGGTGCAGGGCGTCGACGAGCCGGGTCGGCACCGGGTCGGTGACCTCGACGGCGACGACCTCAGGCCCGAGCGGCGCCCGGCCGAGCCGGGGGACCAGCGCCACGCCGAGGCCGGCGGCGACGAGGGCGAGGTGCGACTCGAACTCCATCGAGACGTGCGCGATGCGGGGTGGGCGACCGGTGCCGTCGTACATCCGGTGCAGCCACTGGCGGCAGATCGTGCCCTCGGGGGTGGCGATCCAGTCGACGTCGAGCAGGTCGCGCGGCGTCACCGTCGCTCGTCCCGCGAGCGGGTGGGCGCACGGCACGACCAGGTCGGCGACGTCGTCGGAGACGCGGGTGCTGTCGACGTGGTCGGGTACGGCGAACGCGACCCCTCCCCAGCGGTGGACGATGCCCACGTCGCACTGACCGGCCGCCACCAGGTCGACCGCGTCCCAGGGCTCGCGCTCGTCGAGGGTGAGCCGCAGGTCGGGATGCTGGTCGAGCAGGCGCCGGGCGACCGGCGCGACCAGGCCCCGCATCGCGGTGGAGAACGCGACCAGGCGGACCGATCCGGTGACGACGCCCGCGCGGTGCTGGATCTCGGCCTCGAGCTGCTCGAGGTCGGCCAGCACCTGCTCGCCGGCGTCGACGAGGTGGCGACCGTGGCTGGTCAGCATCACGCCGCGCCCGACCCGATCCAGCAGCGGTACGCCGACCTGCCGCTCGAGGCGCTTGACCTGTTGCGACACGGCGCTCGGGGTGAACCCGGTCGCCTCGGCGGCCGCGACCACCGATCCGTGGGTCGCGACCGCGCGGAGCCCGGTGAGGGCGGCGAGATCGATCATGTAGCCACGCTACATGAACCACGCGACGAACATTCGCTGGTGCTTCACGATCTTGGCGACCAGGATTCTCACCGTGACCCGCCGTGACTGCCTCCTCGCCGCCCTCGTCGCGAGCCTGTGGGGCTTCAACTTCGTCGTGATCGAGTGGGGCATGGGCGACGTGCCGCCGTTGCTGTTCCTCGCGGCGCGGTTCGTCGTCGTGCTGGTCCCGGCCGTCTGGCTGGTGCCGCGCCCGGACGCGCCGTGGCGGACGGTCCTGGCCGTCGGCGCGTTCATGTCGCTCGGCCAGTTCGGGCTCCTCTACTCCGCGATGGCGGCGGGGATGCCGGCCGGGCTCGCCGGGCTGGTGCTGCAGGCGCAGGTGGTGCTGACGATCCTGATCGCCGCCGCCGTGCTGCGGGAGCGCCCCACCCGAGCGCAGGCCATCGGCGTCGGGCTGGGCGTCGTCGGGCTGCTCGTCGTTGGGCTGGGCCGCGGCGGCCACGTCCCGCTGCTGGCCCTCGCGCTGTGCCTGCTCGCCGCCCTCTCGTGGGCGATCGGCAACGTCGTCTCACGGGCGTCCGGTATCCGGGGTGGGCTCCCGCTCACGGTGTGGTCGGCGCTCGTCGTGCCGGCGCCGCTGGCCGCCCTCGCGCTCGCCCTCGACGGCCCCGTGGTGTTCTCCGACGCCGCCTCCGCCTTCGGCTGGCAGGCCGCCGTCTCGACCCTCTACACAGCCGGACTGGCGTCGCTCGTCGGCTACGGCATCTTCAACGGTCTCCTGTCCCGCAACCCGTCGGCCGCTGTCGTGCCGTGGATCCTGCTGGTGCCCCCGGTCGCCATCGGGTCGGCCTGGCTGCTGCTCGACGAGCAGCCGACGACGGCGGAGCTGGCCGGCGGCGCCGTGCTGGTCCTGGGAGTGCTGGTCGCCCTGCGGCCGGACTCAGCGGCCCGACTCGGTGTACGCCGGCCCGCCGCCCAGGTTGGCGACGGCCGCGCGGATCCGCCGGGCGCTGAAGTCGGCGGCCCGCTCGTCCACCTCGGCGAGCGTGCAGAATTCCGCGGACCTGATCTCCCGCGCCTGCGGGACGATCCGCTCGACGAGGGAGGCATCGTGGGCACCGCCGTCGAAGACCAGGCAGAGCGCGTCGTCCCAACCTCCCCACGGAGGTAGCCAGTCCGTGAGCACGAGCGGCCCCGCCGAGATGTCGAGGCCGAGCTCCTCCTCGACCTCGCGGACGACGGCCAGCTGCGGCGACTCACCCACCTCGACGACGCCGCCGGGCAGGTCCCAGTCGTTCTTGTAGGTCAGCTGGCACAGCAGCACCCGCGGCTCCGGGGAGGTGTCGCGGATCAGCATCTGGCTGATCGCCCGCTTGCGCGGCAGGAACGAGTTGAGCAGCGCCCGGAAGCCCCCCGGCTCGTGCACGGGCACGTCGTCGACGAGCCGGGCGTAGACGACGACGTCGCCACCCGGCTGCCGCTGCACGCCCTCCCGCCGCAGCCCCGACCAGGTCGCGATCCGCTGACCCTGGTCGTCGTCGACCGGCACCAGTGCCTCGACCCGGTCGTGGTCGACGAGAGCAGCGGCCACGTCGCGTCGCACGACGTCGACGGCGGCCTGCCAACCACGCTCGGTCAGCATCGTGGACCAGTGGATCCGGGCGACCCCGTCGGACACGGTCGCGACATGCGTGTCGGGCTGGTCGGGCACGGGATCCACCCTAGCCAGCCCGGGTCCCGGGACTTGCTCCGATCGCACCTCAACCAGCGGCGGGCGCGCGCAGCCAGATCGTCGCTAGCGGCGGCAGCGTGAGCACGGCGTACGCCGGGCTGCCGCCGGGCGCGCGCGACTCGAGGTCGGGCGCCACCTCCGCGGTGACCACGCCGAGGTTGCCCACCCCCGAGCCTCCGTAGAGCTCGGCGTCGGTGTTGAGGACCTCGGCCCACTCGCCGGCCTGGGGGAGCCCGAGCCGGTAGTGGGAGTGCACGTTGTTGGCGAAGTTCGTGACGCACGCCAGGTCGGGCTCCGCGGGGTCGTCGGAAGCCCGCCGGATGAACGAGAACACGTTGTGCCCGGCGTCGTTGGCGTCGATCCAGGCGAATCCGTCGGGCTCGTGGTCCTTGCGCCACAGCGCCGGCGTCTCGACGTACCGCCGGTTGAGGTCGCGGACCATGTTCTGCATGCCGAGGAAGCGGGGCTCGGACAGCTGCCACCAGTCCAGCTCGCGCGACTCGGCCCACTCCGAGACCTGGGCGAACTCCGTGCCCATGAACACCAGCGGTTTCCCGGGATGCGCCCACATGTAGGCGAGGTAGGCCCGGAGGTTGGCCAGCTGCTGCCACTCGTCACCGGGCATCTTCCGCGGCAGCGACCCCTTGCCGTGCACGACCTCGTCGTGGCTCAGTGGCAGCACGTAGTTCTCGCTGTAGGCATAGACGAGGGCGAAGGTCAGCTCGCCATGGTGGTAGGCGCGATGGATCGGGTCCCGCTGGAGGTAGCCCAGCGAGTCGTGCATCCAGCCCATGTTCCACTTGAAGCCGAACCCGAGGCCGCCGCCCGACGTCGCTCCGGTCACGCCCGGCCACGAGGTGGACTCCTCGGCGACCGTCACGATGCCCGGCACCCGCTTGTAGACGGTGGCGTTGAGCTCCTGGAGGAACTGCACCGCCTCGAGGTTCTCGTGGCCGCCGTACTTGTTGGGCACCCACTCGCCGGGATTGCGGGCGTAGTCGAGGTAGAGCATCGAGGCGACCCCGTCGACCCGAAGCCCGTCGGCGTGGAACTCCTCGAGCCAGTAGAGGGCGTTGGCGAACAGGAAGTTGCGGACCTCGCGCCGGCCGAAGTCGAAGATGTGCGAGCCCCACTCGGGGTGCCAGCCGCGCCGCGGGTCGGGGTGCTCGTAGAGCGGCGTGCCGTCGAAGCGCACCAGCGCCCAGTCGTCGGTCGCGAAGTGGCCGGGGACCCAGTCGAGGATCACGCCGACGCCCGCCTGGTGGAGGGCGTCGACGAGCCGACGGAACCCGTCGGGATCGCCGAACCGCGCGTCCGGGGCGAAGTACGACGTGACGTGGTATCCCCAGGACCCGCCGAACGGGTGCTGCATCACGGGCATCATCTCGACGTGCGTGAAGCCGAGGTCGGCGAGGTACGCCGGCAGCCCGTCGACCGGGTCCGCGAGTTCGTCGTAGCTCCAGAACCTGCCGTCGGGATGGCGCTTCCACGAGCCGAGGTGCATCTCGTAGACGGACATCGGCTCGTTGACCGCGACCTTCTGGCTGCGCTCCGCGAGCCAGGCGTCGTCCTTCCAGACGTGGGTCGACTCGAAGACCCTCGAGCCGGTGGCCGGCGGTGCCTCCGCCGCGAACGCCATCGGGTCTGCCTTCTGGCGCCAGACGTCGTCCGCGCCGTGCACCAGGTACTGGTAGTAGGCGCCGCCGCCGACGCCGGGGACGAACGCGGTCCAGATGCCGCCGGACGGCGCGGGCTGCATGGGGTGGGCGTTGCCGTCCCAGCCGTTGAAGTCGCCGACCACGCTCACCGAGCGTGCGTTCGGCGCCCACACCGCGAACGACGTGCCCTTGACCGGCTTGCCCGTGGCCGGGTCGGGCAGCTCGCGCACGTGCGCCCCCAGTGCCTGCCACAGCTGCTCGTGCCGGCCCTCGCCGATCAGGTGCAGGTCGAGCTCGCCCAGGCCGCCCTGCTCCTCGGGCTCCCGGCCGGTCACGGCGTACCCACCCTCGCCGCCGCTGCGAGCGGAATCTGCAGCCACGAGGGCCGGTTGCGGGCCTCGTAGACACATTCGTAGACCGTCTTGTCGGCGACGTAGGCCGCCACCTGGACGCCCTCGTCGTGCGTGAGCGCCGGACCGGCGAGGACCTCGGGGTCGCCGGCGTACGCCGCCAGCAGGGCGGCCTTGTTGCGGGCCGCCCACTCCTCGGCACGGTGGTCGCGCTGGGCCACCACCGCCGGATCGTCCTCGGGCATCGAGCGGGCCATCGCGTGGGGGGCGTAGTCGAACGACCGCAGCATCCCGGCCACGTCCCGCCACGGACTGTCGGGGAGCATCCGTTCGGCCAACGGCTTCGCCGGCTCGCCCTCGAAGTCGACGAGCTTCCACCCCTTGATGGTCCGCAGCGTCTGGCCGAGGTGGAGGTCGCCGTGGATCCGCTGGACCGGGAAGTCGCCGAGGTCGGCGAGAGCCGTGTAGGCGCCGCGGAGCCGGTCGGCGTGCTCGCCCAGCTCGGGTACGACCTCGACCGCCTGGTCGAGGCGTTCGTTCATCTGGTCGGCGACGGAGGCGGCCTTCACGGTCTCGACCCCGAACGCGTCGCGGAGCTGCTCGTGCACCTCGGCGAGCGCGGTGCCGAGCCGGGCGGCCTCCGCGGCGAAGTCCCCGCCCACCTCGTCGGCATGGAGGTCGCCCTCGGAGAACAGGTCGCGGACGCTGGCGAGCGCGATCTCCCAACCGTCGCTGGCGGTGCGGAGGAACTCCTGGAGCATCGCCAGGTGGAGCGGGGATCCGTCGTCGGACCTGGCCTCGATCCACCCATAGAGAGCGGCGATGTGCGTGGAGCCGACCTCGGTGAGCGCCCGGTGGGTGGTGATGTCGGGGTTCTCGCCGCGGGTGATCTTGCGGAAGACCTTGAGCACCGAGTCGTCGCCGAACAGCACCGACGAGTTGGACTGCTCACCGCTGAACGGTGCCGGGATCGCGTCCAGATCGATCTCGTGCCCGGGCACTCGGACGAAGGTGATCCCCGCGTCGTCGGCCGGCGGCGACGCGAACGCCTTGAGGAACAGGGTCATGCTGCTCCGGTCGTGGATGGCGTCGTAGGCGTGGACCCATCCGTGGTCGGGGTCCTCCCACCATCCGACGAACGCGTGGTCGAGGCGGGTGTCGGGGTCGGTGACCAGCACCATCGGCAGCTGGTAGAGCTCTGTCTCTGCCTGCCCCGAGCCGTCGTCGAAGGTGAGCTCGACCAGGTCGACCACGATCGGCGAGGTGGCGTGTCCGGGGACCGCACCGAGGCGTCGTACGTCGGTGACGGTGAACTCCCTGCCCTTCCCGCCGAACCACCGCCGGTCGCGGATGTAGGCGTGGAGGGACTCAGCCCGAGTACTCATGCCGTCAGATCACCGGCCGCTCGTCGGTTTGGGGGTTGGTCAGTCGGAACCAGTAGAAGCCGTGCCCGCTGAGCGTCAGCAGGTAGGGAAGCTCCCCGATCGCGGGGAAGGGGACGCCACCGATCAGCTCGACCGGCACCCGTCCCTCGTAGCGTCGCAGGTCGAGCTCGACCGGCTGCGGGAAGCGGGACAGGTTGTTGACGCACATGATGACGTCGCCCTCACCGCCCGCCTCGTCGACGTGCTCCCGGACGTACGACAGCACCGTCGGGTTGGATCCGCCCAGGTCCGTGAAGGTGCCGAGGCCGAACGCAGGGTGCTTGCGGCGGGCGTGGATCATCCGCCGGGTCCAGTGCAGGAGGGACGACGCGTTCTCGAGCTGTGCTTCGACATTGACGCTCTGGTACCCGTAGACCGGGTCCTGGATAACGGGCAGGTGCAACTTGCCCGGGGTGGCCGAGGAGAACCCCGCGTTGCGGTCGGGCGTCCACTGCATCGGGGTGCGCACGCCGTCGCGGTCGCCGAGCCAGATGTTGTCGCCCATGCCGATCTCGTCGCCGTAGTAGAGGACGGGCGACCCCGGCAGGGAGAGCAGCAGCGCGGTGAACAGCTCGATCTGGTTGGTGTCGTTGTCGAGAAGGGTGGCGAGCCGGCGGCGGATGCCGATGTTGGCCTTCATCCGTGGATCCGTGGCGTACTCGCCCCACATGTAGTCGCGGTCCTCGTCGGTGACCATCTCGAGGGTCAGCTCGTCGTGGTTGCGCAGGAAGATGCCCCACTGGCACCCGTCGGGGATCGCCGGCGTCGCGGCCATGATCTCGGAGACCGGGTAGCGCGACTCCCGTCGTACGGCCATGAAGATGCGGGGCATCACGGGGAAGTGGAAGGCCATGTGGCACTCGTCGCCGCCGACCTCCGGGTCGCCGAAGTACTCCACGACGTCGTCCGGCCACTGGTTGGCCTCGCACAACAGCACCGTGCCGGGGTACTTGGTGTCGACGAACCGGCGGACCGCCCTGAGCGCCTCGTGGGTCTCCGGGAGGTTCTCGCCGTTGGTGCCGGGCCGCTCGAAGAGGTAGGGCACGGCGTCCAGGCGGAAGCCGTCGAGGCCCATCGCGAGCCAGAAGTCCATCGCGTCCAGCATCGCCTCGAGGACCTTGGGGTTGTCGAAGTTGAGGTCGGGCTGGTGGTGGAAGAAGCGGTGCCAGTAGTACTGGCCGCGCACCGGGTCCCAGGTCCAGTTCGAGGGTTCGGTGTCCACGAAGATGATCCGCGCCTCTTCGTAGAGCTCGTCGGTGTCGGACCACACGTAGAAGTCGCCGTACGGACCGTCCGGGTCGGTGCGAGAGGCCTGAAACCACGGGTGCTGGTCGCTCGTGTGGTTCATGACGAAGTCGATGATCACGCGGATGCCGCGCTTGTGGGCCTCGTCGAGGAAGTGGTGGAAGTCCTCGACGGTGCCGGCCTCGGGGAGGATGTCGTTGTAGTCGGCAACGTCGTAACCGCCGTCGCGCAGCGGCGAGGTGAAGAACGGCGGCACCCACAGGCAGTCGACGCCGAGCCACTCGAGGTAGTCGAGCTTCTCGGCGAGGCCACGGAAGTCGCCGGTGCCGTCGGCGTTGGCGTCGCGGAACGAACGGACCAGGACCTCGTAGAACACGGCGGTGCGGAACCACTCGGGCTCGTTGTTGAGCACCTGGGTCACGGGACCACCCTGACCGTCAGCACGTGCGCCGGCTCCTGGTGCGGATCGAGGCGCACGAAGTTGTCGGCGCCCCAGTGCCAGTCGTCGCCGGTGAGCTCGTCGCGGACGGAGAAGGTGGCGTCCGGCTCGAGGCCGAGTGCAATGAGGTCGAGGTGCACCGTGGTGTCCCGGGTCGCGTGGGGGTCGAGGTTGATCACGACGATCACCCGGTCGGTGCCGCCGTCGGCGGTCGCTGCCGTCTTGCTGAAGCAGACGATGCCGTCGTCGTCGGTGGGATGGACCACGAGGTTGCGGAGCAGCTGGAGGGCGGGGTGGGAGCTGCGCAGTTCGTTGAGCTTGGTGAGGTACGGCGCCAGCGAGCGCCCCTCCGCCTCCGCGGCCTCCCAGTCGCGGAGGCGGATCTGGTACTTCTCCGAGTCGAGGTACTCCTCGCTGCCCGGTCGGACGGCGACGTTCTCGAATAGCTCGTAGCCGCTGTAGACGCCCCAGCTCGGGGAGCCCATCGCCGCGAGCACGGCCCGGATCTTGAACGCGGGGGGTCCACCGTACTGGAGGAACTCGTGGAGGATGTCGGGGGTGTTGACGAAGAAGTTCGGCCGGATCCGGTGGTCCGACTCGGTCGCCACCTCGCGCAGGTAGTCCTCGACCTCGCCCTTGGCGGTCCGCCAGGTGAAGTAGGTGTAGCTCTGGTGGAAGCCGATGGCGCCGAGGGTCTGGAGCATCGGCGGCTTGGTGAACGCCTCGGACAGGAACAGCACGTCGGGGTCGGTCGTGCGGATCTCGGCGAGCAGCCACTGCCAGAACGCCACCGGCTTGGTGTGGGGGTTGTCGACGCGGAAGATCCGGACGCCGTGCGCCATCCAGTGCCGGACGACGCGGAGCACCTCGTGGGCGAGCCCCTCGGGGTCGTTGTCGAAGTTGAGCGGGTAGATGTCCTGGTACTTCTTCGGGGGGTTCTCGGCGAACGCGATGGAGCCGTCGGCGCGGGTGGTGAACCACTCGGGATGGGCGGTCACCCACGGGTGGTCGGGTGCGCACTGCAGCGCCAGGTCGAGCGCGACCTCGAGCCCCAGGGACGCCGCGCGCGCGACGAACGCGTCGAAGTCGGCGAGGGTGCCCAGGTCGGGGTGGACGGCGTCGTGCCCGCCGAGGCGGCTGCCGATGGCCCACGGCGACCCGGTGTCGTCGGGGCCGGGAGTCAGGGTGTTGTTGGGGCCCTTGCGGTTGACCTCGCCGATGGGGTGGATCGGCGGCAGGTAGACGACGTCGAAGCCCATCGCGGCGACGCCTTCGAGCCGCTTCGCGGCGGTCGCGAAGGTGCCGCTGACGACGGCGCCGGTCTTGGAGTCGCGGTAGGCGCCCTCCGAGCGGGGGAAGAACTCGTACCAGCTGCTGAAGAGGGCGCGGGGACGGTCGGCGTAAGCGGGGTACGGACCGTCGACCGTGACCAGCTCGCGCAGCGGGTGCGTCAGGAGCACGGCGGTCAGCTCCGGCGCCTCCAGCTGCGCGAGCCTGGCCTCGACGGGACGTGTGGTGTCCTGCGCGGCCTCGATCGCGCCCCGCAGGATGCGCGAGGCTTCGCCCCGCTTCTTCCCGAACCCGGCGAGGACCCGCTCGAACAGCAGTCGGCCCTCCAGGAACATGAGCTCGACGTCGACCCCGGCGCGGATCTTGATGCCGGCGTCGTGCTGCCAGGTCGCGATCGGGTCCGACCAGGCATGGATCTCGAACGCCCACGCGCCGGGGCGGTCCGGAGTCACCCACGCGCGGTAGCGGTCGACGCTGTGCCGGTCGACGGCCGGCTGCGGATGCAGGCGGACCGGCGGCCGTCTGACGCCCTCGGGGTCGATGAGCACCACCTCCGCGCCGAGGAGGTCGTGGCCCTCTCTGAACACTGTCGCCGACACCGGGAACGGTTCGCCGACCGTGGCTTTCGCCGGCAGTCGGCCGTTGTCGACCAGGGGCATCACGTCGATCACAGGGATGCGTCCGACCATGTCTCCACCCAACCATTTCCCTGGTGACGGTGCGAGCCGGGGCGGCAACAGTTGGGCGGTGGACATAGGCCACGAGCCCAGGTGCCCCGATGGCGACCCCGTCCGGGGTAGCGGGGTCCACGCCACGGCCGTATCCGCACAACGGACCACTCACCCGGGGGTCGTCCATCCCTCCCCGGGACCCCATCCCCCCATCGCGAGCGCGATGGTGCCCTTCCCGGGTCGCAATCCGCCGGTAAGGCCGATGTGCCCGCACCAACCGCCGCAGCCCGTGAGGCAATGGCAACCGCCTGTGCCAGAACGCGGGGGCGCCCCGAACGACGGACGATTGTGCGGACGTGCCTGGGTTCCACCAACCGGTCAGCCTAGCGGGATCCGCAGCACCTCCCCGGTGCTGGCGCACGTGCCGCAGTTGCTGACATATGCGTGGTGGCCGCGGATCGTCAGGCCGCCGGGGGTGATCAGTCCGTCGGACATGATCTCGGTCTGGCTGCCGTCGCCGTTGACGCGGACCAGCGCGCCGGTCGGGTCGCCCGAGAGCGCGCCGTTCTTGAAGATCTCCAGGACGTACAGCCGTCCCCGCTTGTCGAAGGCGATGTCCATGATGTTGGTGAACCCGGTCGCGTGGACCGACACTTCACCCGACCTGTCGACGCGGTAGACGTTCGCGGCGCCCGGCGGGAACGGGAAGCCGGTCAGCTGCCCGACGTACAATGAGCCGTCGGGTCCGCGCTGGACGGACGTCGGGACCGCGTCCATCGACAGCATATAGCCCGGCGGGAAGCCCAACCCGGGCGGAGCCTCGACATCGCGGTTCGGGAACGTGGCGAGAACCCTGATCTTCCCGCTCGTCCTGACCAGCAGCAGGTCGTTCGCGCCGGCGTCCGAGACGATGACGCCCCCCTTGTCGAGGATGACGGAGTTTGGATTGACGTTCTCCTCGTCCCCGGTGGGGTTGAACGCGTCCTCGAACTCCGCCAGGTCGGCGACCGTCACGATCCGCACGCCATGCGGGTTCCGCTTCACCCCGAGAAGCTCGCCCATGTCGGCCAGTTCGGGGAGCGCCTGGATGTCCTCCAAGTCCTCGTCGAGGCCCACGGTGACGAACATCCTCTTTTGGCCAAAGGCCACATCGGACGGGCCAATCGCAGCAGCTCCATCGTAGGGTCCGAACGAACTCAGGCCAGTAACGACGCGGCGCTGGCCCCATTTCGTGATCCTGGTGATCGCGCCAGAGTGGCCGAAGCAGGACTCAAGAATCGCTCCGGGAAGGCACGGCCCGTCGCCCCCGGACCCAGCCTCGGCGACGTATAGCGCCCCTTTGCGGTCGAAGACCAGGCCACGCGGGTTGTCCAGACCCGACGCGATCACCTCGGGACCCTCCGACGGGTAGTTCCCTCCGCCCGCTGACGCGCCCGGCACGCCGACGAGGGGCTGTCCGGCCGCGGCGGGCACCGTGCAGCACAGCGTGAGGGCCAACCCCAGTTGGAGAAGGCGACGGACGACGCTATTGCTCATGGGGCCACCAAGTGGTTGCGAGCGGATGCCGCTCGAGCCCGAGCGCAGGCGCGACGATTCAAGAGTCGCACGAGCGGAAGCGGAGGGCCATCCCCGATGGAGCCAATCTTCGTCGACCCGTGAGGCCGCCGACGCAAGGCGGGTGAAGCCCGGTACATACAGGCCGTTGCCCGCAGTCGTCGCGCAGGGGGACGATGGAGGTGCCGCCGAGGACTGAGCCGAGGCCCAGAACGAGGAGCCCGTAACGGGCCAAGGTCGAGGAGCCGATTGTTCGGCAAGACGGCCAACAGATCACCCGAAGGCCAAGCACGGCGGGCACCTGCCCGTTGTGAACCGCCCTAGGCCAAGCCCCGGACCTTCTTGGTCCGCTGGGAGCCGCCCCACTGGATCCCACCACCCATCGACGACCAAGGCCGCCTCACCAATCCACCAGCGCGACCACGCGCTCCGATGGTCGCCTAGGTTGGCGCCGTGACTCGGGAGCTGTGGGATCGCGAGGCGGCGTCGTTCGACGACGAGCCCGACCATGGACTGGCTGACCCTGTCATCCGAGCGGCGTGGCGGAACTTGCTGCTCGACGTGCTTCCGCCGACTCCCGCTCGCGTCGCTGACCTCGGCTGTGGCACCGGGACGCTGACGCGCCTCCTTGTCGACGAGGGGTACGTCGTCGACGGGCTCGACTTTTCTCCGGAGATGATCAGCCGGGCGCGGCTCAAGGTCCCGGGAGCGGCGTTCGTCGTGGGCGACGCCGCCGCGCCGCCGCTCGAGCGCGCTGCGTACGACGTGGTGCTGAGCCGGCACGCGCTCTGGGCGATGCCCGATCCCGCGGCTGCGCTGGGCCGATGGGTCGACCTGCTCGAGCCCGAGGGGATCGTCGTGCTGGTCGAGGGTCGGTGGGGGACGGGCGCCGGGCTGGCGGCCCGCGATGCCGAGGCGATCGTCCGGACCCGGCGAGCGGACGTGGCGGTGCGGCCGCTGCCGCAGAGCGTGTACTGGGGCAAGGAGATCGACGACGAGCGCTACCTGCTGGTCGGACGTCCCGTCAGCGAGTGAGGTCCCAGACGTCCACGATCTCGCCCGTCGCGAGGTCGGTGACGTCGGCAGGGATGTCGATGAGGCAGTCGGCGCCGGCGAACCAGCCCAGGAACCCCGAACCCGGCGGACCCCACGGCTCGACCGTCCCCGCGGCCGGGTCGAGGCGGCCGCGACGGAGCTGCCTCTTGCCGGGTGTCGACGTGATCGCCTCGGTGAGCGAGGCGCGCACGACGGGGCGGTGCGGCCGAGGGTGCCCGTACGACGCGCGCAGGGCAGGCCGGACGAAGACCTCGAAGGACACCAGTGCGCTCACCGGGTTGCCGGGGAGGCACACGACGGCCGCGCCGCCGTACGTCCCCGAGCCCTGGGGCATCCCCGGCTGCATGGCGACCTTGGTGAACTCCACGCCGCGGGGGCCGAGGGCGTCCTTCACGACCTCGTAGGCGCCGGCGCTGACGCCGCCGGACGTCAGCAGGAGGTCGACCCCGGTGCCGAGCTCGGCATCGAGGGTGCGAAGGAACGTCGGCACGTCGTCGGCGACCCACAGCCGGCGGATCGCGACGGCACCGGCGTCGTCGACCGCCGCGGCGAGCATGTGGCTGTTGGAGTCGCGGATCTGGCCGGCGCCCGGTGTCGGGTCGTCGGTGAGCTCGGACCCGGTCGAGCAGACGAGGACCCGCGGACGCGGGCGTACGACGACGTCCCGCACGCCGAGCGCGGCGAGCAGCCCCACCTGCGCCGGCCCGATGACAGTGCCGGCTTCGAGCACGGTGGTGCCGGACATCACGTCGCCGCCGGCGGTCCGGACGAACGAACCGGCGTCGCGGGCGGCGGTGACGGCGACGACATCGGTGCCGCCGTCGGTCGCCTCTACCTCGACCACGGCGTCCGCGCCGCGGGGGAGCGGTGCACCGGTCATGATCCGGTGCGCCGTCCCCGGCTCGAGGTCGCCGACCGGAGCGCCGGCGGGGATGTCGGCCGCGACCGGCAGTCGCACAGGGGCGTCGGCAGCTGCGCTCGCGATGTCCTCCGCCCGGACCGCGTAGCCGTCCATCGCCGAGTTGTCGAAGGACGGCAGTGCCTCGCCGGCGACGACGTCGTCGGCCAGCACCAGTCCGCGCGCCTCGGCGAGCGGTACCGCGGCGGGTTCGAGCATCCCGATCAGGTCGGCGACGCGCCGCTGGTGGTCACTGACGGAGCGAAGGGCAGAGGTGGACATCGAGAGTCACCCTAGAGCCGCGACCGACAGGCCGCAGTCGCCGCCGGTCGCGGACCGTGAGCCGACTACGGCTTGCCACATCTCGGCGGCGATGCCGGAGACGCGCGCGCCGGGCTGCTTCGGTGAGCCGCCAAGCAGCCGTAGCCGAAGACCGCGTCAACTGCGCGGCCGGCAGCGCGTCGGGAGGCGTCGCCGCCGGTCGCGGACCGTGAGCCGACTACGGCTTGCCACATCTCGGCGGCGATGCCGGAGACGCGCTCGGCCAATTGGGTGGACGAGCGAGGCAGCCCCCATGACTCCGCCTCGCTCGTCACCTAGATGCCACAACGGATAATCGGGTGCGCGGGTTACGGGATGGGAGAACAGACTGTCGCGGGAACCAGGCGCCGCGTTCATTGGATCGTTCAAGTAGACCTCGGCTAACGTCGGATCCGTGCGTGCAATTCGTCGTTTCACCGTCCGTCCCCTTCTCCCGCCGACCCTGGCCGCCCTGGGCGAGCTGGCGGCCAACCTGAGATGGTCCTGGCACCCCGAGACCCAGGATGTCTTCGCCGCGGTCGACCCCGAGCTGTGGGAGTCCAGTGGCCACGATCCCGTGCAGCTGCTGGGCGAGGTCCCGGCGCAGCGGTGGGAGCAACTGGCGGCCGACGAGGGTTTCGTGCGGCGGCTCGGTGAGGTCCGCGCCGACCTCGAGGCCTACCTCACCCAGCCGCGCTGGTACCAGCGGGTCTCCGGTGGACGCGAGGACGTGGCCTGGCCCCGCCAGATCGCCTACTTCTCGCCGGAGTTCGGGATCACGGCCGTGCTCCCGCAGTACTCCGGTGGTCTCGGCATCCTCGCCGGCGACCACCTCAAGGCCGCCAGCGACCTCGGTGTGCCGATCATCGGGGTCGGTCTGCTCTACCGCCACGGCTACTTCAAGCAGTCGCTCTCCCGCGAGGGGTGGCAGCAGGAGACCTACCCGGTCCTCGACCCTGACGGCCTCCCGATCTCGCTGCTCCACGAGGCCGACGGCAGCCGCGCCACCATCTCGCTGTCGCTCCCCGGCGGCCCCGACCTCGTCGCCCGGATCTGGGTCGCCAGCGTCGGACGGGTGCCGATGCTGATGCTCGACACCGACGTCGAGGGCAATCCCGAGCACTACGTCGACATCACCGACCGGCTGTACGGCGGGAACAGCGAGCACCGGCTGCGCCAGGAGATCCTGCTCGGGGTCGGCGGCGTGCGCGCCATCCGCGCCTACTGCCGGATCACCGGTGCGCCCGAGCCGGAGGTGTTCCACACCAACGAGGGGCACGCCGGCTTCCTCGGGATCGAACGGATCCGCGAGCTCACGGTGGGGGAGTCGGGCCCGCGCCTGGACCTCGACACCGCGATCGAGGTCGGTCGGGCATCGACGGTCTTCACGACCCACACGCCGGTCCCGGCGGGCATCGATCGGTTCCCGGAGACGCTGGTCGAGCAGTACTTCGGCGATGCCGGGCCGACCCCCGGCGTGCCGGTGGAGCGGGTCCGGGCGCTCGGCGCCGAGGACTTCGAGGGTGGTGACGCGACCGTCTTCAACATGGCCGTCATGGGTTTCCGGTTGGCGCAGCGCGCCAACGGCGTCTCCCTCCTCCACGGACGGGTCAGCCGTGGGATGTTCAGCGGCCTGTGGCCGGCGTTCGACGAGGCCGAGGTGCCGATCACCTCGATCACCAACGGCGTGCACGCGCCGACCTGGGTCGCCCGCGAGGTGATCGCCCTCGCGACCGCGCACGGCGCCGACGCCGAGAGCGACGACACCGAGGGCTTCTGGGCAGCGGTCGACAAGGTGCCGGCCGGTGAGCTGTGGAGCACCAAGCGCGCACTGCGCAGCCGACTGGTCGAGGACGCCCGGCAGCGCCTGTGCCGGTCGTGGGAGGAGCGCGGCGCGGCCCGTGCCGAGCTCGGCTGGATCGACTCGGCGCTCGACCCCGACGTGCTGACCATCGGCTTCGCGCGACGGGTGCCGTCGTACAAGCGGCTCACGCTGATGCTGCGCGACCCCGAGCGCCTGCGATCGCTGCTGCTCCACCCGGAGCGGCCCGTCCAGCTGGTCATCGCCGGCAAGTCGCACCCGGCCGACGACGGCGGCAAGAAGCTGATCCAGGAGCTGGTGCGGTTCGCCGACGCCGAGGACGTCCGGCACCGGATCGTGTTCCTGCCCAACTACGACATCGCGATGGCGCAGCCGCTCTACCCCGGCTGCGACGTGTGGCTCAACAACCCGCTGCGGCCCTACGAGGCGTGTGGGACGTCGGGCATGAAGGCGGCCCTGAACGGCGGACTCAACCTGTCCATCCTCGACGGCTGGTGGGACGAGTGGTTCGACGGCGAGAACGGCTGGGCGATCCCGTCCGCCGACGGCCTCGACGACGCCGACCGTCGCGACGACCTCGAGGCCGCGGCGCTCTACGACCTGATCGAGCACGAGGTCGCGCCGCGGTTCTACGACCTCGACCACGACGGCGTCCCGGTCCGCTGGGTGGAGATGCTCCGCCACACCTTCAAGTCGCTCGGCCCCAAGGTGCTGGCCACCCGGATGGTCAGCGACTACGTGCGGCAGCTCTATGCGCCCGCGGCCGGCAACGCCCGCGCCCTCAACAGCGACTACGCCGGCGCCCGCGCGCTCGCCCAGTGGAAGGCCCGGGTCCGGGCTTCGTGGACCGGTGTTCGGGTCGAGCACGTCGAGGCGCACGACCTCGGCGACGCGCCGCTGGTGGGCGCGCCGATGACGGTGCGGTCCTACGTCGCCCTCGGCGACCTCAGCCCCTCCGACGTCGAGGTGCAGCTGGTGTCGGGCCGCGTCGACTCCGAGGACGTGCTGGTCGACCCGGCGATCACCGTGCTGCAGCCGACGGAGTCCTACGACGGCGGCCGGCACCGGTACGACGCCGAGGTCGGCCTCGCGCGCAGCGGGCCGTTCGGCTACACGGTGCGGGTCGTGCCGGCCCATCCGCTGCTGGTCGCACCCGCCGAGCTCGGGGTCGTCACCGTCGCCTGAGCTGGTCCTGAGTCAGTCCGTCTCCTGGAACACGACGACGCAGCGCGGGCCGATCAGCAGCTCCTGGCCGGTCTCGACCGGGGTGCCGATCGCCAGGCCGGGATCGGTCGAGAGCACGACCTGTCCGCGTCGCACCCAGTCGTTGTCGGGCAGGAAGACCGCGCAGGGGTCCGGGCCGGCGTGGAACCACATGAGGAACGACGCGTCGATCAGCTGCTCGCCCCGCGGTCCCGGCTCGCGCAGCGGCTTGCCGGACACGAACATGCCGATCGTGCGCAGACCGGCGTCGTGCCAGTCGGCGTCCGTGATCTCGCGGCCGGTCGGGTGCAGCCAGGCGACGTCCTTCGGGCCGCCCACGATCGTCGGGCGACCCTCGAACCAGTGCCGCTGCCGCAGTGTCTGGTGGTCGCGCCGGAGCCGGAGGGCGGTCTTGGTGAGGTCGTAGACGTCGAGCCAGGCGTCGTCGGGTCGCCAGTCGATCCACGAGATCTCGCTGTCCTGGCAGTAGGCGTTGTTGTTGCCGCGCTGCGTGCGGCCCCGCTCGTCGCCGGCCGTCAGCATCGGGACGCCGTTGGAGAGGCAGAGGGTCGCCATCAGGTTCGCAGCCTGCCGCCGGCGCAGCGCGACGATGGCCGGGTCGTCGGTCTCCCCCTCGACCCCGTGGTTCCACGACCGGTTGCCGTCGGTGCCGTCGCGGTTTCCCTCGCCGTTGGCTTCGTTGTGCTTGTGGTCGTAGGAGACCAGGTCCCGCACGGTGAACCCGTCGTGCGCGGTCACGAAGTTGACCGAGTTGTACGCCGACCGCCCGTCGTCGGCGTAGAGGTCGGAGGAGCCGGCGAGCCGGGTGGCCACCCCGTGCATGCCGTTGGTGTGGTTGCGCCAGAAGTCACGGATCGTGTCGCGGTACTGGTCGTTCCACTCGACCCACGGCGGCGGCATCTGTCCGACGAGGTAGCCGCCCATCGAGACGTCCCACGGCTCGGCGATCAGCTTCACGTGGCGGAGCACCGGGTCCTGGCCCATCGCGGTGAGCAGCTTGCATGCCATGTCGATGTCCGGCCCGGTCCGGGTGAGAGCGGACATCAGGTCGAACCGGAACCCGTCGACGTGCATCTCGGTCACCCAGTAGCGCAGGGAGTCGAGGATCAGGCGGAGCGCGAGAGGGTCCTCGGTGTTGACAGTGTTCCCGCAGCCGGTGACGTCCCAGTAGGTGTCGTCGAAGTCCTCGACCGTCCCGTCGTCGTCGGCTCCGGCGCCCGCCCCGGGCGGCACCCGCCGGTAGAAACCACGGTCGTCGAGCCCGCGGAAGGACAGCGACGCACCCTGCGCGGAGGCTTCCGCGGTGTGGTTGTAGACGACGTCGAGGATCACTTCGAGTCCCGCCCGGTGCAGCGACTTGACCATCTGCTTGAACTCGCTGACCTGCTGACCGCGGTCGCCGGAGGAGCTGTAGTCGGCGTGGGGGGCGAAGAACCCGATGCTGTTGTAGCCCCAGTAGTTGGTGAGGCCGCGTTCGAGCAGGGCCGGCTCGGAGAAGAACTGGTGGACGGGGAGCAGCTCGACCGCGGTGACGCCGAGGTCCTTGAGGTAGTCGGTCACGACCGGGTGCCCCAGCCCGGCGTAGGTCCCGCGGAGCTCCTCCGGGATCCGGTCGTGGAGCTTCGTGAAGCCCTTGACGTGCAGCTCGTAGATCACGGTGTCCCGCCACCGCTGCGCGATCGGGGCGTCGCCCTCCCAGTCGAACCCGGGGTCGACGACCACGCTGCGGGCGGTGGCGGGCGCGGAGTCGAGTGCGCTCGGCTGCGAGGGGTCGTCGACGTCGTACGGCAGGATCTCGGGCCCGGCCGTGATCGTCCCGGACACCGCGAGGCCGTAGGGGTCGAGCAGCAGCTGCTGCGGGTTGAAGCGCCACCCGTTCGCGGGGTCCCACGGACCGTTGACGCGGTAGCCGTAGCGGGTCCCGGGCGCGACCTCCGGTAGCGCACCGTGCCAGATGCCGAGCGAGTGCTCGGTGAGGGGGAACCGGCGCTCGCCGCCGGAGTCGTCGTCGTCGTCGAAGACGCAGAGCCACACCTCGGTGGCGTCCGGTGCGTAGACCGCGAAGTTGGTGGCTTCGGGCGTCCAGGTCGCACCGAGTGGCCAGTTGCGTCCCGGCCAGGTCGGAGCATGGTCACCGAGGCTGCGCCAGAGGCCGGGAGTCATGGGCTCAATCCTGCCGGGTAGTGGGTGACCGTGGTCCAACTGGTGTGATCGCGTGACCCGGACCCCGGAAGAGTGCACAATGCGCTGACGTAACCTCTCCCGTCCCACTGATCACAGAGGAGCTCCCCTGATGGCGACCGAGTTCGTGCGACTTGAGGTGGCCGACGGCGTCGGGACGATCCGCCTGGACCGGCCCAAGATGAACGCCATCAGCTTCCAGGTCCAGGACGAGCTCCTGGCCGCCGCGGAGGAGGCGACCGAGCGCTCCGACGTCCGGGCGGTCGTGGTCTGGGGCGGTGAGAAGGTCTTCGCCGCCGGCAACGACGTCAAGGAGATGGCCGAGAAGTCGTACGTCGACATGGTCGACCGCGGCGACCGGGTGCAGGGAGCGGTCACCGCGATCGCCCGGATCCCGAAGCCGGTCGTGGCTGCGGTCAACGGCTATGCCCTGGGTGGCGGCTGCGAGCTGGCCATGGCCGCCGACATCAGGTTCGCGGCCGAGGACGCCGTCCTCGGGCAGCCTGAGGTGCTGCTCGGGATCATTCCCGGCGCCGGCGGGACCCAGCGGCTCGCCCGCCTCGTGGGTCCGGCCAAGGCCAAGGAGCTCATGTTCACCGGCCGGTTCGTGAAGGCGGAGGAGGCGTTGTCGATCGGTCTCGTCGATCGGGTCTTCCCCGCGGAGCAGGTCTACGGCGCCGCCGTCGCCTGGGCCTCGAAGTTCAGCAACGCCGCCCCCTATGCGCTCCGCGCGATCAAGGAGTGCGTGGACCGGGGCATCGAGACCGACCTCGAGACCGGTCTGGGGATCGAGCGTCAGCAGTTCGCCTCGGTGTTTGCGACCGAGGATCGGGCGGCCGGCATGCGATCCTTCATCGAGAACGGCCCCGGCAAGGCCAGATTCGAGGGACGATGAGCAAGATGGCGGACAAGTCGGACAAGCCGACGCACGACGACTCGGTCAACCACACGGCGCTGACCATCGCGCGCGTGCGCGGCATCGTCGCGCGTACGGTCTGGGTCATCTGCCTCTCGCTCGCTCTGATCCTGGCTGCGGCCGCGTTCAGCTTCGCGCTCGACGCGAACGACGAGAACGAGCTGGTGCAGCTGATCCGCGACCTGGCCAACGCCTTCGACCTCACCTTCTTCGACCTGGACAAGCCGGTGAAGGAGTTCGCCGAACCCAACAGCGACGTCAAGAATGCGCTGTTCAACTACGGGATCTGTGCTGTGGTCTATCTCATCCTCGGGCGGTTCCTCGAGCGGCTCATCCGCCCGTAAGACGCACCCGGGAGCCAGTGTGAGCCCGGATACCGTGTGAGGTAGTCCACGTACACCGAGTTACCTGCCCTGTAGAACCGGGCGGTAACCTGCGGGCGCTGTCCATTACGGACCCAATGCCGACCCTCGAGGGTCGCACGAGTGCAGGAAGGGGCCGGTCCGGCCACAACCATGAACATTGTCGTCTGTGTGAAACACGTCCCCGACGCCACCGCGGATCCGCGGTTCGAGTCGGACAACACCGTTGACCGGGTGGGTGTCGACGGTCTCCTGTCGGAGCTCGACGAGTACGCCGTCGAGCAGGCTCTCCAGCTCAAGGAGGGCACCGACGAGGAGGTGACGGTCACCGCGCTGACTGTTGGCCCTGAGAAGGCGGCCGACGCGGTGCGCAAGGCGCTGCAGATGGGCGCCGACCAGGGAGTCCACGTCCAGGACGAGGCGATCGCCGGTTCTGACGCGATCGCGACCTCCCTGGTGCTGGCCAAGGCCATCGAGAAGATTGGGTCCGTCGACGTCGTGCTCTGCGGCATGGCCTCGACCGACGGAGCGATGAGCGTCGTCCCGGCGATGCTCGCCGAGCGGCTCGGCCTGCCCCAGGTCACCCTCGGCTCGCGCATCGAGCGCAAGGAGAGCCAGCTCGCCGTCCAGCGCGACGGCGACACGGCGACCGAGGTCGTCATCGGCACCATGCCGCTGGTCGCCTCGGTGACCGACCAGTCGGGTGAGGCGCGCTACCCCTCGTTCAAGGGCATCATGGCGGCGAAGAAGAAGCCGCTCGAGACCTACAGCCTCGGCGACCTCGGCGTCGACAGCGGCGAGGTCGGGCTCTCGGTCGCCTGGTCGGCGGTCGAGGAGACCACCGAGCGCCCGCCGCGGACCGCCGGCGAGATCGTCAAGGACGAGGACGGATCGGGCGCCACGGCGCTGGTCGAGTTCCTCGCCTCGAAGAAGTTCATCTGAGGAGCGATACGACATGTCTGAAGTTCTGGTTCTCGTCGACCACGTCGACGGTGCGGTCCGCAAGCCGACCTACGAGCTCCTCGCCATCGCCAAGCGTCTCGGCGAGCCGTCCGCGGTCTTCATCGGCGCGGCCGACAAGGCCGAGAGCGCCGCGGCCGACCTCGCCAAGTACGGCGCCGAGAAGATCTACACGGTCGACGACGCCGAGGTGAAGGGCTACCTGGTGGCCCCCAAGGCCGAGGTGCTGCAGCAGGTCGCCGAGGCGGCCTCGCCCGCCGCGATCCTGATCGTATCCTCCGGTGAGGGCAAGGAGATCGCGGGCCGGCTCGCGATCAAGCTGGGCTCCGGCCTGATCACCGACGCGGTCGACGTCGACGGCGAGGGCAACACCACCCAGTCCGTCTTCGCGGGCAGCTACACCGTCAAGGCGAAGGTCACCATGGGCACGCCGATCATCACCGTCAAGCCGAACTCCGCCTCTGCGGAGGAATCGGCCGGCGCCGGCACCGTCGAGCAGTTCTCGGCGACCATCTCCGACGCGGCGAAGGCCGCCCGGATCGTCGCCTCCAACCCGCGTCAGGCCAGCGGTCGTCCCGAGCTCTCCGAGGCCGCGATCGTGGTCTCCGGCGGCCGTGGCACCGGCGGCGACTTCGCTCCGGTCGAAGGCCTCGCGGACGCCCTGGGCGCGGCCGTCGGCGCCTCGCGCGCCGCGGTCGACTCGGGCTGGCAGCCGCACGCCCTGCAGATCGGCCAGACCGGAAAGGTCGTGTCACCGCAGCTCTACGTCGCCGCGGGCATCTCCGGTGCGATCCAGCACCGCGCCGGCATGCAGACGTCGAAGACCATCGTGGCCATCAACAAGGACGAAGAGGCCCCGATCTTCGAGCTGGTCGACTTCGGTGTCGTGGGCGACCTGCACTCCGTCCTGCCCGCCGCCGCCGAGGCCGTCGAGAAGCGCAAGTAGGTAAGTCTGGACAAACACGAAGCCCCCGGCACCTGGATGGTGCCGGGGGCTCCGTCGTACAGCGGTGCCGTCAGCCCCGGAACTGGTCGTAGATGCCGCCGCTCTCGTCGACCAGGCCGACCTGGGGGACCTTCACGCGCCGAACACCGTGCCGGTCCGTGTAGAGGCGCACCTTGCGGAGCGACTCGTTGTTGGTGGTGTCGGACTCGATCAGGGTGCTGTCGGGGTTGGCGAGCACCCGGACGTAGTAGACGCCGTCGGGCAGGTTCTTGATCGGGAACGACTGACCGGCGCGGTACTGGGTGTAGGTGTCGCCCCAGCCCGCCGACAGCACCTCACGGATCGAACGGAGCTCGTAGCCACCGCAGACACTGCCGAGGTCCTCCTCATAGGCGTCCCACGCAGCACCGTCACCGGTCAGGTCGACGGCGTCGGTGTTGGCCAGGCAGAACGACTCCTTGCCCGAGCGCACGGCCCGGGTCTGGTCGGCGTTGAGCAGCTCGTAGGTCGCGAAGTCGTTGAAGTGCCAGTGGTTGTGGCTCGGTGCCGGGTGCCAGACCATCGTCCCGACCTCCTGGTAGGCCACCTGGTTGCCGCCCTCGTCGAGGAAGTACTGGTAGGCGTCCATGACGTCCTCACCGTCGCGGCGGAAGCCGTCGACGACCAAGGGGGAGTTGCCAGCGTTCCAGACGTTCGCCGCGAACTGCAGCTGAGAGCCGTTCCGGCTGACCTGGATGCCGAAGGCGGGCAGCGACCGCAGGTCCGGGGTCGGCGTACCCGGCGGCAGGTCGGCGATCGAGTCGACCCCGCCGGAGGGATCGGGCTCGTGCCGGTTGGGGGAGAGCCGTGGGGTGGACCTACCTTCACGGCAACCCCGACAGTCGTCCTCGGTCTTCACGGTGAGCACAGTGCTGGCGACGCGCTCCGCGGGCGACATGCCGAGTGCTTCGGCGTACCCCTTGGTGACCCGGACGGTCAGGTCGTACTGGCCGGGCTTGAGGCGCAGTCGGGACTCGTAGCCGAAGATGGTGCCTGCCCACCCGGCCGGGATGCCCGAGACGGCGCCGAGCGCGAAGGAGCTGTAGTAGCAGGTCCGCGGGAAGGGGTTCTTGAACTCAGCGTCGGGGTGGATCCGCTCGGAGGTCTCGCCGACGCAGCTGCTGCGGAAGCGCCTGATCGGGGCGGCATCGGGGTTGTTGCGGTCGACGATCCGGATCTTCACGAAGCGCTTGAGCTGGCCGACCTGCTCCTGCTCCGGCAGGGTCACGTCGCCGGACGGGAGCTTGGCGACCGCGGTCGGCAGCGTCAGGTAGTCGGGTGCGCGCTGCGACCAGATCTCGAGCGGAGCGTCCTCGACCTCGAGCCGGAACCCCAGGTCCGAGTAGATGCCGCCGCGGTAGGCGTAGGCCGTCACCTTGTCCGGGGCGACGAGCTCGATCGCGGGGTCGGTGGGCTCGGCGCCGGACGCCGGGGTGGTGGCGGTGGCAGCGAGGAGCGGCGCACCGAGGGCAGCGGCCGCGAGGGCGGCGATGCCCCATCGCTTCCGGCGGGGGGACAGGTGGTGGATCACGAACTCCTCCTCGAGAGGCATGGGGATGCCAGTTGCGGGCAGGCGCACGACCGCGCCTGACTGGTAGACGCCCGAGACGCTCGGACGGTTGCGTCGTACCGCGGTTAACCTTTCACAGGTGAGCACCACCGAGGACGTGATTGGCGTAGCCCGTCGTGCGCGGGTCGCCGGTCGCGAGCTGGCGCTGGCCAACCGGGCCACGAAGGACGCCGCCTTGCAGGCGATGGCCGCCGCCCTGCTGGAGCGTGAGGCAGAGGTGCTCGGCGCCAACGCGGACGACGTCCAGCGGGCGGAGCACGGCGGCGTCCCGACCAACATCATCGACCGGTTGCGGCTCACCCCCGACCGGATCGCCGGGATGGCGCAAGGGCTGCGCGACGTCGCCGGTCTGCCCGACCCGGTCGGCGAGGTCGTGCGCGGCGGTGTGCTCGCCAACGGGCTCGAGCTGCGGCAGGTGCGGGTGCCGTTCGGCGTGGTCGGGATGATCTACGAGGCCCGCCCCAACGTGACGGCCGACGCTGCCGGCATCTGCCTGAAGTCCGGCAACGCGGTGCTGCTGCGCGGCAGCTCGAGTGCGCGGTCCAGCAACGTCGCGATCGTCGACGTGCTTCGCGACGCGGTCAGCGCCGGTCTCCCCGCCGACGTCGTCCAGCTGGTGCCGGGCGACACCCATGAGAGCGTCAAGGCGCTGATGCGCGCCCGCGGCCACGTCGACGTGCTCATCCCGCGCGGCGGCGCCGGCCTGATCCGTTCGGTCGTCGAGGAGTCGACGGTCCCCGTGATCGAGACCGGCGTCGGCAACTGCCACGTCTACGTCGACGCGGCCGCCGATCTCGACCGCGCACTGGCGATCGTGCTCAACTCCAAGACCCACCGCACCAGCGTCTGCAACGCGGCCGAGTCGCTCCTGGTGCACGAGACCGTCGCGGAGGCTTTCCTGCCCCGCGTGGTCGCGGCGCTGCAGGAGGCCGGGGTGACGGTCCACGGCGATGAGTCGTTCACCGCGTACGACGGCGTCCTGCCCGCGACGGACGACGACTGGGCCACCGAGTACCTCTCGCTCGACATCGCGGCCCGCGTCGTACCAGACCTCGACACGGCCCTCGACCACATCCGGCGGTGGTCGAGCCAGCACTCCGACGCCATCGTCACCGAGGACCAGGCCGCGGCCCGGCGCTTCGTCGCCGAGGTCGACTCGGCCGCGGTCCTGGTGAACGCCTCGACCCGGTTCACCGACGGCAGTGAGTTCGGCTTCGGTGCCGAGATCGGGATCAGCACGCAGAAGCTGCACGCGCGCGGCCCGATGGGGCTGCCGGAGATGACGTCGACGAAGTACGTCGTCGTCGGCGACGGCCACGTGCGATAGGCGGGCCGGCGACCGCCCTGCGTGACTACCGTGGTCCCATGTCCGACGAGGACCGGCTGCGCCAGGCCCAGGCGGCGATGGATCGCCGGGACTTCGTCACGGCGTACGAGGCTCTCGTCGAGCTGCAGCGATCGGGACTGCTGGACGGCGAAGGTCTCTACGCGCTCAGTGACGCGGCGTGGTGGCTCGGGCTGATCCGCGAGACCATCGAGATCTGCGAGGAGTGCCACGAACGGTTCCTCGCGGAGGGACAGGTCGACCGTGCGGCGATGGTGGCTCTCGAGACCGGGATGCAGTGGGCGATGCGCGGAGAGCCCGATGTCGGGTCGGGGTGGCTCAGCCGCGCCCGGCGGCTGCTGGACGGTCGGCCGTCCAGCGTCGGCCACGGCTACCTGTTGTGGATCGATGCGGAGGGCCGGTTCGCGGCGGGTGACGTGGACGGTGCGCTGGCCGGCGCCGTCGAGCTGCAGCGGCTGGCCGTCGAGCTCGACCAGCCCGTGCTGGGGTGCTTCGGCCTGGCGCTCCACGGGATGGTCGCGATCCGCGCGGGCGAGACGAGCCGGGGGTTCGAGCTCCTGGACGAGGCGTTGCTGCCGGTGCTCGCCGGACGCGTCGGCCCGGCGGAATCCGGCAACCTCTACTGCCAGATGATCTCGATCTGCACCGATCTGGGGGACCTCTCTCGAGCCCGCCGGTGGACGGAGGCCACGGAGCGCTGGTGCGACCAGTTCTCCAGCGCCGTCATGTTCACCGGGATCTGCCGCGTCCACCGGGCGCAGCTGCTGCGAGTCCAGGGCGACTGGGACGAAGCAGAGCGGGCGGCCGCGGCGGCGTGCGCCGAGCTGGCGGACCTCAACGTCGAAGCCGTGGCCGAGGCTCACTACGAGATCGGCGAGAGCCGCCGCCACAGGGGAGACCTCGCTGGTGCCGCTGCGGCGTACGAGCAGGCGGCCGCACTCGGAAGGCTGCCGGAGCCGGGTCGATCGCTGCTGCTCCTGGCCGAGGGCCGGAGGGACCAGGCCGACGCCTCCGTCCGCAGCGCCCTCGCCGAGCAGGCCGACCCGTTCCGCCGTGCGCGGCTGCTGGCCGCGCAGGTGGAGATCGCGTGCCGACGAGCGGACGTCGCGACCGCCGACGCCGCGACGGCCGAGCTGGAGGCGATCGCGGACACCTACGGGTCGCCGGGATTCACGGCCTGGGCGAAGACGGCTCGAGCGGAGGTGCTGCTGGGAAGCGGCGCACCCGCCGACGCGGTCGCACCGCTGCGCGAGGCGCTGGCGGCCTATCGGAGGATGGGCGCCAGGCCCGAGGAGGCGACCACCCGAACCCTGCTGGAGCGGGCAGTCGCGGGAGCGGCCGCCCCGCCTGCCGCGCCGGGAGGCCTGACCGCACGCGAGTGGGAGATCCTGTGCGCGGTGGCCGAGGGACTGTCGAACCGGGAGGTCGCAGCCCGGCTGGTGATCAGCGAGAAGACGGTCGCCCGGCACCTGGCCAACGTCTACGCCAAGCTCGGTGTCCCCTCGCGCACCGCGGCCGCCGCCTGGGCCCACCAGGAGGGTCTGCACTGAACTGTGCAGCCGCCCTCCGGATTTGCACCGTTCGCCCGAAGCGGTGGGTGCTGCGTCCCTCCTAGCGTCGTGGCCGGACCATCCACACGACCCGAGGAGATCGTCATGACCACGACCCAGGACCAGAACCCAATCGAGAGTGCGGTCGCGGAGGAGTTCGCCGAGCGGATGCTGGGCGTCCTCAACGACTCAGCGCTGGGCCTCCTGCTGAGCATCGGCCACCAGGTCGGCCTGTTCGACACGATGGCGACGCTGCCGCCCTCGACCAGCGCTGAGATCGCCACGGCGGCGGGGCTGGACGAGCGCTACGTGCGCGAGTGGCTCAACGGCGTCACCACCGGTCGCGTCGTCGAGCACGAGCCGACCACTGCGTCGTACTGGCTGCCGGCCGAGCACGCCGCGAGCCTGACCACGGCCGCCGGTCCCGGCAACCTCGCCCGGATGATGCAGCTGGTGCCGTTGCTGGCGGAGGTGGAGGCGCAGATCGTGGGCTGCTTCACGACCGGAGGGGGAGTCGGGTACGAAGCCTTCCCGCGATTCCACGCGCTGATGGCCGAGGACAGCACGGCGACGCACGACGCCGGGCTGGTGGACCACGTCGTCCCGCTGGTCCCGGGTCTGAGGGAACGGCTGTCCGCCGGCGCAACCCTGGCCGACGTCGGCTGTGGCTCCGGCCATGCGGTCAACCTGCTGGCGCGTGCCTTCCCCACCAGCCGATTCGTCGGCTACGACTTCGCCGAGGAGGCGATCGAGGCGGCACGGAAGGAGGCGGCGGGCTGGGGGCTCACCAACGCCGAGTTCGTCGTCCGGGACGTCGCCGAGCTCGACGCGCGGGAGGAGTACGACGTCGTGACGGCCTTCGACGCCATCCACGACCAGGCGCACCCGGGCCGGGTGCTCGCCAACGTCGCCACGGCCCTGAAGCCCGACGGGATCTTCCTCATGGTCGACATCCGGGCGTCCAGCCACGTCCACGAGAACCTCGACGACCCGGCCGGGACCTTCCTCTACACGGTCTCGCTCATGCACTGCATGACCGTCTCGCTGGCACAAGGGGGCGAGGGACTCGGGACCGCGTGGGGGAGGCAGACAGCGGTGCGGATGCTGGAGGAAGCAGGCTTCGACAGCGTCGACGTCATGGACGTGGAGACCGACCCGTTCAACAGCTATTACGTGGCCACGCGATAGGTTCGCCGCATGGCAGGGGCGCCCGACCGGATCTACGCGGACGCTTCCACGGAACGTCTCCTGACCGGTGCGACGGTCATCACGTTCATCCGCACCATCGCCACCCTCGCACTCAGCATGTGGGGCGCCTACGAAGAGAGCCTGGCCCTGCTCGTCACCGGCCTCGTCGTCTACTGGGTCGGTGACACGCTCGACGGGGAGTGGGCGCGCCGGTTCGACTGCGAGACGCGGATCGGCGGCGTCGTCGACATGGTCAGCGACCGGCTCAGCTGTGGTGCTTTCTACGTGGGGCTCGCCTGGCTACAGCCGGCGCCGTTCTTCTTCAGCGACGAGCCGATGGAGCTGATCGCGATCCCGGTCGCGGTCTACCTCTTCGAGTTCATGGTCATCGACATGTACCTGTCGCTGGCGTTCCTCGCCTGGCCGATCCGAAGCCCCAACTACTTCTACGTCGTGGATCGCCGGATCTACCTGTGGAACTGGTCCCGCGTGGGCAAGGCGGCCAACTCCGGCCTGTTCGCGGTCCTGCTGCTGGCCACCGGCTGGTGGTGGCTCGGCCTGATCATCGCGATCGCCCTGCTCGTGCTGAAGCTCGTGTCCCTGCGGTGGCTCCTCGAGCTCGGCCTGCCGGTCCCGGAGAGGCTCCCGGCCGCATGATCCTGTGGCTGACGACGTTCGCAGTCAGCGTCGCGTCGGCTCTGCTGCCGTTCCTGCCGATGGAGGCCTACATCCTCGGCGCCGGTGCCGCGTCCGCCGGTGTCCCGACGGCGATCTCGCTCGGTGTCGCGGCCGGCCTGGGAGCGACCGTCGGCAAGATCGTCTGGTACGAGGCCGCCCGCCGCGGTGTCGACTCGAAGTGGGCACAGAAGAAGCTCTCCAGTCCCAAGGTCAAGGCCGGCTACGAGAAGTGGGTCGCGCGGATGCAGGGGCGACCCTGGTACTCCGCCGCCCTCATGTTCATCGCCGCCTCGGTCGGCATCCCGCCGCTCCTCGTGATGGCCGCCGTCGGTGGCCTGCTGAAGATGCCGATGTGGGTGTTCATCCCGACCGTCTTCCTCGGCCGCACCGTCCGGTTCACGGCACTCTTCCTGGGCGTCGACTTCGCCATCCACTAGATCTGCGCGAGCGCGTCGCTCCTTCGTCGCGCCGCGCTGCCGCGCTCGCAGTCGACGCGGTCAACAGGCAAGGCTGCTTGGCGTCTCACCGGTCGGCATCGCGAAAGCGCGGCCGTCACTCGCTCCGGTCGCTCGTACCTCGCTCTCTCCGCTCGCTTGCCCGCGTTTTCGCGAGTGGCCGACGCCGAGGGTCGCAGGGGGTCCGATAACATCCGCGTATGCAGATCAGCCAGACCGCTCTCGCCGTACTCCAGGCCGCGGAGGAGCATGGCGAGCCCGCCGTGAACCCATGGTTCATCGGTGGCGGCACGCTGCTCTTCCTGCTCCTGCTGCTTGCCGCGCTGGTGGCCTTCGGCGGCGGCCGGGACCACAGCTGAGTCCCACGGCCATCCGATGACGGACCCCGCTCGGCGTCCCCGGGTCGGGGTGATGGGCGGCACCTTCGACCCCATCCACCACGGTCACCTGGTCGCGGCCTCCGAGGTGCAGGGGTGGTTCGAGCTCGACGAGGTCGTGTTCGTCCCTACCGGTCAGCCGTGGCAGAAGTCCGACCGGGAGGTCTCGCCGCCCGAGCACCGCTACCTGATGACGGTGATCGCAACCGCGGCCAACCCCCGCTTCACGGTGAGCCGGGTCGACATCGACCGGGGCGGTCCGACGTACACGATCGACACGCTGCGCGACCTCCGCGCTGCGCGACCGGACGCCGACCTGTTCTTCATCACCGGCGCCGATGCGCTCACCGACATTTTCAGCTGGCGCGACGCCGACGAGGTCTTCGAGCTCGCCCACTTCGTCGGCTGCACCCGGCCGGGATCGGAGATGGATCCCGCGACGCTTTCGGCGATCCCGGCCGAGCGTGTCACGATGTTGGAGGTGCCGGCGCTCGCGATCTCCTCGACGGACTGCCGTCAGCGGCAGGCGGAGGGGCAGCCGATCTGGTACCTCGTCCCTGACGGGGTCGTGCAGTACATCACCAAGCACGGCCTCTACCCCGCAGAACCGGAGTGAAATTGACCGCGACCGAGCACGCCGTCGAGCTGGTGCACGCGGCGGCCCGCGCCGCCGCCGACAAGCTCGCCACCGACCTCCTCGCCTTCGACGTGAGCGAACAGCTCGCGATCACCGACGCCTTCCTACTCGCCAGCGGCGACAACGACCGGCAGGTCAAGGCGATCGTCGACGAGATCGAGGACAAGCTGCGCGAGATCGGCTCCAAGCCGGTCCGCCGCGAGGGCGAACGCGACGGGCGCTGGGTGCTCATCGACTACGGCGAGATCGTGGTGCACGTGCAGCACAGCGAGGAGCGGGAGTTCTACGCCCTCGAGCGGCTGTGGCGTGACTGCCCGATCATCGAGCTGCCTGCCGAGGTCCACGGGCCCGCTGCCGCCGATGGGTAGCGCCGAGCGGAGGCTGGTGCTGCTGCGGCACGGCCGCACCGGGTGGAACGCCAGCCGGCGGATCCAGGGCCAGCTGGACCCCGCTCTCGACGAGACCGGGCACGCGCAGGCGGCCGCGGTCGCTCCGGAGATCGCCGCGCTGGCGCCGGTGGCGCTGATCTCGTCGGACCTGCAGCGGGCACGCCAGACGACGGACTACGTCGCGCAGGCGACCGGCCTGACGCCGTCGTACGACGAGCGGCTGCGGGAGTACTCCCTGGGGGAGCGGCAGGGCCTGACCCACGAGGAGTACGCCGCCCTCGACCCGGCCGAGTACGCCCGGTTCCGTGCCGGCGACTGGGACGACGTCCCCGGCGCCGAGACCCAGGCTGAGGTGGCCGCGCGGTTCACCGCGGTCCTCAAGGAGACCGCTGCTGCGCTCGACGTCGGCGAGACCGGGCTGATCGTGGCGCACGGCGCCGCGATCCGCACCGCGACGGTGGCCTGGCTCGGATGGCCGGTCGAGCGGGCGACCGACTTCCGGGGGCTGGCGAATTGCGGCTGGGTCGAGCTCGTGGAGCGGCCCACCGGTCGCTGGGCGCTCGCGGCGTACAACCGCACTGGCGCCTCTCCGGTGGTCGAGTAGCCCGAGCCGCTAGGCGAGGGCGTATCGAGACCCCGGCACCCTCGAGACCTCGATTTCACTTGTCCTCAGGCGGTTCGGTAAGGTTCTCCGCGTTGCTCAGGCAACGATCACGGGGCTGTGGCGCAGCTGGTAGCGCATCTGCATGGCATGCAGAGGGTCAGGGGTTCGAGTCCCCTCAGCTCCACCCAGATCGACGGCCGGCCGGTGCTCAGCGGTCGCCCTTGGACTCCTCGCGGAGTCGCGGCTCGGCCCAGCTCTCCGGGTTGACGCCCCTCTTGTCGGCGTAGAACGCGCGCACGAGGTCCATGTCCGCCACCACGTCGCCGGACGGGGTGAACGATGGGCCCATCCCGAGCGAGCGGGTCGTGCCGTCGATGAATCCCAGGACGATGGGCAGCCCGGTCTGACCGGCGATCCGGTAGAACCCGGGCTTCCAGTACTCGCTCTTGCCCCGTGTCGCCTCCGGTGCGATCACGAGGAGGAAGGACTCGTGACCCTCGGCCTCGTGGAGCAGGGCCCGGATCGTCGCTCCCGGGTTTTCCCGGTCGAGAGGGATCCCACCAGTCTTGTGCAGGATCCAGCCGATGGGTCCCATGAAGTAGGTGTGCTTGATCAGCACCTGCGGGCGGGCGCTGCTGCTCCAAGCGATGAGCAGCATGGCCACCCAGTCCCACCGGGACGTGTGCGGCGCACCCACCAGGATGCCCTTCTGCGGCACGGTGCCGACGAGGCGCCACCTGCTGGCGCGCAGCAAGCCGCGGGCGAGCGCCCGTCGGACCCTCATCTTGTGTGCCATGGGCGAACCGTAGTGGCACCCAGGGGTGCTTGAATCGCGGGTATGACGATCCCCGACTACCGCTGGGGACGTGAGGGCTCGCTGCTGTCCCGCGTCGGCACCAGCGTCGCCTCGACCAGACCCGGCTCCTGGACGATCCGCAAGCTGATGCCCCTCGACCGGAGGCTGTTGCTGCGGACCCGTGGTCGGCGCACGCTGCTCGGGCCGATCGGCGCCCCGACCCTGGTCCTCGAGACCATCGGCCGGAAGTCGGGCGAGCCCCGGCTCAGTCCGCTGCTCTTCGCGCGCGACGGCGACTCGGTCATCGTCGTCGGTTCGAACTTCGGCCAGGAGCACCACCCGGCCTGGACGGGCAACCTGCTGGCGCACCCGCGGGCGCAGGTCATCGCCGGCGGGGCCGAGATCCCCGTCGTCGCCGAGCTGCTCACGGGCGCCGAGGCCGAAGCGGGCTGGCAGAAGATGGTGGACCTCACGTCGGTCTACGCGACCTACAAGACGCGCACCGACCGCGAGATCCGGGTGTTCCGGCTGACTCCGACGAGCTGAACGCGAGTCATCCTCTGGCAGCCACTCCGATTGACCCCAGCAGCTCGAGGACGCGACGCTCGATCTCGTCGCGAACCGGCCGGACGTCTTCGACGCTCAGGCCGGCCGGGTCGTCGAGCGGCCAGTCCTCGTAGCGCTTGCCGGGGAAGTAGGGGCACGCGTCGCCGCATCCCATGGTGACAACGACGTCGGCAGCGCGGACGATCTCCTCCGTCCACGGCTTGGGAAACTCCTCGGTGATGTCGATCCCACGTTCGGCCATCGCAGCGACCGCCGAGGGGTTGATCTTCGTGCCTGGCTCGGAGCCGCCCGACCAAGCGACGGCGTTGTCGCCGGCATGGTGGTTGAAGAACCCGAGCGCCATCTGCGACCGCCCGGCGTTGTGGACACACAGGAACAGGACGATCGGCTTGCCGTCGTCATGTCCCTCGACCCTGGCCATTGCGTGCAGGCGCTGCTTGGCGAAGCGCTCCGCGAGCAGTGGGAGGAAGCTGGTGACGGTCGCGCGGTCGGCGAACTCGTCGTAAGACGTCAGCAGGAACAGCTCGATGGTTTCCTTGTTGAATGTCCCTTCGAAGTGCCGTGTCAGCCGCTCGGCAGCGCCCTTGAGCGCGACCTGCTGGTCGAGGCTGATGTCGTGTTGCTCGGTCCTCATCGGTAAGCCTTTCGTGGGTTGAGTCAAGCGGTGCGCAGACGCGGCTCGAGGGCCGTGACTCGTGTTGCGAGGTGGTCGTACGCCGCGTCGAATGCGGCGTCGGTGCCGGGGGCCACCGGATCGGGCACCGACCAATGAAATCCGGTGGGACCGGCGAGTTCCTCGTGGGCGCGGTCGCAGACCGTGATGACGAGGTCGCCGTCGGCGAGGACCTGGTTGACGGCCCGTGGTCGGCGGCGGGGGATCGGGAGCTGGTGACGGTGGGCGGCCGCGAGTGCGCCCGGGTGGATCGCTGGGGCGGGGTGGGTGCCTGCGCTGGCTGCCGGGATCGCGCTGGCTTGTCGCCACATCGCCGCGGCGATGTGCGAGCGCGCGCTGTTGGCCGTACAGACGAATACCACGCGGCGGGGAACGGCGAGCGACTCCGGGCCGTGGACGTCGAGGGCCGCAGGGACGAGCCGGATGTAGCTTCGGCGGCCGTCGCCTTCCGAGCGCTGCCGGGCGATGAGGCCGGCCTCCTCGAGCACCCGCAGGTGGTGGGCCAGCAGGTTCGAGGGAATCCCGATGCTCGCGCCGAGCTCGGAGGCCGTCGCGTCCGTGAGCGACAGCAGGTCGGTGATCCGGAGCCGGGTCGTGTCCGCGAGGGCGGCGTGGACCTTTGCCCGGCCCTCGAGTGTGGGGTATGCCTCAATGACCATTGAGTCAATACTCACTGAGCGATCGGGATCCGTCAAGTGGTGCGTCCGAGGAGGTCTCAGCCGGGCGCGCCGTACGTCCTCTCCACCGACTCGGCGCGGCTCCAGGTCGCGGCCATCATCGCGGCCTGGGTGCGGTGCGCGACGCCGAGCCGCGCGAGCAGTCCCGTCACGTGGTTCTTGACGGTCTTCTCGGCAAGCAGGAGCCGCTCGGCGATCTCCCGGTTGGTCAGCCCCTCGGCGATGAGGAAGAGGATCTTGCGCTGCTGCGGCGTGAGCTCGCCGATCACCTGGATCGACCGCTTGTGGAGCGTCACGTGCTCGACCACGCTGGCGGGCACCGACCAGTCGACCACCGAGTGACCACTGGCGACCAACCGGATCCCGTTGACGAGCGAGCTCGCGGGGATCTGCTCGAGCATGTAGCCCGCGGCGCCGGCCAGCATCGCGGTCGCGACAGCGTCGTCGTCGCGCCGGCCGGCGAGGATCAGGCCCCGGATCCTCGGGTCCTCCACACGCATCGCGCGGCAGAGGCCCAGCCCGCTGCCGTCAGGCAGCCGGGCATCGAGGACGGCGACATCCGGACGGAGCTGGAGGATCTCGGGGAGGGCAACGAGGGCGAAACCGGACTGGCCGACGACCTCCATGTCGCTCTCGGCCTCGAGCAGGCTGGACAGCCCGCTGCGGACGATGTCGTATTGCGCAGCGAGGTACACGCGGATCCGTTCCGTGCCAGCCACGCCACAAACTCTGGCGGACCGGCGGCACCGCAGGGGCCGAACACCCACATACCGACGTCGTCACGACGTGTTCTGGTCGTCCGACCGGACACCGCCGGTCCTAACTGACTAGGTGTGCTCGCGGATCGGAGGACCGAACCGCGGGCAGGCCGACGCGCTACGGTTCGGTGGACGAAGCCCCGCTCGCCCGAGAGGACACCGCCGTGCCGTTCCAGAGTCCCTTCGCCGATGTCGAGATCCCGGACGTCAGCGTCTACGACTACCTCTTCGCGGGACTCACCGACGACGACCTCGGCCGCGTCGCGGTCTTCGACTCGGCGACCGGCACCGATACGACGTACGGCGACCTGCGCGCCCGGATCGACGCGTTCGCCGGCGCGCTGGCGGCCCGCGGGATCTCGCCCGGGGACGTGGTCGCACTGCACTGTCCCAACACCGCGGCGTTCATCATCGCGTTCCACGGCATCCTTCGCGCCGGCGCGACCGCGACCACCGTCAACTCCCTCTACACACCGTCCGAGATCGCCAACCAGCTCCGCGACTCCGGTGCCGTCCGGTACGTCACGGTCTCCGTCCTCCTGCCGGCCGCGCTGGCCGGGTGCGCCGACGCCGGTCTCGGCCCCGACCAGGTGATCGTGCTCGACGGCGCCGAGGGACACGAGTCGATGATGGACCTGCTCTCGGAGGGCGCCGCGGCGCCGGAGGTGTCCATCGACCCGGCGACACACCTCGCCGTTCTCCCGTACTCGTCGGGCACGACCGGCAAGGCCAAGGGTGTCATGCTCACCCACCGCAACCTGGTGGCCAACGTCGAGCAGACGACGTCGGCGATCCAGGAGCGGCCGGACGACGTCGTCCTCGCGGTGCTCCCGTTCTTCCACATCTACGGGATGAACGTGATCATGAGCCTGACCCTGAAGGTGCGGGCCAAGCTGGTCACGATGCCGCGCTTCGACCTCGACGCCTTCCTCCGCCTGATCCACGAGCAGCGGATCAGCTTCCTCTACATCGCGCCGCCGATGGCGGTCGCGCTCGCCAAGCACCCCGCGGTGGACAACATCGACACGTCCAGCGTGCGCGCGGTGCTGAGCGGTGCGGCACCGCTCGACGAATCGCTCGGCGAGGCGGTCAAGAAGCGGCTCGGTTGCGGGATGCAGCAGGGCTACGGCATGACCGAGCTCAGCCCCGTCTCCCACGCGCTGCCGCTCGACCGCGAGGACATCTCGATCGGCTCGGTGGGCCTGGCGGTCGCCAATGTCGGGTTCAAGGTCATGGACCCCGGCACCGGGGACGAGATCGAGGCGGTCCCCGGCGGCCGCACGGCTCCCGGTGAGCTGTGGGTGAAGGGGCCCGGCGTGATGGTCGGCTACCTCGGCAACGACGATGCCACGCGCGAGACCATCGACGACGACGGCTACCTGCACACCGGCGACATCGTCGAGGTCGGGCCGCACGGCGAGGTCTACGTCGTCGACCGGCTCAAGGAGCTGATCAAGTACAAGGGCTACCAGGTGCCGCCGGCCGAGCTCGAGGCCGTGCTGCTGACCCACCCCGCCATCGCCGACGCGGCCGTCGTGCCTCACCCCGACGAGGAGGCCGGCGAGGTCCCGCACGCCTTCGTGGTGGTCCAGGAGGGTCAGTCGCTGACCGCCGACGAGGTGATCGAGTACGTCGGCGGGAAGGTCGCGCCGCACAAGAAGGTGCGGCTGGTCGACTTCATCCCCGTCATCCCGAAGTCGGCGTCCGGCAAGATCCTGCGCAAGGACCTCAAGGGCAAGACCGCGGCCGATCTCGCGTAGCCGTTCAACCACGCTTCACCCTCCCGACACCGTCGGAGCGGCGCCGGTTCAGCGGTGGTCGGTTGGCTCCAGCCCATGACTGTCACCCGCCCCGAGGGCCGCCCGATCCTGTCCCTGACCCCGGTCGCCCGCGAGGGAGTCCGGCACGGATCGCGGTCCTACCTGACCTGCCTGTTTAAGTGCGGCAACGCCTGCGACCACGCCGAGCCGAACCAGACCGAGACCGGCCACGTGCGGGACGAGATCGCCAAGGCGATCGCCCGTCGGTCGGTCCTGCGGGGGACCGCCGTCGGTGCCGGCGCCCTGGTCCTCAGCGGCGTCGCCGGCGGGAGCACGCTCGCTGCTGCCGCGACCGCGCCGCTGGCCGCTGCCGGTCCGGGTGGCCCGCTGGCCAGGCTGAACTTCCAGCCGGTGGCGCCGAACCGGCGGGACGCGGTCGTGCTGCCGAACGGTTTCGACCACAACGTGATCATCCGGTGGGGCGACCCCGTCGTCGCCGGCGCGCCGGCGTTCTCGCCGTACGACCTCACCCTGGACGTGGTGAAGAAGACGTTCGGCTACAACAACGACTACGTCAGCGTCGTACCGCTCGACGACCAGCGCGCACTGATGACGGTCAACCACGAGTACGACGACCCGGAGCTGATGTACCCGGCGGGCCGGTACACGCAGGAGGAGATCGCCTGGTTCGGGATCTACTCGCACGGCCTGTCGGTCGTGACCATCAAGCGCGGTCAGGTTGCCGGCTCGTGGTTCCGTGAGAAGAACCTCGCCGCCGCGCCGAAGAACCGGCGGATCAACGCCGACACCAAGTTCCATGTCACCGGACCGGCTGCCGGGCACGCCCTGCTGCAGACGACCAAGGACCCGTCGGGCACCCGGATCAAGGGCACGCTCAACAACTGTGCCGGCGGCACCACCCCGTGGGGGACCGTGCTGTCGGGCGAGGAGAACTTCAACCAGTACTTCAACACCGAGGGGACGGTGCCGGCCGGCCCGACCCTCGCGAGCGGCACCCCACTCGCCACGGCGTACAGCCGTTACGGCATCGCCAAGTCCGGCAGCGACCCACGCAAGTGGTACACCGTCGACGACCGGTTCGACCTCGAGGCCGAGCCCAACGAGCCGCACCGGTTCGGGTGGATCGTCGAGGTCGACCCGACGAACCCGAACGAGTCCCCGAAGAAGCACTCGATGCTCGGCCGGTTCAAGCACGAGGGCGCCTGCGTCACCATCGCCCCGAACGGCAAGGCCGTCGCCTACTCCGGCGACGACGAGCGTGGCGACTACATGTACAAGTTCGTCTCCGCCGACCTGTTCGACGGCAGAGGGACCAACGCAGCGCGCAAGCACAACAAGACCCTGCTCACGAAGGGCACGCTCTACGTCGCGAAGCTGACCGGCAACGACAGTGGCGCCATCACCGCGCCGTACGACGGCACGGGCGAATGGATCCCGCTCACCAGCGACACCCAGTCCTTCGTCCCCGGCATGACGGTCGAGGAGGTGCTCGTCTTCACGCGTCATGCTGCAGACCTGGTCGCGCCGACGAAGATGGACCGGCCCGAGGACATCGAGGTCAACCCGGTCAACAAGAAGGTCTACGTGGCGCTGACCAACAACTCCAACCGCGGCACGTCGTACCCCGCCGACGAGGCCAACCCGGTCACGCTCTCGGGCACGCGCACCAGCCCCGCAGCGCCGCTGGTCAACCAGAGCGGCAACCGCAACGGATACGTCCTCGAGATGACTCCGGACGCCGACGACCACGCGAAGGACACCTTCACCTGGGACCTGCTGCTCGTGTGCGGTGACCCCGAGTCGCCGGAGACCTACTTCGCGGGCTACGACAAGTCCAAGGTCAGCCGGATCAGCTGCCCCGACAACGTGACCTTCGACAGCCTCGGCAACCTGTGGATCGCCACCGACGGCGCTCCGACGCCGATGGGTCAGAACGACGGCCTGTTCCGGGTGCCGGTCGCCGGGCCGGAACGCGGGCACGTGAAGGCGTTCCTCTCCGTGCCCAAGGGAGCGGAGTGCTGCGGGCCGCTGATCTACGACGACGACCAGTCGCTGTTCTTCGCGCCGCAGCACCCGGGCGAGATCAGCGGAGCGACGTTCGACGCGCCGGCCAGCACCTGGCCGCACACGAACGACTACCCGCGACCCTCGGTCTGCGTGGCGTACCGGCAGCGCTGATCACCGGCGGGTCGGGGCGGCGCAGTCGATGCAGGTCCGCGCCAGCGGCCTGGCCTCCAGACGGCCGTCCCCGATCGGCGCACCGCAGCTCTCGCAGCTGCCGTAGGTGCCGGCGGCCAGTCGCTCCACGGCGGCGTCCGCCTCGACCAGCTGGTGCCGTGCCTGTCGGACGAGGGCTCCGACCTGCGAGCGCTCGAACGCGATCGTCGCACCCTCGGGGTCGTGCTCGTCGTCGGCGTTGGTGTCGCGCGAGGCGGCCACCATCGCGTCGAAGTCCTCGGTGAGGGACGCGAGACGACGGAGGGTGGCCTCGCGCTCGGCGTCCAGCCGATCACGTGCCGCGTCGTCGTCCATGCAGCCATGGTGAACGGTCCGACCGACACCGGCCGAGGGAATGCCGTCCTATCACCCGGGTACCGCGCCCGCATGACGAAGTTCGGATACACGTTGATGACCGAGCAGAGCGGGCCGCGGGAGCTGGTGAGGTACGCCGTGGCGGCGGAGGGGGCCGGGTTCGACTTCGAGGTGTGCAGCGATCACTACTCGCCCTGGCTCATCGAGCAGGGTCATGCGCCGTACGCCTGGACGGTGCTGGGCGCGGTGGCGCACGCGACCTCGCGGGTCGGGCTGATGACCTACGTGACCTGCCCGACCATGCGCTACCACCCCGCGGTCGTGGCGCAGAAGGCGGCGACACTCCAGATCCTGGCCGAGGGGCGGTTCACCCTCGGACTCGGCAGCGGCGAGAACCTCAACGAGCACGTCGTCGGCGAGGGTTGGCCGGGGATCCAGGACCGGCACGACATGCTGGTCGAGGCCGTCGAGGTCATCCGCGAGCTGCACACGGGCGAACTCGTCGACTACCGCGGCCAGTACTACCAGGTCGACTCGGCCCGGGTCTGGGACGTCCCGGAGGAGGGCGTCGAGATCGGCATCGCGGTCGCCGGTGATCGGGCGATCGAGATGTTCGCCCCGCTCGGCGACCACCTCATCGGCGTCGAGCCGTCGTCGTCGCTGGTCGAGGGTTGGAACGACGTCGACGGGTGCGAAGCAGGTGGGGAGCGAGGCACGGGCGATCGGACAGGTCCCGATCTGCTGGGACCCCGACCGCGACACCGCGGTCAAGAAGGCGCACGAGCAGTTCCGCTGGTTCGGTGGCGGCTGGCCCGTGAACGCCGATCTGCCGACGCCGGCCGGGTTCTCCGGCGCCACCCAGTTCGTCCGGCCCGAGGACGTCGCCGGCGCGATCCCCTGCGGACCCGACCTCGACGCCGTCGTCGAGGCCGCGAGCGCCTACTGGAAGGCTGGCTTCACCGACGTCGCGATCGTGCAGATCGGCGACGACGGGCAGGACCGGTTCCTCGCCGAGGCGGCCGGACCGCTCCTGGAGAAGCTGCGCGCCGCGGCACCCGGCGATGCCGGATGACGGCCGCGGTCCTGCTCGACATCGACGGCTTCGGCCAGGCGGAGCTCGAGGATGCTGGTGCGCTGCGCGTCGAGGAGCTGCCCACCGACCTGCTCGAGCTCGACTGGTCGCAGGAGGTCCACCGCTAGGACGTGCCCTAGCCCGGTCCGGACAGGCGCGAGACCCGTCGGGTGGAGTATTCTGACCTCGTGCGGAAGAACCTGCTTCTTAGATAGCCGCGTCGACGACCAGACGGGTCGACGCGGCCGCCCCTCCCTGCGCGAGGGGCTTTTCTGTGTCTGGGTCATTGCAGGGCAGGTCACCCACCCACGAGCACCGAGAGAGAACCATGAGCGAGCAGAACCCGAACCGGCCGGCCGCGACCGAAGCGTCGTCGTACGACGTCCACGCCGTCGAGGCGAAGTGGCTGCCGGTCTGGGAGAAGATCGACCCGTTCCGCGCCGACGACGAGGCTGTCGTGTCCGGCACGCGGGAGAAGCGCTACGCGCTGACGATGTTTCCCTACCCGAGCGGTGACCTGCACATGGGTCACGCCGAGGTGTTCGCGCTCCACGACGTGATCTCCCGCTACTGGCGGTTCCGTGGCTACGAGGTCATGAACCCGATGGGCTGGGACTCCTTCGGGCTGCCGGCCGAGAACGCCGCGATCCGCAACAACGAGTACCCCGCCACCTACACCTACGCCAACATCGAGACGCAGGCCGCCTCGATGAAGCGCTACGGCCTGAGCTTCGACTGGTCGCGGCGGCTGCACACGTCCGACCCGGAGTACTACCGGTGGACGCAGTGGCTGTTCCTGAAGCTGCGCGAGCAGGGGCTGGCCTACCGGAAGAACAGCCCGGTCAACTGGTGCCCGCAGGACCAGACCGTGCTGGCCAACGAGCAGGTGCTGGCCGACGGCACCTGCGAGCGGTGCGGTGCCGAGGTCACGAAGAAGGAGCTGACGCAGTGGTACTTCAAGACCACGCACTACGCGCAGGAGCTCTACGACCGCCTGGATGACCTGCAGGAGACCTGGATCGGCAAGGTCGTCAACTCCCAGCGCAATTGGATCGGCCGGTCCGAGGGCGCGCACGTGGTGTTCGAGGTCGAGAGCCACGGCCCGGTGACCGTGTTCACGACCCGCCCGGACACGCTGTTCGGGGCGACGTTCTTCGTGGTCGCCGCCGACGCGAAGCTGGCCGACGAGATCTGCGCACCCGAGCAGCGGGAGGCCTTCGACGCGTACCTGCAGGAGGTCCGGAAGGCCACCGACATCGACCGGATGTCGACCGAGCGGCCGAAGACCGGCGTCTTCCTGGGCAGGTACGCCGTCAACCCGGTCAACGGCGAGCGGATCCCGGTGTGGGCTGCGGACTACGTGCTGGCCGACTACGGGACCGGCGCCATCATGGCGGTGCCGGCGCAGGACCAGCGCGACTACGACTTCGCGAAGGCGTTCGACCTGCCGATCGTGCGGACGGTGCAGCCCCCGGCCGACTTCGACGGTGAGGCGTACACCGGCGCCGGTCCGGCGATCAACTCCGCCAACGCCGAGATCTCCCTCAACGGCATGCACGTGGAGGAGGCCAAGTCGACGATCATCGCCTGGCTGGAGGCCAAGGGACGGGGCAACGGCACCGTCAACTTCCGGCTGCGCGACTGGCTGCTGTCGCGCCAGCGCTACTGGGGTGCGCCGATCCCGGTCATCCACTGCCCGTCGTGCGGTGAGGTGGCGGTGCCCTACGACCAGCTGCCCGTGAAGCTGCCCGAGCTGCGTGGTGCTGACCTGAAGCCGAAGGGCACGTCCCCGCTGGGTGCGGCGACCGAGTGGGTCAACGTCCCGTGTCCGTCCTGCGGCGGCCCGGCGACGCGCGACACCGACACCATGGACACGTTCGTCGACTCGTCGTGGTACTTCTTCCGCTACCTGTCCCCGAACGACGACAGCCAGGCGTTCGACCCGGCGCTGGCCCGGGCCTGGGGACCTGTCGACTTCTACCTGGGCGGAGACGAGCATGCCGTGCTGCACCTGCTGTACTCCCGCTTCTTCACGAAGGCGCTGCGCGACATGGGCCTGATCTCGTGGGACGAGCCGTTCTCGTCGTACCTGTCCCAGGGCAAGGTGATCAACAACGGTCGCAAGATGAGCAAGTCGCTGGGCAACGGCGTCAGCCTGGGAGACCAGCTCGACGACTTCGGGGTGGACGCGGTGCGACTGACCCTGGTGTTCGCCAGCCCGCCCGAGGACAACATCGACTGGGCCGACGTGAGCCCGGCCGGCTCCCTGCGGTTCCTGCAACGCGCGTGGCGGCTGTCGGGCGACGTCACCTCGGAGCCGGGCGCCGACGCGACCGCCGGTGACGTCGCGCTGCGCAAGGTCACCCACCGGACCGTCGCCGACGCCGCCCACCTGGTCGAGTCGCACCGGTTCAACGTGATGGTCGCCAAGGTGATGGAGCTGGTCAACGCGACCCGCAAGGCCATCGACGCGGGCTGCGGTCCGGCCGACCCGGCGGTGCGGGAAGCGGCCGAGGCCGTCGCGATCGTGCTGTCGCTGGTCGCGCCGTACACCTCAGAGGAGATGTGGGAACGGCTGGGTCACGCCCCGTCTGTCGCGCAGACCGGCTGGCCGACCGTCGACGAGTCGCTGCTGGTCGAGGACTCGGTGACCGCGGTGGTCCAGATCCAGGGCAAGGTGAGGGCTCGGCTGCAGGTCGCTCCGGACGTCTCCGACGCCGACCTGGAGGCGGCCGCGCTGGCCGACCCGGACGTCGTGCGCGCGATCGACGGACGCGACGTGCGGCGGGTGGTCGTCCGTGCCCCCAAGCTGGTCAACATCGTCGTCTGATCGTGCCGTGCCCTAGATTCGGGACATGACGGTCGCGCTCGTCACCGACTCCACCGCCAGCCTCCCGCCGGAGGTCGCCGCCGAGTGTCGGGTGTCGGTGGTGCCGGTCCAGGTCGTCATCGACGACGTCGCGTACGACGAAGGTGCCGAAGAGGCCTCGCCGGCGTGCGTCGCCGCGGCCCTGCGGGAGAAGCGTTCGGTGAGCACGTCCCGGCCGGCCCCGGCGGTCTTCGCCGACATCTACCGACGGCTGGCGGACGAGGGGGCGAGCGAGATCCTCTCGATCCACCTGTCGAGCGAGGTGAGCGGGACGTTCGAGTCGGCCCAGGTGGCGGCGCGGCACGCGCCGGTCCCGGTGACCTGCGTCGACACCCGGCAGGTCGGGTTCGGCACCGGTTATGCGGTAGAGACCGCTGCCGCCGTGCTGGCCACGGGTGGCAGCCGTGCGGACGCCGCTCGGGCTGCGCGGGAGCGCGCAGCGGCGGTCACCTCGGTGTTCTACGTCGACACGCTCGAGTACCTGCGTCGTGGCGGCCGGATCGGCGGCGCTGCCGCCGTCCTCGGCGGGGCGCTGGCGGTCAAGCCGCTCCTCGGCATCGAGAACGGCGTGATCACCACGCTCGAGAAGGTCCGGACCTCGGGACGGGCGATCAGTCGGCTCGAGGAGCTCGCCGTCCTCGCCGCGGGCGACCAGCAGGTCGACGTGACCGTCGCCCACCTCGCCAGCGAGGAGCGCGCCGGCGTGCTGACGACGAACCTCACCGACCGGCTCGAGAAGCAGCTCGACGGCCGCGCGGTCCGGTGCGGCGAGCTGGGCGCGGTGCTCGGTGCGCACGTCGGGCCGGGCATGCTCGCGATCTGCGTCGCGCCGCTCGATCCGGGCCTCTGAGCGACGGCCGCTCGCCGGAAACCGTCCACAGGACGTCGGCCGGCATCGGCTGTCCACAGCCCGCTGCGCGGCCGGGTGCGGATGCTGGAGAGCCCACCTAGCGTGCCCGCATGCGCAGCACCCGTGGATCGTCCGGCTCCGAGCCGTCGCGTGCCGAGCGGGCCGACGCCGCCGCTCGCCGGCTCGCGCTGCTGGCCGCCGACCTCGGCGCGGCCGATCCGGACCCGCGATCGACGTCGTGGCCGCCCCCGGACGCCGACTTCACCCGAGTAGTGCCGTCGCGGCGCGCGGTGTCGCCGGCGCCCGACCCGGTCGAGCCGGCCGAGCGGCTCGAGCCCCCGGTCGTCCCACGCCCGGGCCGGCACGCGGCGCGGCGCCGGCCGGGGTGGGCTGCGCCTCGGACGACCGGCTTCCCCGGTCTGGGTGCGCCCCAGGTCACCGTCCTGGCGGTGCTCGTCGCCGCAGGTGTCGCGCTCACCGCCTGGTGGGTCGTCCGCGACCAGGCCGCCCCGGTGGCGCCCGGATCGGCGGCTCCACCCTCCACCGCGGCGCCACTGGTCGCCACCACGCCCGGCACGGACCCGACCGGTGCGAGCCCGGCCGACGCTGGCGGCACCGTCACCGTCGACGTGACCGGCAAGGTACGCCGCCCGGGCATCGTCGTGCTCGACACCGGTGCCCGGGTGGTCGACGCGCTCGACGCGGCCGGGGGCGAGCGTGCCGGCGTCGATCTGAGCTCGCTCAACCTGGCGCGGGTGCTGGTCGACGGTGAGCAGATCGTGGTCGGCGCGCCGCAGCCGCCTCCGCCGGTGGCGACGAGCGGCGCGACCGCGCCCGGCGCACCTGCCGCCCTGGTCAACCTCAACACCGCGACCCAGGCCGAGCTCGAGACGCTCCCCGACGTCGGACCGGTGACCGCGCTGGCGATCCTCGCCTGGCGCGACCAGCACGGCGGCTTCACCAGCGTCGACGAGCTGCTCGAGGTCGACGGGATCGGGGAGACGACGCTCGAGACGCTCACGCCCTACGTGACCGTCTGACCAGGCGGGGCTCAGGCCGGCCGGTCCTCCAACAGCGCCCGGTGCAGGACCGCGATCAGGTCGCCGCGGGTGACGATCCCGACGATCCGGTCCTGGTCGTCGACCACGGGCACGACCTTGAAGCCGTCCTGCGTCATCGCGGGCACCAGCTCGGCGACCGGAGTCGCCGCCGGGATGGTGGTGACGTCGCGGATCATGATCGTCTCCACCGGCTCGAGCTCGACCAGGTCGCGCGTGAACAGGTCGATGATCGAGACGATCCCGACCACGTGACCCTCGTCGTCGACGACGGGCAGCGTCTTCACCTTCCGCTGCACGATGACCGTGCGCGCGCGGTAGATGGACTCGAACGGGCGCACCGTGGCGACGTCGGTGTGCATGATCCGCTGGACCGGCACGCTGCCGAGCCGGCGGTCGAGGGCATGGGCCTCGGCGTCCTGGACCAGCGCGACCACGTCCTCGGGGAGCACGTCGAGCCGCTGGGACAACCGGGCCATCGCGGACTCGATGTCCGCCGCCCCCAGCCCCAGCTCGGCGGCAGCGGGTGACGGCGGCGTTTTGGTCGGTGCCCGGTGCGGGTAGCGACGCCCGGTGAGGTTGTTGACGGCGATCGCCACGAGCAGCAAGGCAACGGTGTTCACAGCCACCGGCAGCACCACGAACGCGATGCCCTGCTCGTCGATCACCGGCGTGGCGGTGGCAGCGAGCAGCGCACATGCGCCCCCCGGAGGGTGCAGGCAGCGCAGCAGCATCATCACGCCGATGGCCGCGCCGACGCCTACCGCGCCGGCGAGCAGCACGTCGTCGACCAGCCAGTAGGCCGTCAATCCGACCAGGGTGGAGATGGTGTTGCCGCCGACGACCGGCCACGGCTGCGCGAGAGGGCTCGCGGGCACCGCGAACAGCAGGACCGCCGCAGCCCCCATCGGTGCGACGATGAAGGGGAGCGTCTCGGGCCCGCCCGGCACCACCTTGGCGGTCGCGCCGGCCACTGCGATGCCGATGAGAGCGCCCGCGGCGCCGCGGGCCAGCTCGGCGGAGGAGTAGCGCGTCACCCCGGCACCCTAGGTGCTCTCCCGACGCGCACGGCGACTCGCCTGCCCGGCAATCGTCCACAGGCCGGCCCGGGCCCCGCGTCCGTCCACAGCGCGGCCCGCCCAGCGCGGCCGGCGTCGGGAGCCGCCCCTACCGTCGCCGGGCATGGAGGAGCAGACGGCCACCGATCCGGGCGGGCCGCCCCCGCACGACCTCCGGATGGCGTCGGTCGGTGCCGCCGGATGGCTGGGTGGGATCGCCGCCTACGGCGTGGGGGCGCACGCGGTGTGGTGGCCCGTCGTCCTCGGCGTCCTGGCCGTTGTGGTCACCCGGCTTAGCCGGCGTCGGGTCGCCCGGCTGCTTGCCGCGTGCGCCGTGGTCGCCGCCGGCGTGGTCGCCGGGGCGCTGCTGAGGACCGAGGCGGTCAGCCACGGTCCGCTCCGGCAGCTCGCCGAGCAGCGCGCCGTCGCGGAGCTGACCGGGGTCGTCGTCTCCGATCCTGTCGAGGTCGACGGCCAGTGGGGGAGCCAGGTGGTCGTGCGTCTCCGCGTGCACGAGGCGACTGCGCGCGGCGAGACCTACCGGCTCGGTGCGAGGGTGGTCGTCATCGGCGACCCGGCCTGGTCCGGAGCCGCCCTCGGGTCCGAGGTGCGCGTGGTGGGCCGGCTGGCTCCCGCCGACGAGGGTGACCTCGACGCGCTCGTCGTCGGTGCCCGGCCGCCCGTGCGGATCCGCGGCCCGGACGTGTGGTGGCGAGGCGCGGCCGCGGTGCGGTCGTCGATCCGCGACTCGGTGGCGTCTCGGCCGGAGCCGCAGCGTGAGCTGGTGCCGGCCCTGGTCGTCGGTGACGACGCCGGCATCCCGGTCGGTCTCGAGCAGGACTTCCGCACCACCGGGCTCACCCACCTCACGGCGGTGAGTGGCACCAACCTGACGCTGGTGGTCGGGTTCCTGCTCCTCCTCGCCCGTTCGCTGCGGGTGCGCGGGCGCTGGCTCACCGTCGTGGGTCTGCTCGGCATCGTCGGGTTCGTCCTGCTGGCCCGCACCGAGCCGAGTGTCGTCCGCGCTGCGGCGATGGGCACGGTCGGTCTGTTCGCCCTCGGGACGGACGGGCGACGACGCGGGCTGCGCGCGCTCGGCGTGGCGGTGACCGGTTTGCTGCTCGTGACGCCGGCGCTCGCGGTGTCGGCCGGATTCGCGCTGTCGGTCCTGGCGACCGGTGGGATCGTCGTCCTCGGACCACCGGCGCAGCGAGCGCTCGGACAGTGGCTCCCCGCTCCGGTGGCCGGTGCGGTCGCGGTCCCGTTCGCCGCTCAGCTCGCGTGCAGGCCGGTCATCGCGGCGCTGTCGGGCGAGGTGAGCCTGGTCGCCGTCCTCGCCAACCTGCTGGTGGCGCCGGTCGTCGGGCCGGCGACGGTCCTCGGGCTGGCGGGCGGGTTGGCCGCCCTGGTCTGGGACCCGCTCGGTCGGGTGGCAGGGACGGCGGCCGGCACGTGCGTCGGCTGGATCATCCGGGTCGCGGAGTGGGGCGCCGACCTGCCGGCACCGTCGGTGCGCTGGGGATCCGGCGCGCTCGCCCTCGCCGTGCTCGCAGGGTTGTGCGTGGTGGTGGGGTTCGCGGCGCCCGCGCTGCTGCGCCGACGCGGGCTCGGCGTCGCGTTGATCGTCGGGTCGCTGGTCGTCGTCCTCGGCGTGCCGGGGCGGATCGCCTCGCTGCCGGGCGGGTGGCCCCACGGCTGGCCGCCGCGCGGCTGGCTGCTCGCGGTCTGCGATGTCGGCCAGGGGGACGCCCTGGCCGTCTCGGTCGGCCCGCAGACGGCGATCGTCGTCGACGCCGGGCCGGATCCCGAGCCCGTCGACCGCTGCCTCGACCGGCTCGGCGTCGCGGCGGTGCCGCTGCTGGTGCTGACCCACTTCCACGCCGACCACGTCGGCGGGCTGGAGGGTGTGCTGCGCGGGCGCTCGGTTGCCGCCGTGGAGGCGAGCCCGATGCTCGACCCGCCGGCGGCCGTCGAATCGGTCGAGCGGGCCGCGCGGGAGCGTGGTATCCCGGTCACCCTGGCGCGGTACGGCGCGACCCGGCAGTACGGCGACGTCACCCTCCAGGTGCTGTGGCCCGACCTGCCGATGCCGGTCGCGGGGCCGGGCGACGGCAGCGCGGCGAACGACGCGAGCGTGGTGCTCCTGGTCGAGTCCCACGGCGTGCGGATGCTGCTGACCGGTGACGTGGAGCCGCTGGGCCAGGCGCGACTCGCCGCGCGCCTGCCGGACCTGGACCTCGACGTGCTCAAGGTTCCGCACCACGGCAGCAGCTACCAGGACACCGACTGGCTGCGTGCGCTCGACGCCGAGATCGCAGTGGTGTCGGTGGGGGAGGGCAACGACTACGGCCACCCGGACCCGCGACTGCTCGACGCCCTCGCCGACGGCGGGGCAGTGGTCGCCCGCACCGACCAGGACGGCGACGTCGCCGTGGTACCGGGGGACGAGGGTCCTGCTGTCGTCGCCGACGACTAGGCTCGGCGCCATGCGGGCGGAGGACGTGCTGGGCCGGGTGGTCCTGGTGACCGGCAAGGAGGAGTTCCTCGCGGCCCGCACCCTCGAGGACGTCCGAGCCGCCGTCCGGGCCCATGACGCGGAGTCGGAGCTCTCCGAGGCGGCGGCCTCCGAGCTCAGCCTGGCAACGCTCGGCGAGCTGGCTGCCCCGTCGCTGTTCTCCTCGGTGCGGTGCGTGGTCGTCCGCGGCCTCGAGGACCTGCCCGACGAGTCCGTCGACGGGTTGCTCGGCTATGCCGCCGCCCCGGCCGAGGACGTCGGCCTCGTCCTGGTGCACGGCGGGGGTCCCAAGGGGTCCGGCGTCCTGTCCAAGCTGCGCAAGCTGGCGACCGTCACCGAGGTCAAGTCGGGTGAGATCAAGCCGTGGGAGATGGGCGGGTTCGCGGTCAGCGAGGCGCGGCGGCGGGGTGCGACCCTCGACAAGCAGGCGGCCGAGGTCCTCGTGGTCGCCGTCGGGCATGACCTCCGGTCACTGGCCGCGGCCGTCGACCAGCTCACCAGCGACTTCCCCGGCGAGCGGATCGACGAGGAGAAGGTGGGTCGCTACTTCGGCGGCCGCGCCGAGGTGAAGAACTACGAGATCGCCGACGCGATGCTGGCCGGCAACCGGGCCCTCGCGCTCCAGGAGCTTCGGTGGTCGATCGAGAGCGGCACCTCCGAGGTCTACATCCTGTCCGCGGTCGCCGCGCAGCTCCGTTCCCTGGCCAACCACGTGGCGGGCAACCGCGACGGCGGGATGCCGCCATGGAAGCTGAAGACCCTCAACACCCAGGCACGCGGCTGGACGCCACCCGCGCTCGCGCGGGCGATCCGCGCCGTCGCCAGGGCCGACGCCGACCTCAAGGGAGCCTCCAGCGACGCGTCCTACACGCTCGAGCGTCTGGTGCTGACGATCGCGGCGTTCCGCGAAGGTTGAATCGACACGTTTGGTCCGTCGAAATGACAGAACCGGCCGCCTCGCGGGCGACCGGCTTCGTCATTTCGACGGACCAAACGTGTCGATTCAACCAACTCCGGACCGGAGCCAGGGGCCTCAGAGAGAGGCGGCCTTCTTCATGATCGCCGACTTGCGGTTCGCAGCCTGGTTCTTGTGGATGACGCCCTTCGAGGCGGCCTTGTCGAGCTTCTTGGCGGCGTCGCGACCCAGCGCGACCGCCTGCTCCTTGTCGCCGGCCTCGGCGGCCTCGCGGAACTTGCGCACGGCTGTCTTCAGGCCGGTCTTGACGGCCTTGTTGCGCTCGTGACGCTTCTCGTTCTGCTTGTTCCGCTTGATCTGGCTCTTGATGTTCGCCACTACTAGCCTCTGTCGTTTCGATCGGTGGAAACTGGTCTGGTCCGGAGCGCGTCCGGGCAGGGAGGACCGGCCAGAGACGCGACGGACAAGGTTAACAGCGGCGCCGCGGAGCGCCCAAATCCCCCAGCCGGGCCACGGAGTCCGTCGCCGCCGTCACTGCGGCACCCAGCCCCGGCGCTCGGCGAGCCAGTCGCGCAGGACGTCCCGCTGCCAGGCCTGGGCCTGCCGGAGGTACGGAGAGGTGGGCGGCACCGGCTGCGCGGCCGAGGTCTCGAAGTAACCGAGGACCAGCGCGATCACGACGTCGATCTCCTCGGGGTCGACGCCGCCGAGCAGCGGGTGGGTCGCGATGTGCGCCTCGATGTCGAGCCCGTCGCCGCGTGGCCCGATGAGCAGGAAGAGCGAGTCGAGCCATGCGGCGCCGGCTACCGGCCAGTTCCAGTCGCACATCACGACCGAGCCGTCCGGGCGGACCAGCAGGTTGTCGTCACGGATGTCGGTGTGGACCAGGGTGTCGCCGTCGACGACGTCGGCGTACCGCGCCGCCAGAGCGCCGCACTCGTCTCGCCGCGGGTGGTCGATCCGGTCCCAGAGGGCCGGCCAGCCGGCGAACTCGTCGACCGCCCGGTCGATGCCGGCCGGCGCCGGAGTGAGCAGCCGGGCGATCTCGACGGCCATCGCCGACGCGGCGGTCAGCTCGTCAGGGACCCATGGGCGCAGCGGCGCCCGCCCTTCGACGTGCTCGAAACCCAGGACGACCCAGTCGTCGGCATCGTGGATCCAGCGCAGCCGCGGGGCCGGAAGGCCGTCCGGCAGCAGCTCCAGCTTGCGGGCCTCCTCGCGGTAGGCGTCCGCGAACTGCTTCTGGGCGATCGTCGACGCCGCCTTCACGAAGTGGCGACTGCCGTCAGCGCAGGTCAGCACCGACGCGAATCCCGGCGTGAAGCCGCCGGTCTGCGACGCCGCTCCGGTGACCGGCGCTCCGAGCCGGCGCTCGACCTCCGCCCGGATGTGCGGCGGCAGGAACGACCACTCGAGCCGTCGGGCGGTACGGCCGTGGGGGATCCGGGTGGGCAGCGCAGTGGTCACGGCGCCCATCCTCGCGCGCGCCGGCTCGTCTTCGCGCGCTGATATCGCCGGGGCGGCGTCAGCGGCGCTCGGGATCGAGCGTCTTCGTCCAGAGCACCGCGCCGTCGATGCCGCGCAGGTTCACGGTCAGTTGGCGGGTCCTGGAGGAGATCTCCACCTCGCCGAAGTACTGGTGCCCGCTGGCCGGGCCGGTGCCGGCCGTCGGTGCGACGCCCACGAACTCGGCGCGCGGCCCGAACGTGCCGTCCAAGGGGTTCGGAGCCGCGGCGACGACGGCGTTGACCGGTCCCGACACGAACTCCCAGAACGGGTCGAAATCCTGGTACGCGGCGCGGTCGGGCGAGTAGTGGTGGGCCGCGGTGTAGTGGACGTCGCCGGTCAGCCACACGTGGTTGCGGATGCCCAGCCGCGACAGGGCTGTCAGCACCTGTGCGATGTCGAGCTCGCGCCCGAGCGGGGTCCCGCCGTCGCCCTGGGCGATGCCCTCCTGAGCGGCGGCGCCGTCCGGAACGACCAGCGCGATCGGCAGATCGGCGGCGATGACCTTCCACGTGGCCCGCGACCTCCGCAGCTCGCCGATCAGCCACTTGGTCTGTCGGCTGCCGAGCACGCCGCCGTCGGCCGCCGGCTCACGGTTGCCGGTGTTGGGGTCCTTGTGGGTTCGCATGTCCAGCACGAACACGTCGAGGTGCGGGCCGTAGTGGATCACCCGGTACACGCGGCCCTCCGGGTCGGGCGAGATCGGCGCGACCGGGAGGTACTCGTGGAAGGCCTGCCGCGCCCGGGCCGCCAGTACGTCAACCCGCTGTTCGGTGTAGCGGGCATCGGTGAGGATCTCGCCCGGGTACCAGTTGTTGGTGACCTCGTGGTCGTCCCACTGCACGACCTGCGGGGTCTCAGCCAGGAATGCGCGCCAGTTGTCTGCCATCAGGTTGTACTTGTACTGGCCGCGGTACTCGTCCAGCGTCTCGGCGACCTTCGCCTTCTCCGGGACCACCAGGTTGTGCCAGGTGGACCCGTCGGGCAGCGGCACCGTCGCCTGCACCGGACCGTCGGCGTAGATGTTGTCGCCGCTGCACAGGAAGAAGTCGGGGTTCCGGGCCCGCATCGCGTCGGCGATCCTGAAGCCGCCGTACTCCGGGTTGACGCCCCACCCTTGACCGGCGATGTCGGCGGACCACAGGAACCGCACGTCGTCGTGCATCCGCGGCGCCGTGCGCAATCGCCCGACGACGGGTTCACCGGCGCGGTGGTGGTTGTCGAGGGAAACCGCGCGGATCCGGTAGTGCAGATCGGCCCCGTCCGGCAGCCGCGAGAGGTGGATCTCCCCGGTGAGGTCGGTCTCAGGGGTCACGACGGGCCCGCGGACCGGGCGGACTTCGCGGAACCCCGGGTCCCGCGAGATCTCGGCGATCAGGCGGGCCGGCCGGTCGGCGCGGGCCCAGAGGGTGGCGGCGCCTTGTCGCACATCGCCCGACTGGACGCCGTGGGTGAGCGCCGGCCGCCCACTGCGGACGAGGCCGGGCGCTCCGAAGGCCGGCGACCGCGCGCCGAGCACGCGGGACGGAAGCACGAGGCCGGTGGCGCCGGCCGTCAGCGCGGCGCCACGAAGCACGGCGCGGCGGGAGGGTCGGGGGCTGTCCGAGAAGTCCGAGGGCATGCGTCGAAGGTCGCGCCGGTCGGCGAACAGCACCTGACACGTGCGGTACAACAACCCCAACCCCCAGCGACGACTTCACTCCCTCTGGAGCTCGTCGACAGCTACGGGTGAGCAGGGATTCACCGCAGCGCTGGGCCCTGAGGAAGAATGGACGGATCATGCCCGTTCCCGCCCCGCCGCCCGGTCGCACCGACCCTGCGATCATCCGCAATTTCTGCATCATCGCCCACATCGACCACGGCAAGTCGACCCTCGCCGATCGGATGCTCCAGCTGACCGGTGTGGTCGGCGAGCGTGAGGCGCGGGCGCAGTACCTCGACCGGATGGACATCGAGCGCGAGCGTGGCATCACCATCAAGAGCCAGGCCGTCCGGATGCCGTGGACGGTCGACGAGGGGAACACGGAAGGCGCCGAGCCCGGCACCTACGTGCTGAACATGATCGACACCCCTGGCCACGTCGACTTCACCTACGAGGTCTCGCGGTCGCTGCAAGCCTGCGAGGCGGCGATCCTGCTGGTCGACGCGGCCCAGGGCATCGAGGCGCAGACGCTGGCGAACCTCTACCTCGCCATGGGAGCGGACCTCCACATCATCCCGGTCCTCAACAAGATCGACCTCCCGAGCGCCAACGTGGACAAGTACGCCGCGGAGCTGGCCGGCCTGGTGGGGTGCGACGTGTCCGACGTGCTCCTCACCAGTGCCAAGACCGGCGTCGGGGTGGAGGCGCTCCTCAACGAGATCGTGAAGCAGACGCCTGCGCCGGTCGGTGACGCCGACAAGCCGGCCCGGGCGCTGATCTTCGACTCGGTCTACGACACCTACCGCGGCGTCGTGACCTACGTCCGCGTGATCGACGGCAAGCTCACCCACCGCGACCGGATCAAGATGATGTCGACCAACGCCGTGCACGAGATGCTCGAGGTCGGAGTGATCAGCCCCGAGCCGGTACGGACCGGGGAGATCGGGGTCGGCGAGGTCGGCTACCTGATCACCGGCGTGAAGGACGTCCGTCAGTCGCGGGTCGGCGACACCGTGACGTCGCAGCACCACGGCGCGACCGAGCCGCTCGGCGGCTACAAGCACCCCAACCCGATGGTGTACGCCGGCCTCTATCCCATCGACGGCGACGACTATCCCGTGCTGCGCGACGCGCTCGAGAAGCTGCAGCTCAACGATGCCGCGCTGGCCTACGAGCCCGAGACCTCCGGCGCGCTCGGCTTCGGCTTCCGGGTCGGGTTCCTGGGGCTCCTCCACATGGAGATCACCCGCGACCGGCTGGAGCGGGAGTTCAACCTCGACCTGATCTCGACCGCACCCAACGTGGTCTACGAGGTCGTCATGGAGGACGGCAAGACCTTCGAGGTCACCAACCCGAGCGAGTACCCCGACGGCAAGATCGCCGAGGTCCGCGAGCCGGTGGTCAAGGCCACCATCCTCTCGCCGAGCGACTACATCGGCGCGATCATGGAGCTCTGCCAGACCAAGCGCGGCAACCTGCAGGGCATGGACTACCTGTCCGAGGACCGGGTCGAGATGCGCTACACCCTGCCGATGGGCGAGATCGTCTTCGACTTCTTCGACCAGCTCAAGAGCCGCACCAAGGGCTACGCCTCGCTCGACTACGAACGCTCGGGCGAGCAGTCCGCCGACCTGGTGAAGGTCGACATCCTGCTGCAGGGCGAGCCGGTCGACGCGTTCAGCGCGATCGTCCACCGGGATGCGGCGTACTCCTACGGCGTGATGATGGCCGGGAAGCTCAAGGAGCTGATCCCGCGGCAGCAGTTCGAGGTGCCGATCCAGGCCGCGATCGGCGCGCGGGTGATCGCCCGCGAGAACATTCGCGCGATCCGCAAGGACGTGCTCGCGAAGTGCTACGGCGGTGACATCACCCGCAAGCGCAAGCTGCTCGAGAAGCAGAAGGAAGGCAAGAAGCGGATGAAGATGGTCGGCCGGGTCGAGGTCCCGCAGGAGGCGTTCGTCGCCGCGCTGTCGACGTCGGGGCCGGCGGGCGACAAGCCGAAGAAGTGACCCGGACGCCAGCGCCGTGGTGCTGACCATCCCGCCGGGACTCGACAGCCAGCGTGCGCTCGGGTCGGACTGGGAGGCCTGGCTCGACCGGCTGCCGGCGCTGGCGGACTCCGTGGTGTCGGAGTGGGAGCTGACGCTCGACGGGGAGTCGATGCACGGGTTCTGCTCGCTGGTGCTGCCGGTGCGGACCCGGAGCGGGATCTCCGCCGTGCTCAAGCTGCACACGGACGCCGAGGCCGAGGAGTCCGACCACGAGCACCTCGTCCTCCAGCGGTGGCACGGCAGGGGAGCGGTCCGGCTGCTCCGCGCCGACCCGGGCCGGCGGGCGCTCCTGCTCGAGCGCCTCGACCAGGTCGACCTCACCGAGCACTGGGACGAGGAGGCGTGTGAGATCGTCGGCCGGCTCTACGGCCGGCTGCACGTGCCGCCGATGCCGCAGCTGCGGGAGCAGGCGTCGTACGTCGCACGGTGGACGGATGCGCTGCAACGCGACGCGCACGCCGTCCCCGTCCCGAGGCGACTCGTCGACCAGGCGGTCTCGCTCGCCCGTGACCTGTGTCAGGAGCCCGCGACTGCCGTGATCCACGGCGACCTCCACTACGAGAACGTGCTGGGAGGCGAGCGCGGCGGCGAGCAGGCCTGGCTGGTGATCGACCCGAAGCCGACCAACGGCGATCCCCACTACGAGATCGAGCCGATGCTGCGCAACCGCTTCGATGAGTACGGCAGCGCCGTCGCGGTCGGGTCGGTGCGCGAGGGCATCCGACGCCGGTTCCACACCCTCGTCGACACCGCGGGCTTCGACGAGGCGCGGGCGCGGGACTGGGTGGTCGTGCGCAGCATCCTCGACGCCCACTGGGCGCACGCCGACGCCGTCCGGGCCGGGCGACCGCTGTCGGCCGAGGAGCGGGAGTACGTGACACGCTGCATCACGGTCGCGAAGGCCGTGCAGGACTGACCTGGCAAGCCATACGGCTTGACGCATGCCGATATGGGCATATGATAGCGGCCATGGCACGAGCAGCGACGACGTCGGACGTCTTCAACGCGATCGCCGAGCCGCAGCGCCGGGAGATCCTGGTCCTGCTGCGGGCGGGTGAGCGGCCGGTGACCGAGCTGGCCCAGGAGCTGGGGATGACCCAGCCGGGGGCGTCCAAGCACCTGCGCGTCCTCCGTGAGGTCGGGCTGGTGCGGGACCGCAGGGCCGGCAAGCAGCGGCTCTACGGCCTCGACGCCCGCGGGCTGCGACCCGTCCATGAGTGGACCGGCGGGTTCGAGCAGTTCTGGACCCAGAGCTTCGACCGGCTGGACGCATACGTGCAGGACCTCAAGCAGGCAAGGCAGGAGGAGTAGCTGATGAGCGCGACGGGACGAGGAGCGCCGGCGCAGTCTGCGACGGCAGACCGGGAGATCGTCATCTCCCGGGTGATCGACGCCCCACGAGAGCTGGTGTTCGAGGCGTTCACCGAGGTCCGGCACCTGTCGCGGTGGTGGGGACCGGAAGGTTTCACGACGACCACGGGGGCGTTCGAGTTCCGCGTCGGTGGGGAGTGGCAGTTCGTGATGCACGGACCGGACGGGACGGACTACCAGGAGTGGATCTCCTGGACCGCCATCACGCCGTCGGAACGCATCGCGCTGCTCCACGGTGAGTCGCGCGACGACCCGAACGCCTTCGAGTCGGTCCTGACGTTCGAGGCAGACGGTGCCGCGACCAGGATCGAGATGCGCACGGTGTTCCCCACCAAGGAGCTGCGCGACGAGGCGGTCGAGAGGTACCACGCGATCGAGGGCGGCCAGCAGACCCTGAGCAACCTGGCGGCGTACGTCGCCGAGGTCCTTCGGAACGGAGCGGAGGACTGATGGCAGGGAAGGTGTTCTTCAGCGTGTCCATGTCGCTGGACGGGTTCATCGCGCCCGCGGCGCCCGAGGAGCTGATGGGGAGGCAGTGGATGGAGCTGCAGCGGTGGGTCTTCCCGCAGCGCTTCTTCAGGGCCAACTTGAAGCTCGGCGAGGGCGGCGAGGAAGGGCGTGACAACGACATCCTGCGGGAGACGTTCGAGCGCACCGGAGCGAGCGTGATGGGCAAGCGCATGTTCGATGCCGGCGCGCAGGCGTGGCCGGAGGAGGCGCCGTTCCACACCCCGGTCTTCGTCGTGACGCACGAGAAGAGGGATCCCTGGGTGCGGCCGGGAGGGACGACCTTCCACTTCGTCAACGACGGCATCGAGCCCGCGCTCGCCCGGGCCCGCGAGGCGGCCGGCGACCGTGACGTCCGCATCGCGGGCGGCGGCGCGACGATCCTCGAATATGTGAACGCCGGCCTGGTCGACGAGTTCTCGATCGCTCTCTCGCCCGTGCTGTTCGGCACCGGGATCCGACTGTTCGAGGGCGTTGACGCGGGCCGGGTGGCCCTGGAGCCGGTCCGCGCGGAGCCGTCTCCGAGGGTGACGCACCTGGCCTACGCCGTCCGGGAGCACGGATAATCACGCGACGCCGACGGCTCGGGCTGCGACGATCTACCCGTGCCCCGCCTCCTCTCCGTCAACGTCGGCCTCCCCAAGGAGGCCGACTGGGCAGGCATCGGGAGGACCTCCATCGACAAGCAGCCGGTGACCGGACAGGTCGCGGTCACGGAGCTCGGTGTCGCGGGCGACCAGGTCTCCGACACCGTCCACCACGGCGGAATCGACCAGGCCGTCTCCGCCTACGCGCGGGAGGACCTCGACTTCTGGGCCGCCGAGTTGGGGCGGGACATCCGCGCCGGTCAGTTCGGCGAGAACCTGACGACCGAGGGCGTCGACCTCACCCACGTCGCGGTCGGCACCCGGCTCCAGGTCGGCGAGGTGCTGCTCGAGATCGCCAGCGTCCGTACGCCGTGCAACGACTTCAAGAACTGGATGGGCCTCAGCGGGTTCGACAACACCGCCTGGGTCAAGCGGTTCGCGGCCGAGGGCCGTCCGGGGCCCTACCTCCGCGTCCTCGCGACGGGTTCGATTACCGCCGGCGACTCCGTCGAGATCGTCCACGAGCCCGACCACGGCGTCACCGTCCGGGACATGTTCGTGGCCCTCTTCCTCGATCGCTCGCGGCTGCCGGACCTGTTGGCGATCGAGGATCTCGCCCCCGAGGTGCGGCGGAAGGTCGAGCAATATCTCTCCCGGTAGGGGGCGCGCTACCGACAGGGGCCGGAGTGATCTAGGTTACGTGTCATTCACCCGTCGGTCTCGGAAGCGCATGAGGAGCGTCATGCCCATCACCCACGACACGAGTTTCCTCGACCACATGCCGCAGAATGTGGCGATCCAGTTCATGGATCGGGTCGCGGCCTCTGGCAGCAGGGAGGCGTTCCGGTTCCCCGTCGGCGACGCCTGGGAGTCGGTCACGTGGACCCAGGCGGGGGATCGAGTACGACGCCTCGCCGCCGGTCTGCTCTCCCTCGGCCTCGAGTCCGAGCAGCGCGTCGGCATCGCGTCCTCGACGCGCTACGAGTGGATCCTCGCCGACCTCGCGATCATGTGCGCCGCGGGCGCGACCACCACCGTCTATCCGTCGACCGGATCCGAGGACACCGCCTACATCGTGGGTGACTCCGAGTGCCGGTTCGTCTTCGCCGAGGACGGGACGCAGCTCGAGAAGCTCAAGGCGCACCAGGACGAGCTGCCCAACCTGGCGAAGGTGATCTCCTTCGACGACAGCGTCGCCGACGGCGACTGGGTGATCACCATGGATGCCCTCGCCGACCTCGGTGACGCCTACCTCGCCGAGCACCCCGACGCGATCGAGACGGTGAGCAAGGAGATCAGGCCCGACCACCTCGCGACCCTGATCTACACCTCCGGCACGACTGGGCGCCCCAAGGGCGTGCGCACCCTCCACAAGGCGTGGGTGTTCGAGGGCGAGGCGATCAAGGCCCAGAACATCCTCAGCGAGGACGACCTGCAGTTCCTCTGGCTGCCGATGGCCCACTCCTTCGGCAAGGTGCTGCTCTCGACGCAGCTGGCCTGCGGCTTCGCGACCGCGATCGACGGGCGGGTCGACAAGATCGTCGAGAACCTCGGGATCGTGAAGCCGACCTTCATGGGCGCGGCGCCGCGGATCTTCGAGAAGGCCCACGCCCGGATCGTCACCATGCAGGCGTCCGAGGGCGGCGCCAAGGAGAAGATCTTCAAGAAGGCGTTCGAGGTCGGCCTCAAGGTCGACGAGCTCAACCGCGCCGGCAAGCCCGTCCCGCTGCCGCTCAAGATCCAGCACCGGATCTTCGACAAGCTGGTCTTCAGCAAGGTGCGCGACCGCTTCGGCGGCCGGGTGCGGTTCTTCATCTCCGGCTCGGCAGCTCTCAACGCCGATATCGCCGCCTGGTTCCACGCCGCCGGCATCCTCATCCTCGAGGGCTACGGCATGACCGAGAACGCTGCCGGCGCCACGGTCAACCACCCCGACGAGTACAAGCTCGGCACCGTCGGTATGCCGTTCCCCGGCACCGAGGTCCGGATCGCCGACGACGGCGAGGTGCAGCTCAAGGGCCCGCACCTGATGGCCGGCTACCACAACCGCGACGAGGCGACCGCCGAGGCGATGACCGACGACGGCTGGCTCCGCACCGGCGACAAGGGCGAGCTCGACGACGACGGCTTCCTCCGCATCACGGGCCGGATCAAGGAGCTCTTCAAGACCTCGGGCGGCAAGTACATCGCGCCGCCCGCGATCGAGGCGAAGTTCAAGGCGATCTGCCCCTACGTCAGCCAGTTCATGGTGTTCGGCGCCGAGCGCAACTTCGTCGTCGCCCTGGTCACCCTCGACCCCGACGCCATCGCCGGGTGGGCTGCCGAGAACGACATGGCCGGCCAGTCCTACACCGACATCGTCCGCTCCGAGAAGGTCAAGGCGATGATCGGCGACTACGTCGACGAGCTCAACTCCCAGCTGAACCGGTGGGAGACCATCAAGAAGTGGGAGCTCCTCGACCACGACCTGACCATCGAGTCCGGCGAGCTCACGCCGTCGCTCAAGGTGAAGCGGTCCGTCGTCGAGTCGAACAACAAGGACCTGATCAACTCGTTCTACGGGTGAATCATCGGCGGCTCACAGGAGCCGCACAGGATCGCTGTCTTTACTGATCGGCATGACCACCGACCTGCACGACCATGGTGACGGAGCGCTCGAGCCCCACGACCTCGGGCTCCAGCACGACCTGAACGAGCTGTCCGAGCAGCGCGGCCGCGCATGGGGACGGCGCGGGCTGCTCGGCCTGATGGGCGGGATCGGCGTCGCCGCGGTCGCCGGGTGCGCCGACGACAGCGGTACGCCGAGCGGCTCGTCGAGCGCGAGCAGCAGTGCCGCCGTACCGCCGGCCGGTGGACCCATGGGCGACGACTCCGGCGTCGAAGTCGCCGACGGCGAGATCCCGGAGGAGACGGCCGGCCCCTACCCGGGCGACGGCAGCAACGGGCCCAACGTGCTGAGGGAGTCGGGCATCGTGCGCAGCGACATCAGGGCCAGCTTCGGCACCGCCACCGGCGTCGCCGGGGGAGTGCCGACCAAGGTGCGGTTGCGCATCTACGACCTGTCCGGGGACGACATCACCCCGCTCGCCGGCGCAGCGATCTACCTCTGGCACTGCGACCGCGAGGGCCGCTACTCGATGTACTCCGAGGGGGTCACGGAGGAGAACTACCTCCGCGGCGTCCAGGAGGCCGACGACGACGGCTGGCTCGAGTTCACCACGATCTTCCCGGCCTGCTACGCGGGCCGCTGGCCCCACCTGCACTTCGAGGTGTACGAGAGCGTCGCCAAGGCCACCACCGCGGAGAACAAGCTCCGCACCTCCCAGCTCGCGCTCCCCAAGGACGTCTGCGACGAGGTCTACGACAACGTCGAGGGCTACGAGCAGAGCGTCACGAACCTGTCCCAGCTGACGCTCGAGAGCGACGGGATCTTCTCCGACGGCTATTCCCTGCAGCTCGCGAAGGTGACCGGCTCGGTCGACGAGGGCTTCACGGCGACGCTCAACGTGCCGGTCTGAACCCGCCTGAGACAATCGCCGGGTGCCGTCAGCATTGCCCGAGGGGGAGCCCGCGCCGCCCGACGGCTCACTCCCCGCCAGCGCACTGGCCGAGCTCGGCAGCCGGCCGCTCGGCTTCTACGTGCACGTGCCGTTCTGCACGGTGCGCTGCGGGTATTGCGACTTCAACACCTACACGGCCGAGGAGCTGGGCGGCGGTGTCAGCCGGCAGACGTACGTCGACCACGCGATCGCCGAGGTCCGGCTGGCCCGCTCCGTTCTGGGTGACGTCGACCTTCCGGTGTCGACGGTCTTCCTCGGCGGCGGCACGCCGACGCTGCTGCCCCCCGAGGACCTGGGCCGCCTGCTCGGTGCCCTCGACGACGAGTTCGGCCTGGTGGCGGACGCCGAGGTGACGACCGAGGCCAACCCCGACTCGGTCGACCCGGCCTACCTCGAGCGGCTGCGGGCCGCGGGCTACAACCGGATCTCCTTCGGCATGCAGTCGGCGGTGCCGCACGTGCTGGCCACGCTCGACCGGACCCACGACCCCGAACGGGTTCCGGGGGTCGTGGCCGACGCCCGTGCGGCCGGCTTCGACCAGATCAGCCTCGATCTCATCTACGGGACCCCGGGGGAGAGCCCGGCCGACTGGGTGACCTCCGTCGAGGCGGCGCTCGGCTGCGAGCCCGACCACGTCTCGGCGTACTCGCTGATCGTGGAGGAGGGCACCGCGCTCGCTCGCCGGGTGAAGCGCGGCGAGCTGCCGATGCCCGACGAGGACGACCTCGCCGACAAGTACGTCGCCGCCGACACCCTGCTGAGTGCCGCCGGCCTGCAGTGGTACGAGGTCTCCAACTGGGCGCGCGACGGCGCCGGCAGTGAAACGCGGTGCCGCCACAACCTGGGCTACTGGACCGGTGCCGACTGGTGGGGCGTAGGGCCCGGCGCGCACTCCCACGTCGGCGGCGTGCGGTGGTGGAACGTCAAGCACCCGGCCGCGTACGGCGACCGGCTCGCGGCCGGCGTCAGCCCCGCCCACGCGCGCGAGGTGCTGGACGCCGCCACGCAGCACGTGGAGCGGGTGCTGCTCGAGGTGCGGATCCGCGAGGGCCTGGCGGGCAGCGCGCTGGACGACGCCGGTCGCGCCGCCGTACCGGACCTGGCCCGCCGGGGGCTGGTCGACCCCGCCGACTGGGAGCAGCGGGACCGGGTGGTGCTCACCTGCCGCGGTCGGCTCCTCGCGGACCTCGTCGTCCGCGACCTGATCCCCTGAACCTGGGGCCGTAGGATCGGCGGCGTGGGACAGCAGCCGCCGGAGTACGAGCCCTACCAGCAGCCGTACGGGCAGCAACCGCCCCCTTACGGAGAGCAGCCGCCCGTCTACGGCCGGCCGCCGACTCCCTATGGGTTCAACCCGGCGGCGCCGTACGGCGTCGATCCCGTCACGGGAGCCGCCTACTCCGACAAGTCGAAGCTGGTCGCCGGACTGCTGCAGATCCTGGTGCCGCTCGGCATCGGCCGGATGTACATGGGTCACACCGGTATCGGCGTCGCCCAGCTGCTGGTGACGATCTTCACCTGCGGCGTCGCGTCGCTGTGGCCGTTCATCGACGGCATCGTGATCCTCGCCGGCAACCCGCGCGACGGGCACGGCCGGCCGATGAAGATGGGCTGACCGGATCTGGCCCCGCGCGTCTCGGGCTAGGCGTCGACCGTCACGAAGTCGATGAGCTCCTCGACACGGCCGAGCAGCTCGGGCTCGAGGTCGGCGAACGAGCTGACCCTCGACAGGATGTGCTGCCACGCGCGGGCGATGTCGGCCTGGTCGCGGTGGGGCCAGCCGAGGTGCTGGCAGACGCCCTTCTTCCACTCGATGTCGCGGGGGATGGTCGGCCACGCCCGGAGCCCGAGCCGCTCGGGCTTGACCGCCTGCCAGACGTCGACGAACGGGTGACCGACGATCCGGACGTGCCGTCCGTCCGGGCCGCGCGCGATCGCGTCGGCGATGCGTGACTCCTTCGACCCGCGCACCAGGTGGTCGACGAGCACGCCGACCCGGCGCTGCGGGCCGGGCCGGAACGAGACCAGGTGGTCGGCCAGGTCGTCGACCCCGCCCAGGTACTCGACCACCACGCCCTCGATCCGGAGGTCGTCGCCCCACACCTTCTCGACCAGCTCTGCGTCGTGGCGGCCCTCGACGAAGATCCGGCTGGCCCGCGCGACCCGGGCCCTCGCGCCGTGGACGGCGACCGAGCCGCTCGCCGTCCGGGTCGGACGCGCGGGCTTCGCGGTACGGCGGACCGGCGCGGTGAGGATCACCGGCCTGCCCTCCAGCAGGAAGCCAGGCCCGAGGGGAAACGTGCGGCGCTTGCCGCGCCGGTCCTCGAGGGTGAGCGTGTGCAGGTCGCGGTCGACGGCGACGATCTCGCCGCACCAGTCGGCGATGACCTCCTCGACGACCGCGCCGATCTCGGCCGGCGCCTCGACGGCGCGCCCGTTCTTCGGCTTCTTCCAGTCCCCGGCCAGCACGTCGGAGCCATAGCGATCGGTCACGACCCACACCGTATTCGTGGACGGATCACATTCTTGGCGGGACACTCGGCACGTGCTCGATCGAATCACCGAGAGGCTTTACGAGCGCCTGGGATCGCGGTACTGGCTGGTGCTGGCGGTCGGTCAGGCCGCCGTGTCGATCCTGGTCGCCCTCGTGACGGTCGTGATCCTCGCCTCCTACTACGACGCCAGCACGCACCAGGTGGCGCGACTCGCGACGTTCGGCTCGATCCTGACCGCGATCGCGATCTTCGTCGCCTCGCTGCGCACGCGGTCGGCGTTCTGCGCCGTCCGCGCCTGGCACGACACCCCGGCGCCGACGGCGACCGAGACCGTCAGTGCCTGGGAGACCGCGACGACTCTGACCTACCGTCAGTTCCGCCGCAACAGCTGGTGGATCAACCCGTTCGTCGTGCTGCCGACCAGCGCCTTCGGCGTCGTGCTGTTCGACCTGGAGTGGACCGACTTCTTCGTGCTGGTGCTGGCCTGCGTCGTGCCGGCGGTCTACGCCACGGTGCTCAGCTACTCGGCGGGCGAGATGCTGTCCCGGCCGATGGTCAGCGACATCGCGAAGGTGCTGCCCGACGACTTCCCGTTCACCCGCCTCGGGCTGCCGGTGCGCAAGCGGATCCTCCTCGGTCCGTCGACCTACACCGTCGCGACGGCCCTGCTGGTCGCGAGCCTGCTGGGCGACCGCAGTGGATCCGACGACCTGGTGCTGGCGGTCGTGGCGTCGGTCTGCGTGGGACTCGCTCTCTCCCACGAGCTCTCGGTGCTGCTGGCCGAGGCGATCACGCGCCCGATCGAGCGGGTCCGGGTGGCGATGGCCAGGGTCGCGGACGGGGACCTGGCGGCGCGAGTGCCGGTGACGACCAGTGACGAGCTGGGGGAGCTCGCGCACGACTTCAACCTGATGGCGCGCGGGTTGGAGGAGCGCGAGCAGATGCGCGCGGCGTTCGGCACCTACGTCGACAAGGAGGTCGCCGCCCTCATCCTCTCCGGTCAGTTCCCGGAGGAAGGTGTCGAGGTCGAGGTCTCGATCATGTTCTGTGACGTCATCGGCTTCACGTCCTACGCCGAGAGCGCGCCGGCCACCGCGGTGGTAGCCACCCTCAACCGGCTGTTCTCGGTGATGGTGCCGATCGTCGACAAGCACGGCGGGCACGTCGACAAGTTCATCGGCGACGGGCTGCTGGCGGTGTTCGGGGCTCCCGAGCTCTTCCCGGACCACGCGGACCGCGCCGTGGCGGCTGCGCGGGAGATCGTCGCGGCCGCGGCCGCGCTCGACACCGGCCTGAGCGTGGCTGCCGGGGTCAACACCGGCCGGGTGGTCGCAGGATCGATCGGTGGCGCGGGCCGGCTGAACTTCAGCGTCATCGGCGACGCCGTCAACGTCGCCGCCCGGGTCGAGGCCGCCACCCGGCAGACCGGGGACGACGTGCTGATCACCGCGGCCACGGCGGCGATGCTGACGACGGACGTGCCGCTGGTCTCCCGGGGCAGCGTCCCGCTCAAGGGCAAGGCGGAGCCGCTCGAGGTGCTCGCGCCGCTCGGGCCGGTGACGGCGCCGACCGCGTGACAGTCAGCGGCCCTCAGGCCAGCGGCAGCCGCTTCTCGGACCGGGGCAGCTGCTCGTAGCCACGTCGTACGGCGTCGGCCAGCCGCTCGGCGGGGAACGGCCACTCCGCCGCGGCGAGCGCGTCGGCCAACGGCACGCCGCGCCCGGCGAGGTCGCGGATCGTCTCCGCCACGACACCGATGTCCGAGCGCTGGTCCTGCACGAAGGCCCGGTCGACGACGGCGCCGTGTCCGGGCACGACGACCGAGCCGGGGGTGGTCAGGTTGAGCACGAGGTCGAGCGTCTGTGGCCAATCCAGCGGGTAGGAGTCGCCCCCGTACGCCGGCGGCGCGGACTCCTCGACCAGGTCGCCGGCCAGCAGCGCGTCGGCGGCGGGCACCCTGACCACGAGGTCGCCGCCGGTGTGGCCCCGGCCCGGGTGGACCAGCTCGACCGCGCGGTCGCCCAGGTCGAGCACCGAGGCGGAGGAGAACACCTGGTCAGCGGGCACGATCGTCGTCGCGAGCACCTCGTCGCGGTGCGGGTCGTCGGCCTCTGCGTCGTAGGCACGTTTGATCCGCTCGCCAGCCGCGATGGTCCGAGCGGCGGCCTCGTCGGTCGCATGGATGGGCAGGCCGGCGCCGTACTCCTCGCGGAACGTGACGTTGCCGAAGGTGTGGTCGAAGTGCTCGTGGGTGTTCACCACCGCCACCACCTCGCCGGCGCCGAGCGCGCGGACGTCGGCAACCACCTCGCGCGCGACGAGCGCGGAGCTGTGGGTGTCGACGACGACCAGGCCGCGGCTGCCGCCGACCACGCTCACGTTGACGTCGAGCCAGGGATAGCGGGCGACCCACACCCGGTCGGCGATCTCGGCGAAGGGCATGCAGCGACGCTACCGAACGTGCGCACGGCGCCCACGGCGGTATCCTTGGCACTCAGACGACCCGAGTGCCAGGCAGTCAAGAGGGAGGCGAGATGCAGGAGGACCGCAGGCTCGCCGTACTGCGCGCGATCGTGGAGGACTACGTCGCCACCGAGGAGCCGGTCGGTTCGAAGGCGCTGGTCGAGCGGCACGGGCTCAACGTGTCACCGGCGACCATCCGCAACGACATGGCCGCCCTCGAGGAGGAGGGCTACCTCGCACAGCCCCACACCAGCGCCGGACGGGTGCCGACCGACAAGGGCTACCGGTTGTTCGTCGACCGGCTGACGACCGTCAAGCCGATGAGCTCGGCCGAGCGCCGGGCGATCGCCACCTTCCTCGACGGCGCTGTCGACCTCGACGACGTCGTGCACCGGTCGGTCAGGGTGCTGTCGCAGCTGACCCGGCAGGTCGCCGTCGTGCAGTACCCGACGCTGTCGCGCTCGACGGTCCGGCACGTCGAGATCGTCGCGCTCACCCCGAGCCGGCTGCTCGTCGTCCTCATCCTCAGCACGGGCCGCGTCGAGCAGCGGCTGGTCGAGCTCACCGAGGAGCTCGCCGACGACGACCTGGCCGCCCTGCGTTCGCGGATCAACCTGACGGCGATCGGTGAGCAGATCGCGGCCGCGGCCGTCGCCCTCGATGCTCTCGTCGCAGGCGAGCAGCCCGCGTCCCCGGCCACCGTCGCCGTCGTCGAGACCCTCGTCGAGGCGATGAGCGACCACCGCTCGGACGAGCGCATCGCCGTCGGCGGTACGGCGAACCTCGCCCGCTTCGGCGACAGCTTCGACTCCGCCGTCCGTCCCCTGCTGGAGGCGCTCGAGGAGCAGGTGGTGCTGCTGAAGCTCCTCGGCGAGGCCACCAGCGGCGGCACGGTCACCGTGCGCATCGGGGCTGAGGGTCCCTACGAGGAGCTCTCGTCCACCAGCGTGGTCGCCACCGGCTACGGCCCCGACGACGCGCTGGCGTCGCTCGGCATCGTCGGCCCGACCCGGATGGACTACCCGAGCACCATGGCCGCGGTCCGCGCGGTCGCCCGTTACGTCTCGCGAATCCTCGACGAGGGCTGACGCCCCGCTCCACCCGAACCAGTCCCGATCCCAGACAAGCAAGGAAGCACGTGAATCAGGACCTGTACGACCTCCTCGGTGTCGCCCGCGACGCGGACGCCGACGCCATCAAGAAGGCCTACCGGCGCCTCGCCCGACAGCTCCACCCCGACGTGAATCCCGATCCCACGGCGCAGGAGCAGTTCAAGCAGGTGACGGCGGCCTACGAGGTCCTGTCGGACCCGCAGAAGCGGGCCGCCTACGACCGTGGCGGCGACCCGTTCGGCGGCGGCTTCGGCGGCCAGGGTGCCGGCTTCTCCTTCACCGACATCATGGACGCGTTCTTCGGCGGCGCGGCGGGCGGCGCCACCCGCGGCCCGCGCCAGCGCACGCGTCGCGGCCAGGACGCGCTGATCCGCCTCGAGGTCGACCTCGCCGAAGCAGCGTTCGGAGTCTCCCGTGAGCTCAAGGTCGACACCGCGATCCGGTGCACCACCTGCGGCGGCGCCGGCGCGGCGCCGGGCAGCCAGCCGGTGACGTGCGAGACCTGCCACGGCCAGGGCGAGGTCGCACACGTGCAGCGCTCGTTCCTCGGTGAGATCCGCACCCTGCGGCCCTGCCCGGCCTGCCGGGGCTTCGGGTCCGTGATCCCCGACCCCTGCCGCGAGTGCGCGGGCGACGGACGGGTGCGCTCCCGCCGCACCCTCACCGTCAAGATCCCCGCCGGCGTCGACACCGGCACCCGGGTCCAGCTGAGCGAGCAGGGCGAGGTCGGCCCCGGCGGCGGCCCCCCGGGGGATCTCTACGTCGAGATCCTCGTCGCCCAGCACCCGACGTTCACCCGGCACGGCAACGACCTGCACTGCACCGTCGTCGTGCCGATGACGGCGGCCGCGCTCGGCACCGTCCTGACGCTGCCGACGCTCGAGGCCGACCTGGTCGGCGCCGAGGGCGCCGGTGACTCGGGACTGCAGACCGACTTCCAGCTCGAGGTCGAGCCCGGCACACAGTCCGGCAGCGAGACCGTGGTCCGTGGCCAGGGCGTCCCCGGCCTGCGCGGTGGCCGCGGCGACCTGATCGTCACCGTCCACGTGGAGACGCCGACCCGGCTCGACCCGCGGCAGGAGGAGCTGCTCCGCGAGCTCGCCGCGGTCCGCGGCGAGGAGCAGCCGAGCGGCAACGTCCGGCCGACGCAGCGGTCGGTGTTCGGCCGGCTCCGCGACGCGTTCAACCAGCACTGACCGGCGCGTGGTGCTCCCGTGACCCTCCCGCAGCACGTCGTGCCGTCCCTGGACGGGGTCACCGCCGGCGCGGTCGTCACGGTGGAGGGAGACGAGGCCCACCACGCCGTCGTCGTACGTCGCCTGCGGGTCGGTGAGCAGGTCACGCTGGCCGACGGGCTCGGCCTGGTCGCGACCGGCGAGGTCAGCGCGACGTCCAAGCGCTCCTTCGACGTGCGGGTGACCGCGGTCGACGTGGTGCCGCGGCCGAGCCCTGCTGTGACCGTCGTGCAGGCGCTCCCCAAGGGCGACCGCGGCGAGCTCGCCGTCGAGGTGCTCACCGAGATCGGCGTCGACCGGATCGTCCCGTGGGCGGCCTCCCGCAGCGTGGCGGTGTGGAAGGGCGAGCGGGCGGCCAGGTCGCACGCGAAGTGGCAGAGCACGGCACGCGAGGCGGCCAAGCAGGCCCGCCGGGCCTGGCACCCGGTCGTACCGCCGCTCGCCACCACCCCCGACGTCCGGGCCCTGGTCGGCGCCGCGGACCTCGCCGTGGTGCTGCACGAGGAGGCGACCGAGCCGATCGGCGCGCTCGCGGTCCCGGACGCCGGCGAGATCCTGGTCGTGGTCGGTCCCGAGGGCGGACTGACCGACGACGAGGTCTCCGGTCTCGTCGCGGCCGGTGCCGTCGCCGTCCGCCTCGGTGACGAGGTACTCCGCACCTCCACCGCCGGCGTCGCCGCCGTCGCCGCACTGCTGGCGCAGACGGAACGGTGGGGCGGGTAGGGCGGGTAAGGCCTAGCGCGCGAGCATCGCCTCGACCCGGGCGATCTCCTCGTCGAGCTCGGACTTCTCCGCCTTGGTGAGGTCGCGGTGCAGACGGTCCATCTCGACCCGGTCGTCGACGATCCGCCAGATGCCGGCCAGCCAGCCGTCGGCGAAGAGGGTGTTGCCGATGCCGCCGTTGGTGCCCATCCACGACTTCCGCGCCTCGGGGTCGGTGACCCGGTCGCGCGCGGCGTGCGACAACCAGACGTTGTCGTAGGTGCCGAGCAGCCGGACCGGTGCGGGCGCGTCCTCGTCGGCGATCGGCGCCCCGTCGACGTCGTAGAGCACCCGGCCGTCCTCGTCCTCGTGCTGGACCAGGTCGTCCATCCCTTTGACCACCGGACCGAGCCGGGTCACCGCCGACCAGGCCGTGACGTCGGCTGCCGTGGCCGGCCCGAAGGCCCGCAGGTACCGCCGCACCAGGTCCGGGACGTCCGGCTCGGCCATGGGCACGCCGGTCCAGCGGTCCACGTAGTCGTAGACCACGCCGCCCGGCTTCTTCCAGCAGCCGCGCGGTGGCAGCTGGGCGAGTGGCGCGATGCTGCGCGCGAGCTGACCGAGCTGGGTGGGCGGGTAGGGAAACCGTTCGGCCAGCCGGAGCCCGATCTCCTTCTGCGGGAGCGGACCCTCGGCGAGCACGTCCCGCAGCGCGGCCTCCGCGGCCGACCGCTCGATCTCGCGCGTATCGCCGACGGACTGGCTGACCCGGATCTCCTGCTCGATCCGCGGCGCCACCCACGGGCGCAGCACGGCGGCGTCCTCGGGCGCGAGCAGGTGGATGGTGCCGCGCATCGTCAGCAGCCGCACCAGCTGTCGCTGCTCGAGCAGCCGGCTGACGTCGTAGGGGTCGAGCTCGGTGAGCCGGGCCGCGAGGGAGAGGTACGGCGGCAGGTTCTCCTGGGCTTGCAGGCCGACGAGGTGGCGCACCATCTCCTCCGGCGACATCGCGACCCGCTCGAGGAGGTGCTGGCGTAGGAGCAGGGTGCGGTTGAGGCGCTGCCGGGTCAGACGCATACCCGGGACACTAGAGCAGGTCGTGGGACCTACAGGCGGCTCGTGCGTTGACAGGTCATGCGTACCCGGACCGTCGTCGCCGTCGCGGTGGTCGCCGGCACCGTCAGCCTCTCGGCCACGCCCGCCCTGGCGGATCGCACCGGTCCGGCGACCGCGCCGTCCGCCGCCGCACCGCGCTTCGACGAGTACGTCGCGCTCGGCGACTCCTGGTCCGCGGACGTGGTGTTCCTCGACGGCCAGGGGTTCCCGGACACGACCCACGTGCCGATCGACTGCGCCCAGTCCCACGTGAACTACCCCAAGCTGGTGGCCCGGGAGCTCGGCGTCCCCGTCCTCCGCGACGCCACCTGCGGCTCGGCGACGACCGAGCACTTCGCAGCGCCGCAGTCGCTGCCGCTCGGCGGCACCAACCCGCCGCAGTACGACCGGCTCACGCCGACCACGGACCTGGTGACCGTGGGCATCGGCGGCAACGACGCCGGCTTCGCCGGTGCCGCCATGGCGTGCATCAGCCTGCTCCCCATCGAGACGATCCCCATGGACGTGCTGCCGCTGCCGGACCTCCCGCTGCCCCTGATCTCGACGTCGACGCTGCCGGTCGGCGGGTGCAAGGCCTACTTCACCCGAGGCGGGATCGACCGGCTGGCGGTGGCGATCGCCCAGTCCGAGATCAAGCTGGTGCGCGCGTTCCGGCGGATCCACCGGCTGTCGCCGGACGCTCGCATCCTCGCGGTCAACTACCTGGCGGCGGTCCCGAAGCGCGGTTGCTGGCCGGTGGTACCGGTGACCAACCGGGACATGGCCTACCTCCACGACACGTTCCTCGAGCTGAACGCGATGGTCGCGCGGGCCGCCCGCCGCGGCGGCGCGGAGCTGGTGGACACCTACACCCCGACCCTCGGCCACGACATGTGCAAGGGCCCGACGGTGCGGTACGCCGAGGCCTACGGGCCGTCGGTCAACGACCTCGCCCTCGGCGTACCGGCCCACCCGAACTCAGCGGGCGCGCGCGCCCAGGCGCGAGCGGTGCTCGGCTACCTGCGCAGTCCGGTGGTCGAGTAGCCCGAGCCGCTAGGCGAGGGCGTATCGAGACCCCAACCGCGCCCGCTCGCCGTCGGGCTGTCATCTCACCGAGTCTCGATACGGCCTCGCGCCAGGGCGCTCGGCCTACTCGACCACCGGATCCCTACTCGACGACGATCGTCTTGGTGTCCTCGGTCGGACCCGGGCCCTCGCCGCCTGACGGGTCGTCGGTCATCGCCACGAAGGTGTACTCGCCGGGCTCGAGACCGCTCACGTCGACAGTGGCCTCCCAGGGGTAGAGGCCGTCGATGTAGCCCTCGGCCGTCGAGAATCCCTCGACGACGGTCGTGTCGGACTCGTCGCGGACCAGCCACGGCACGGTCGCCTCGAACGAGCTGGCCTCGCCGCTCGCCTCGAACGAACCACTCACCGTCGCGCCCTCTGCGGGGGAGGTGACGTTGACGAGACCGCGGGTCGAGAGCTCGTCCGCTGCTTCGATGCCGTCCTCGGCATCGATGCCGAACAGCAGGCCGGATGGCTCGACGACCACGGGCGCCTGCTCGCCCTCGACACCCTGCAGGGTGTAGACGAGCTGCTGGACGGCGAGCTTCGCCTCCAGCTTGCTCATTCCAACGGGCGTATTCCAGCCGTCGTCCTGCGTGGTGACCACGAATCGATCGCCGTCGAACTCGACGCTGGCGAACCCGCCACCGGGGAACAACGTCCGGTAGTCCGCGTCGAGAGTGTCGCCCGCCGTCATCAGCGCGACGGCCTCCTCGAGCGGGTTGTCGGCTTCGACGTCGCGCTGCTCGGCGAAGAGACGCGGACCTTGCGGGGTGTCGCCGACGAAGAACACGGGCACCGAGACGGTCTCGGCCGGCGGGGTGCTCGCCTCGGTCGCGGTCGGCTCGGACGTCGCGGTCGTGACGTCGGTCGGCGTCGGCTCGGAGGTCTCGGACGCGGGCGTCGAGGCGGGGTCGTCGGCGTTGCTGTCGGGCTCGTCGTCGTCGCCGCACCCCGAGAGGACGAGCGCGGTGATCGTCGCGGCGACGGCGAGGGGGAAGGCGTGACGCTTCATGATTTCGATCCTCTCGGTGGTGGACGGGTCAGCGGATGCTGATGGTCCGCGTGTCGCTGAATTCAGCGGGTGCGTCGGAGGTCTGCCCGACATCGAGGGCCGTGACCTCGAAGACGTACTCGCCGGGCGCGAGATCGCTGACGTCGATCTCCCCGGTCACCCAGCCGGGGGCGTGGAGGGTCGCCTGGGCGTCGGGACCCTCGACGTCGGCGGGCGTTGCGCGGCCCTGCCGCACGGAGTCGCCGTCCAGGGACAGGGTCCACTCGACCCGCCGGACGTTGGTCGACATGGTGCCGTTGGCGCTCAACGCGCCGTCCTCGACGAGGAGACCTTCGGAAGGGTCGGTGATGTTGACCGGAGCGGTGAGGGTGAAGCTCGTGTCGCGGGCGACCAACGTGCCGACGTCCAGGCCGAGCACCCGGCGGGCCGGTTCGTCGTCCAGCTCGAAGCTCACGGGGAGCCGATCGCCGAGCGCGGCTTCAGCGGTGTACACCGCCTGTTGCACGCCGAACCGGCCGTCGCCGGCTGCTCCCTCGAGAGCGTCCGTGGTGCCGAGCTCGACGACGACCCGGTCGTCCTCGATCCGGACCGTGTCGAACGACTCGGCGGGCCAGAGCGTGACGTAGTCGGGATCGCGCGGCTCCAGCGTGAGCCGCTGGAGGGCGGTGAGCACCTTCTGCTCGGGATCGTCCGTCGGAGTGACGGCCTGGAACTCGCGGAACAGCCGCGGACCCGTCGCGGTGTTGGAAACGAAGTAGAGGCCGGCAGCAGCGGTCGTCGGGTCGCTCGTCGACCCGCTCGTCGACGTGCTCGCGACCGGCGGCTCCTCGTCGCTGTCGGGGTCGCTGTTCACTCCGGCCACCACGACCGTCGCGACCACCACTGTTGCCGCGACCGCCCCGGCGCCGACGAGCAGCGGCGCCCACCGTCGCGAGGAGGTACGACGCGCGCGGGTGCGGCGTCGTACCTCTCCGAGGCCGTCGTGGGGCTGGACGTCGGAGACGGCGTCGTGCAGGAGCGCGCGCAGGCGCTCGTCGTCGCCCATGTCGTTGCCGGTCATTGGTCGGTCCTCAGGTCCGGGCCGAGCTCTTCGAGGATCGGCCGGAGGGCGGCGGAGCCGCGGGACGCGTGGCTCTTCACCGCGCCCCGGCTGATCCCGAGCGCGTCGGCGATCTCCGCCTCGGACAGGTCGAGGTAGTAGCGCAACGCGAGCACCTCGCGCTGACGCCGGGGGAGCTGCTGCAGCGCGTCGAGCACCATCCGGCGCCTGCTGTCGCCGAGCACCGGCTGGTCGGCGCCCGGCGCCGTCTCGGGCGCCTGCTGGCGGGCCAGGTAGCGACCGACCACGCCGCGGTGCCGCAGCGCCGAGCGGGAGCGGTTGACCACCGCCTGGCGGAGGTAGGCCAGCGCCTTGTGGTGGTCGGTCAGCCGGTCCCACCTCTGGTGCACCGCGACCAGCGCGTCCTGCACGATCTCCTCGGCCATGCCCTGGTCGCGCACCAGCAGCACCGACAACCTGACCAGCTGGTCCCAGTGCGCCAGGTAGAGCGCCTCGACGGCGCCGTCCGCGTCGGACGGCACTTCCGGGCGCGCCTCGGTCACGCCGAGTCCCCACGCGGAGGGCGGCGCGATCCGTGGAATCGCTGCATAACCGGTCACGCTAGTTCCACGCGCGTCCACGGCGACGGGTTGACGTCGGCGCGCCCCGATTTGGGAGGGTGGGCACGTGACTCTCCCCCAGAATTCAGCACCGCCAGATCCCGACTGCCTGTTCTGCAAGATCGCCGCCGGCGACATCGACGCGACCATCGTCCACGAGGCCGAGACGACGGTCGCGTTCCGCGACCTGAACCCTCAGGCGCCCACCCACGTCCTGGTGATCCCGCGCAGCCACTACCCGAACGCCGCGGCGCTGGCCGAGGCCGATCCCGCCACGGCCGCCCACCTCTTCGACGCCGCCCGCGAGATCGCCGCCGCCGAAGGGCTCGACGGCGCCGACGGCGGCTACCGGATGGTCCTCAACACCGGCCCCGCAGCCCACCAGACCGTCTTCCATGCCCACCTGCACCTGCTCGGCGGGCGCCAGATGACCTGGCCGCCTGGCTAGGTCAGAGCGCCTGGAGCACTCGCATCACGGCGAAGAGCACGGGCAGCCCGAACACGACGAGCAGGAACCACGCCGTGAGGCGGTGGTAGGTCTTCGCGCCGTCGAGAGAGCCGGCGAAGTCGAGCAGCGCGCCGTCCGGCACGTGGTGGGTCAGGCCGAGCCTGCGGGCGTCCTCGGGGAGGTGGTTGCCGGGGAACCACGACGGCTCGGCGTCGTCGACGAGCTCGACCGCGTCGTCGTCGTACTCCTCACCGGGCGCCATGCGCACACGGTACGCGCCCCTGTGTAGTTCCCGCGGGACTAAACGGAGTCGGCCTGCGCGTTGATCCGGCGTAACATTGCTGCTTCACGACCCAGCCCTGTCGCCGCACCAGAAAGGCCGCCCAGCTCGGGCAAGGATGACCAACTCACCGACGCACCCGACCCGTCACACCGTCGTGGTGCCCAACAGCATCGACATGGTCAGCCTGCTCGGCCCCGGCGACGAGCACCTCGGGATGATCGAGCGCGGCTTCGGCTGTGAGATCCATGTCCGCGGCAACCGGATCACGCTTGCCGGCGACCCGGGCGAGGTCGCCCTGGCCGAACGGCTGCTCGACGAGCTGGTCGCGATCATCCGCACCGGCCAGGGGGTGACCCCCGAGACCGTGGAGCGGGTGGCCGGCATGCTGCGCGCCGAGACCACCGAGCGGCCCGCCGACGTGCTCTCGCTCAACATCCTCAGCAACCGCGGCCGGTCGATCCGCCCGAAGACCCTCAACCAGAAGCGCTACGTCGACGCCATCGACAAGCACACGATCACCTTCGGCATCGGGCCCGCCGGCACCGGCAAGACCTACCTGGCGATGGCGAAGGCCGTCCAGGCGCTCCAGTCGAAGCAGGTCAACCGGATCATCCTGTCGCGGCCGGCCGTCGAGGCCGGGGAGAAGCTCGGCTTCCTGCCGGGCACGCTGAGCGAGAAGATCGATCCGTACCTGCGACCGCTCTACGACGCGCTCCACGACATGATCGACCCGGAGTCGATCCCCAAGCTTCTGGCCGCCGGCACCATCGAGGTCGCGCCGCTCGCCTACCTGCGCGGACGGTCGCTCAACGACTCGTTCATCGTGCTCGACGAGGCGCAGAACACCACGCCCGAGCAGATGAAGATGTTCCTGACGCGACTGGGCTTCGGCTCCCGGATCGTGGTCACCGGTGACGTCACCCAGGTCGACCTGCCGTCCGGCACCACCTCCGGCCTCCGGATCGTCGAGGACATCCTCGACGGCGTCGACGACCTCACCTTCGTCCGGCTGACCGCTCACGACGTGGTGCGGCACAAGCTGGTCGGCCGGATCGTCGAGGCCTACGACGAGTACGACGCGCGTGGCGAGGTCCACGCGGCCCCCGTGGCGCGACCCAAGCGCCGCGATGGATGATCCCCTCGTGAGCATCGAGGTCCTCGACGAGTCGGGCGCCGGCGTCGACGTCAAGCACCTGGCCCGGCTGAGCCGGTTCGTGATGGACCAGATGCGGGTGCACCCGCTCGCCGAGCTGTGCATCAAGGCCGTCGACGAGGCGACCATCGCCCAGCTCAACGCGCAGTGGATGGAGAAGGAAGGCCCCACCGACGTGCTCGCCTTCCCGATGGACGAGCTGCGACCCGGCCTGGTGACCGAGGAGCCCGAGGAAGGCGTCCTGGGCGACCTGGTCCTGTGCCCGGCGGTCGCCGAGCGGCAGGGCGAGACGGCGGGCCACGGCACCGTCGCCGAGCTGGAGCTGCTCACCGTCCACGGCATCCTCCACCTCCTCGGCTACGACCACGCGGAGCCGGAGGAGCACAAGGAGATGTTCGGTCTGCAGGACAAGCTGCTCGCCGAGTGGCGTGCCGCCGGCTCGTCGCAGGCCGGCTGACCGGGCCGAGGCACACCATGTCCACCGGCGACCTGTGGTTGCTCGTCACCGCGGCCGTCCTCGTGGTGCTCGCAGGGCTGTTTGCGGCCGCCGAGGCCGCCCTGGGTGGGTTCTCCCGCGCCCGGGCGGGCGAGCTCGCGAACGAGCCGCGTGCCGGCGCGGAGCGGCTGGTCGTCGTGCTCGATGACGCGCCGAGGTACCTCAACACCGCGCTGTTCGTCCGGATGCTCTGCGAGATCGCCGCGATCGTGCTGGTCACCATCCTGGTCACGGAGTACGTCGACCAGTCGTTCTGGGCGCAGGTCGGCATCGCGACCGGCGCCATGCTCGTCCTGTCGTTCGTGGTGGTCGGCGTCGCGCCGCGGACCCTCGGGCGGCAGCACGCCGACACCGTCGCATTGTGGTCCGCCTGGCCGCTCGGGGCGCTGACCCGGATCCTCGGGCCGTTCCCGCAGCTGCTGATCATGATCGGAAACGCGATCACGCCCGGCCGCGGGTTCCGCGAGGGACCGTTCTCCACCGAGACCGAGCTGCGCGAGCTGGTCGACATCGCCGAGGCGTCGGCGGTGATCGAGTCCGACGAGCGGAAGATGATCCACTCCGTCTTCGAGCTCGGCGACACGACCGTGCGCGAGGTGATGGTGCCCCGCGGCGACGTGGTCTACATCGAGACCTACAAGAACCTGCGGCAGACGATGTCGCTGTTCCTCCGCTCCGGCTTCTCCCGGGTGCCCGTGATCGGCGAGAACCTCGACGACGTCCAGGGGTTCGCCTACCTCAAGGACGTCGTCCGCCGCGACTTCGAGGCTCCGGACGTCGAGCTGACGCAACGGGTCGAGGAGATCATGCGGCCGGTCCTGTGGGTGCCGGACTCCAAGCCGGTCGACGACCTGCTGCGCGAGATGCAGGCACGGCGCCAGCACGTCGCCGTCGTCGTCGACGAGTACGGCGGCACCGCCGGGCTGATCACGATCGAGGACCTGCTCGAGGAGATCGTCGGCGAGATCACCGACGAGTACGACACGGAGGAGATCGACGTCGAGCACCTCGACGGGGGCGAGGTGCGGGTGTCGTCGCGCTACCCGATCGACGACCTCGACGAGCTGTTCGGCTTCGACGTCGAGGAGGAGGACGTCGACTCGATCGGCGGACTCATGGCCAAGCACCTCGGCAAGGTCCCGATCCCCGGCTCGGCGGTGGAGTGTCACGGACTGCGGTTCGAGGCCGAGCAGGCTTCCGGCCGCCGCAACCGGGTCGGCACGGTTCGGATCAGGAGGCTCACGCCCGACGAGGTGACGGCCGACGAGGTCGCTCATCGCTCGTCCCGGGACCATCGCGATAATCGCCCTCATGTCTGACTTCTCCGCCGAGGACAAGAAGCTCCTCACCCTTGCCCGTGCGACTCGAGCGCGGATCGGCGCGGCCGAGGGCGCAGCGGTGCGCGACACCGACGGCCGGACCTACGCCGCTGCCACCGTCGACCTTCCGTCGCTCCAGCTGACCGCGGTCCAGTGTTGCGTGGCGATGGCGGTCGCCGCGGGGTCCGCCGGCATCGACGCGGTCGTCGTGCTGGGTGCGTCGGGAGCGCTCGCCGACACCGACCGCGCGGTGCTCGGTGACTTCGCCGGCAGCGACGGCGTCGTCGCCCACCTGGGCGACCCGCGCGGGACGATCGCCGCGACCGTCACCGTGTGAGAACAGCCCGAAATGATGGCGACCCGCCCCTTATTTCAGGGGCGGGTCCGCCGCGCGGCGCCGTTGTCCAGCGGAGCGGATGTCGCGAGCAGGAACGAGACATCACGAGCCGGTCGAGGGCACTCGGCTGGGATCCTGACACGGCTCGGACGTGCGCGGGTAGGAATCGGCAGGATTTTGCCGTGCGCGTTGTCCCCGTCGCGCGGTAGTTTTCGACGCGTGGCAGACCGTGCCTGGGAAGAACATCTGCGCGCCGTCGAGCGGCTCGGGTCGTCGTACTCAGCCATCCCACCGGGTGACCCGGTCCGGTTGGCGAAGCAGACCACCAACCTGTTCCGCGCGCGTGCCGCGAGCACTGCCCCCGGACTCGACGTGAGCGGCCTGACCGGCGTCATCCAGGTCGACCCGGCTCCCGACCCTGCGTCCGGCGGTCCGCCGACCGCCGACGTCCAGGGCATGTGCACCTACGAGGACCTCGTCGACGCGACCCTGCCCCACGGGCTGATGCCGCAGGTGGTGCCGCAGCTGCGCACGATCACCCTCGGCGGCGCGGTCACCGGCCTCGGCATCGAGTCGACCAGCTTCCGTAACGGCCTCCCGCACGAGTCGGTGCTCGAGATGGATGTGTTCACCGGTGCGGGCGAGGTCGTCACGACCCGGCCGGGGGACGACCTGTTCGACGCCTTCCCCAACTCCTACGGCAGCCTCGGCTACGCCACCCGGCTCCGGATCGCGCTCGAGCGGGTGCCGTCGTACGTCGCGCTCCGTCACGTCCGCTTCGACGACCCCGGGCTGCTCGCCAAGACGATCGAGGAGATCACCCGGGCGAGGGAGCATGACGGCGGGCCGGTCGACGGTCTCGACGGGGTCGCGTTCGCGCCGGGGGAGTACTACCTCACGCTCGCGCGCTGGACGGACGACTCCCACCGCACCCCGTCCGACTACACCGGGCAGCAGATCTACTACCGGTCGATCCGGGACCGGCAGACCGACCTGCTCACCATCCACGACTACCTGTGGCGTTGGGACACCGACTGGTTCTGGTGCTCCGGTGCGTTCGGCGCCCAGCACCCGCTGCTGCGGAAGGTCTGGCCGGCCAGCAAGCGCCGCTCCGACGTCTACATGCGGCTGCTCAAGCTCGACCGCCAGTTCGCGATCGCCGACCGGCTCGACCGCCGGGCCGGGCGTCCGCTCCGCGAACGGGTCGTCCAGGACGTCGAGGTGCCGGTGGAGCGACTGGCCGAGTTCCTCGACTGGTTCGACGCCGAGGTCGGGATGCGACCGGTCTGGCTGTGCCCGCTGGTCTCGACAGGCTCGACCAGCGAAGGGAGGCCCTGGACGGCCTACCCGCTCGAGCCGGGCGCGACCTACGTCAACGTCGGGTTCTGGGGCACGGTCCACGTCGGACCCGACGCCGTCAACGCGCCGAAGAACCGGGCCATCGAGGCGAAGGTCCACGAGCTCGGTGGCCACAAGAGCCTCTACTCCGAGGCGTTCTACGACCCCGACACGTTTGACCGGCTCTACAACGGGCCGGCCCTCGCCGCAGTCAAGCGGCGCTACGACCCTGATGACCGTCTGACCTCTCTCTACGACAAGGCCGTGAGGAGCCACTGATGAGCCAGAGCACCGAGACCAGGACCAAGCTCTCGATCGCCGAGGCGTTCGACAGTCTGATGCGGGAGCCGCTCCCGCTCCGGATCACCGCGTACGACGGGAGTGCCGCCGGTCCGGAGGACGCGCCCTACCGCTTCCACGTCGCCACCGAGCGCGGGCTGAGCTACCTGATGAGCTCGCCGGACCCCGACCTGGCGCTGGGCCGGGCCTACGTGTCCGGCGACCTGCAGTTGTTCGGTGCGCACCCGGGCGACCCCTACGAGGCGCTCAAGGTCCTCAAGCACGGCATCAAGTTCCGCCGGCCGACCCCGGCCGAGCTGGTGACCCTGGTGCGCTCACTGGGCATCTCGCACCTGGTGCCCCCGCCGCCTCCGCCCGAGGAGGCGCCGTCGCGGGTCCGCCGGGTCTTCGAGGGCTTCCGGCACAGCCTGAGCCGCGACGCCGAGGCGATCAGCCACCACTACGACGTGTCCAACCGGTTCTACGAGATGGTGCTCGGGCCGTCGATGACCTACACGTGCGCGGTCTTCCCCCACGAGGGCGCGACGCTGGAGGAGGCACAGGCCGCCAAGTACGACCTGGTCGCCCGCAAGCTCGACCTCCGGTCCGGCCAGCGGCTGCTGGACCTCGGTTGCGGCTGGGGCGGCATGGTCCGTCATGCGGCCAGGGAGTACGGCGTGAAGGCGCTCGGCGTGACCTTGTCCCGGCAGCAGGCCGAGTGGGCGCAGGAGGAGATCAAGCGGCAGGGGCTCGACGACCTGGCCGAGGTGCGTCACCTCGACTACCGGCTGGTCGGCGAGGGTTCGTTCGACGCCGTGAGCTCGATCGGCCTCACCGAGCACATCGGGGTGCGCAACTACGCGTCGTACTTCGGCTTCGTCAAGGACAAGCTGAAGCCCGAGGGCCGGCTGCTCAACCACTGCATCACCCGCGCCAACAGCTACCAGTCGACGCGGACCGGGGAGTTCATCGACCGCTACGTCTTCCCGGACGGCGAGCTCGCCGCGCCGGGCCGGCTGGTGAGCGCGGTGCACGACGCGGGGTTCGAGGTCCACGACGTCGAGAACATCCGGGTCCACTACGCCCGGACGCTGGCCGGCTGGTGCGCGAACCTCGAGGCGAACTGGGACGAGTGCGTCGCGGAGGTCGGCGAGAACACCTGCCGCGTCTGGGGCCTCTACATGGCCGGCTCCCGGCTCGCTTTCGAGCGCAACGAGATCCAGCTGCACCACATCCTCGCCGCCAAGGTCACCGACGACGGCAGCAACGGGTTCCCCTTGCGCCCCACCTGGTAGTCCGTTCGAGGTAAAAAACCCGGGCACTTCTTCCATTCCGCTCCCGCCGGCCTTCGCCGGTGGCAAAGTCTGCCCATCGTCGGGGGTCACTTGCCGCGTCGCTCCGAGGAGTCGCGGTCTGAGGTTTGCGGGAGCTAAGAAGATGGCCGCTGCGCGCGCGTCAAAGGCTGGTCCGTTCGCCGTTCTCATGGCCTCCGCGGCTCTGGTGGTCTCGGCAGTGCCGAGTGTCAGCTGGGCCGATCCACCGCCGATGGGCAGCGCGTGCACGATCGAGGGCACAGCCGGCCCCGACGTGCTCAACGGCACGTCCGGCAGCGACGTCATCTGCGGCAAGGGCGGTGACGACACGCTCAAAGGCCTCGGAGGGGACGACCTGATCCTCGGCGGTTTCGGCGGCGACACCATCGACGGCGGATCGGGTGACGACGACGTGCGCGGCGGAGCGGGCGACGACACCCTCAACGGCGCGAGCGGCGAGGACACGATCTACGGGGACAACGACGACGACGACCTCCTGGGCGGGAACGACGACGACCTCATCGTCGGAGGACTCGGCGAGGACGACGTCCGGGGCAACAACGGCGCCGACCGGGTGTTCGGCCGGGAAGACGCCGACGTGGTCTACGGCGGCGACGGCGACGACGTACTGCGGGGCGGCTCCGGGAGCGACGACCACTTCGGGCAGGTCGGTGACGACACCATCTACGACCGCGACGGCGCGGGGAACGTCGACCACGCGAGCTGCGGCGACGGCACCGACGTCGCCCGGGTCGACTTCTACGACACCGTGAACGCCGATTGCGAGCGGCGCCGGAACCTCGACCGAGAAGACCCCGTCGCCGTGGACGATGCCGCGGCTGTCGACGAGGACGACCCGGCGACAACGGTCGACGTGCTCGCCAACGACACCGACGCCGACGGCGGTCCCATCACCATCGACTCGGTCACCCAGCCCGCCAACGGCACCGTGGTGATCACCAACGGTGGTGACGACCTCACGTACGTGCCGGACGCCGACTACTGCAACGACGGCTCGCCGACCGACGACTTCACCTACACCCTCGCGCCGGGCGGGGACTCCGCGACCGTCGCGATGACCGTCAACTGCGTGGCCGACGTCCCGGTCGCGGAGGACGACACCGAGACCGTCGACGAGGACGACCCCGCAACGACGTTCGACGTCCTCGCCAACGACGACGACGAGGGCCAGGTCATCCAGGTCACCGCGGTCACCCAGCCGACGAACGGCACGGTCGTGATCACGAACGCCGGCGCCGACCTGACCTACCAGCCGAATGCGAACTACTGCAACGACCCGCCCGGCACTGCGACCGACGACTTCTCCTACACGATCACGGACGGTGACACCGCGACCGTCGAGGTGACCGTGACCTGCTTCGACGACACGGCGGACGCCGTGGACGACACCGCGACGGTCGGTGAGGACGACACCGCGACCACGGTCGACGTCCTCGCGAACGACGGCGACGCCGAGGGCGACGCGTTCTCGATCACCGATGTCACCCAGCCGACGAACGGCACGGTCGTGATCACGAACGCTGGTGCCGACCTGACCTACGAGCCTGACCAGAACTACTGCAACGACGGCGTCACCACCGACGACTTCACCTACACGATCACGGACGGTGACACCGCGACCGTCGAGGTCACCGTGACCTGTGTGAGCGATCCCGCGGTAGCGGCCGACGACGACAAGACCGTGGCCGAGGACGACCCGGCGACGACCATCGACGTGCTCGCCAACGACACCGAGGGCGACACCGGCACCATGTCGATCGCCTCGGTGACCCAGCCGACCAACGGCACGGTGGTGATCACCAACGCGGGCGCCGACCTTACCTACGAACCCAATGACAACTACTGCAACGACCCGCCCAGCACGACGCCGGACACGTTCACCTACACGCTGACGCCGGACGGCGACACGGCAACGGTCTCGGTGACGGTCACCTGTGTGAACGACGCCCCGGTGGCGGACGACGAGTCCTACACCGGTGCGAACGCCGCCGTCGGCAACACCGTCCTCGTCCACAACGACCCGACCGACGGTGCCCCGAGCGAACCCGGGCCCAAGAAGTCGATCACGGGTGACCTGCTCGCGGGCGACGTCGACGTCGACAGCGCCGGACCGCTCACGATCACCGCCGAGACGGTGAACAGCGCCGACGGCGGCACCGCGGTCATCGAGGCCGACGGCGACTTCGTCTACACCCCGAAGGCGGGCACCAGCTGCACCGACCACTCCGACTCGTTCGACTACACCGTCTCGGACGGCGACGGCGGCTCGGACACGGGCACCGTGACGATCGAGACCAACGGCTGCGTCTGGTACGTCGACAACGACGACCCGACCGGCAACGCGGGCACGTCCACCGCGCCGTTCGACACCTTGGCGCAGGCCGAGACCGCCTCCGCAGCCAACGACACCATCTACCTCTACGACGGCGACAACACCACCACCGGCTACGGCGCGGGGATCACGCTGAAGCTCAACCAGCGGCTGCTCGGCGAGGTCTCCGACCTGGTGGTCGGAGCCGACACCCTGGCCACGGGTGTGCCCGGCAACCGGCCCACGATCACCGCGAGCGGAGCCGACGTCGTCACCCTGGCCGCAGGGAACACCGTCCAGGGCCTCGAGCTCGATCCGTCGGGCGCCGGCGGCGGCATCGCCGGCGGACCCGGGGACGTCGGCGGCACGATCGCCGACGTGCGGATCGTCGACGCCGGGACGGCCGGCACCCAGCCGGGTCTCGAGCTCGACAGCACCTCCGGGACGTTCAACGTCTCCGACCTCACGGTCAGCACCTCGGGTGCCACCGGCGTCCTCACCGCCAACGCGGGCACCGTGAGCTTCGCCGCCACGGGCACCATCTCGGTCACGACCACCGGCGCCAAGGCGGTCAACCTGAACGGCACCAACCTCGGCACCAGCGTGTTCGACACGGTCACCTCCAGCGCGTCCGGCGCCGGTGGTGCCTCAGCGACCAACACGACCGGGACCGTCACCTTCGCGAGCATGAACCTCACGACGACGTCGGGCAGCACGCCCGCGTTCGCTCTCAGCAACGCGGCGGGCGTGACCGTGACCACAGCGAGCGCCACCGCGACGGGGGGACCCGCCGTGGACGTCGTGAACGCACCAGGTGCCTTCCTGAACTTCACCTCCGTCACCTCCACCAACAGCACCAACGACGGTGTCAACCTCGACGGACTGACGACGGGCACGTTCTCCGCGAGCGGCGGCAACCTCTCCGGTGCTGCCGGAATCGCGTTCGACCTGAACGGCGGTTCGGGCACCGTCCTCTACCCCGGCAACCTCAACGACGGCACGGGTGCGACCGCCGAGGTTACCGGCCGCACCGGAGGCTCGGTCAGCTTCGGAGGAACCGTTGCCGACTCCAACGACGCGGGTGGCGGCATCACCCTCTCCGGCAACACCGGGGGTTCGACGAACTTCACCGGCACCACGAAGACACTGAACACGGGCGCGTCCAACGCGGTGTCGATGACGAGCAGCGACGGGCACACCCTGTCCTTCGTCGGTGGTTCGCTGGACATCGACACGACCAGCGGGCGCGGCTTCAACGCCGATGCCAGCGGCACGGTCACCGTCACCGGGTCGAGCAACACCATCGACAGCACGACCGGTCGGGCGCTGAGCGTCGTGACGACCGACATCGGGGCTGCCGACCTCACCTTCCAGCGGATCTCGGCCAACGGCGGCAGCCAGGGCATCGTGCTCGATACCACAGGCACTGCCGGCAACCTGGTCGTCACCGGCACCGGCGGGACCTGCACCATTGCCGACGCGACGGGCTGCTCCGGCGGCACGATCGCTGGAATGACGGGTTCCGACGACGCTGGCGTGGTCCCGGCGGGCACCGCCATCGTGCTGCGGAACACTTCCGCGCCGTCCTTCACGCGGATCCGGATCAACGGCGCGACCAACTACGGCATCCGCGGTATCGGTGTCAACGGCCTCACCCTGGCCGACAGCGTCGTCCACGGAACCCTCGGCACCAGCGACCTGACGGCCAACAAGGACGGCGGCCTGCGGTTCGAGGAGCTGACCGGAACCGTCAACGTCACGAACGTCCCCGTCAGTGGCGGCTACTTCACCAACATCATGGTGGACAACACGACAGGCGCCCTCGACGCGACGTTCGACAACGTGGACAGCCTCTCGCTGGACAACACCGGCGGCGACGACGCTGTGCAGTTCGAGGGCATCGGGACCGCCGACATGGACGTCGAGTACAAGAACAGCCAGATCACCGATGCGAGCGGCGACCTGTTCCAGTACATCGGCGACGGCACGGGCGGTGGCGACCTGGATCTGACCGGGAACGCGTTCACCAACAACGAGCCCACCATCAACACTGGCGGTGGCGGCATCGCGCTCGTCGCTGGCGCGAAGGGCGCCGCGACGATGGACGTCCTCAGCAACACGATGCGCGATTCGAAGACGAACATGCTCACGATCATCAAGAGCCGGGATGACGCGGCCGGGACGAACAATCTCGTCGCCACCATCAGCAACAACACGATCGGTGCCGCTGCGGACGCGAACTCGGGTTCCCTCGAGGGCGACGGCATGGAGATCACGACGTTCGGAGACGGCAACGCCACGTTCACCGTTACCAACAACCAGGTCCGGCAGTACAACTCCAGCGGGATCCAGTTCGTTGCCGGCGGCGGCGTCGCCGAGAGCGGTCAGTTCAACCTCAAGGTCAGCGGTAACACTCTCGCCAACCCCGGCACCACCCCGCTGATCACCCTGCTCCAGGGCATCCGCGTCGACAGCGGTGTCGACGCCGCCGACACGTTCGCGACGTGTGTCGACTTCGACGCGAACTCGATCACCGGGTCGAGCGATGCCGCCGACAAGGACTTCCGGCTGGTCGCCAGCCAGAACACAACGCTCCGGCAGCCCGGCTATGCGGGAGGTGCCACGGACGGCGCCGCGTTCGCGACCTACGCCGAATCGCTGATCGGAGGTGGCGCGCAGGGCACTGCCGCCGCCAACGCGCCCGCGACCTTCTCCGGAGGTGGAACCACATGTCCCTGACCAACCTGGGTCGAGCCGAAGGAGCACAGGACTGATGTCAGAGCCGTTCCTGTCGGAGATCAAGCTGTTCGCGTTCAACCATGTGCCCAAGGGCTGGGCCATGTGCAACGGCCAGTTCCTGCCGATCAACCAGAACCAGGCGCTGTTCGCCCTGCTCGGCACGCGGTACGGCGGCAACGGGGTGACCACCTTCGCGCTGCCCGACCTGCGCGGCCGGGTGCCGATCCACTTCGGTGGCGGCCACAACCTGGGCGAGGCCGCCGGCAGCGAGTCGGTCACCATCACCCACCAGACGATGCCCGCCCACCTCCACGTCATGAACGGCTCGACGGTGGCGAGCGGCGGCAACGACAACCCGACCGGTCGCTTCCTGGGCAGCGCGAGCAACCTGTACCACACGCCGGCCAGCCTGACGACGATGAACCCCGGGACGATCGGCAACGCGGGCGGCAGCCAGCCGCACCAGAACATGCAGCCTCACATGGCACTGACGTTCGGGATCGCGCTCCAGGGCATCTTCCCGAGCCAGAACTGAGGAGAGCGACGTGGCACCTTACATCGGCGAGATCCGGATGTTCGGAGGGAACTTCGAGCCCAACGGATGGCGGTTCTGCAACGGTCGGGCGATGTCGATCGCGGAGAACGACATCCTCTTCCAGTTGATCGGCGACAGGTACGGCGGCGACGGCGTGACCACGTTCAACCTGCCTGACCTGCGCGGGCGCGTCCCGATCCACCAGGGCGCCAGGCCGGGAGGATCGACGTACATCCTCGGCCAGACCGGCGGCGTGGAGGAGGTCACCCTCACGATCAACCAGATCCCGATCCACACCCATCCCGCGGTCGGCGCCGCTGTGACCGGCGACCAGACGAGTCTCAACAACGCGCTCCCGGCCAACTCGGTGACGATCACGCCGTACCTCAACACCGCACCGGACGCCGCGTTCAACCCGGCCGCCGTCAATCCCACGGGAGGGTCCCAGCCGCACGAGAACCGGCAGCCCTTCCTCTGCATCAACTTCATCATCTCGCTGTTCGGGGTCTACCCGAGCCAGACCTGAGGACTCAAGGAGCACCATGTCCGACCAGTTCCTGGCCGAGATCCGCATCTTCACGGCCAACTTCCCGCCGACCGGCTGGGCGTACTGCAACGGCCAGCTGATGCCGATCTCCCAGAACACGGCTCTCTTCGCCCTGCTCGGCACGACGTACGGCGGCGACGGCAAGTCGACCTTCGCCCTGCCCAACCTGATGAACAACGCGCCGATGCAGCCCGGTCAAGACATACCGGGCCTCAGCAACTACGACCTGGGGCAGGAAGGCGGCGTCGAGTTCGTCACCCTGTTGGAGAGCGAGATGCCCGCCCACGCGCACTCGATGAACGGCGCGTCCCAGGACCCGGCGCTCGCCAAGGCAGTCAACCCGGCCGCGTCGTGGGCACTGAGCCAGGGCGGCGGCATCTACCAGGACACCCAGAACACCCAGCTGTCCCCGCAGGCGCTCTCGATCGCGGGCGGCAGCCTGCCCCACAACAACCTGCAGCCCTACCTGACCCTGAACTTCTGCATCGCGCTGCAGGGGATCTTCCCGTCGAGGTGGTCGTGACCGTGACTGCCCTGACCCTGCCCGCCCAGGTCGTTCTGCGTCCCGTCACCGGCGACGACCACGAGTTCCTCGTCGGGCTCTACGCGTCGACCCGCGCCGACCTGGCGCTGCTGCCGCTCGACGAGGAGCAGCGTGACGACCTCGTACGGATGCAGTTCCATGCCCAGGACCTTCACTACCGTCAGACCAGCCCGAACGGCAGCTTCGACCTGGTCGAGATCGACGGCAAGCCGGTCGGGCGCCTCTACGTCGATCGGACCGTCGGCGACATCCGGATCATCGACGTCAGCCTGCTGCCCAGCCTGCGCGCCGCGGGGATCGGGAGCGCCCTGATCCGGGCCGTGCAGGACGAGGCGGCCGCGACCGACCGGACCGTGAGCCTGCACGTGGCGATGGGCAACCGGGCCGAGGTGCTGTACGAGCGCCTCGGGTTCCGGCTGTCCGCCGACCTCGGCGTCTACCGGCTCCTCGAGTGGCGGGCGCCGTGATCATCCGAAGCGACGGCTCAGGCGAACGCAGCCTCGAAACGCGGACCGTCGGCGTCCGGTTCGATCGGCACCAGGAACAGCGCGAGCTCGCCCATCCGGTCGTGCTCGAGCTCCCAGGTGCCCTGGCTCAGCTGGTGGCCGGACGGACTGCGGAAGATCAGCGAGAACTGCTGGCGCTCCGCGCCGTCGGGACCCGTACCGCTGGGCTCGGCGCCGGCTGTCACCTCGCTCAGGACCAGGGTGAGGTGGTCCGCGTCGGGGACGCGCACCCGGAACTCGTCTCCGACACGGTCGGCGAAGTCGTCGTACGTGAACCACGCGGTCTCGGCCACGCGCCGATGCTATCCGGACCGCCGCACCTCAGGAGGAACCCATGACCGACGTCTCTCGCCGCAGCCTGATCGGAGCCGGTGCTGCCGCGCTCGCCGCGGGCGCCCTGGGCGTCGGTCCGCCTACCGTCGCCCACGCCGCCGACCCGTCGTACACCTCGGCGGCGAGCCTCTACCGGCGGTCGCGGTTCGCAGTGCTCCGCGGCAGGGGTTTCGCCATCTCGGCGGGCGGGGCGCGGTTCCGCGTCCGACTCACCGGGGTCGCCGACCTTCCGGAGGAGGCGGCGGGCTCCGAGACCAGCTTCCGGCTGACCTTCACGTCGCGTTCGCCCGGTCCGGAGCAGGGCACCTACGCGCTGCGCCGCGACGGCTTCGCGAAGACCTCCGTGTTCCTCGTGCCCGATGCCGGCCGGCGGACCTACACGGCGGTCGTCCACTCAGCCTGAGACGGCCGCCGCCTCGATCCGCACCGGCACGCCGTTGAGGTGTGCCATCCCGGACGCGCGCTCGAGGTCCGCCGCCTCGGCCGGGAGCACCTCGTTGACGTTGGCGCCGCCCGCGGCGTTGGCGATCTGCCAGCCGCCGTCGAGATGACCCCAGCCGTGCGGGACCGCGATGCAGCCCTGCACCACCTCGTCGGTCACCCGGGCCGGGACCTCGATCGAACCCTTGGCCGTTCTCACCCGCACCAGCTCGCCGTCGGACAGGCCGATGTCGGCGGCGTCCTTCGGATGGACCATCGCCCATTGCCGGCGCTCGGGGTCACGATGCTTGGGGGTGTTGTGCATCCACGAGTTGTGGGAGCGCACGTCGCGGCGGCCGATGAGCAGGAGCGGGTAGTCGACGTCGGGCGGCGGGCTGCCGAGCAGCCGGTCGAGCTCGCGCTCGATCACGTCGCCGTCGAGGCGGACGTGGTGACCTCGGTGGAACACCCGTCGCCTCAACATCCCGCCCTCGAGGTGCTCGGCGAGCACGACGCCGCGCGGGTTGGCCTTCAGCTTCTTGAGCGACAGGCCGCCGCGGCGCAGCCCGAACCGGTCGCCGTCACGGCCGGTGCGGATCAGCAGGTCGATCAGCAGCGCCGGAGTGACCCGTCCGGCAGCCGGCGCGAAGGCGCGCAGAGCGAGCCGTCCCAGCCTTCCGGTCCCCACGAGCTTGGTGGCCAGTCCGGAGACAGCGGCGAACCCGAGCTCGCGAGCGAGGTCGTCGATGATCTCCCAGTCCGGTCGCGCCTCGCCCCGCGGCGGCACGACCGCCTCGGTCCACTGGACGAACGGCTTGAGGTGGAAGTCGAGCGCGGCGATGACCAGGTCGTCGCGCTCGAGGAAGGTGGCGGCCGGCAGCACGTAGTCGGCGTGCTTGTGCGTCTCGTTGAGATACAGGTCGATGCCGACCTGGAGGTCGAGCTTGCCGAGTGCCCGCTCCAGTCCGGTGCTGCCGGGCACCGAGAGCACCGGGTTGCCGGCCGAGACGATGAGGGCCCGCAGCTGCCCCTTGCCGGGCGTCTCTATCTCCGCGGCCATGAGCGGAGCGGGCAGCTGACCGATCACCTCCGGCAGGTCGCCGACGCGCGAGCGGTAGGTGTCATAGGTGTCGACGCCCGCCAGGTGGGCGATGCGGGTCAGGTCGACGGTGCCCCGGCCGAAGAGGAGGCCGCCCTCCTTGTCGAGGTTGCCCGTGACGATGGTGAGCGCGTCGATCAGGTAGTTGACCAGCGTCGCGTGGGCGCCCAGGCAGGCTCCGGTCCGCCCGTGCGCAGCAGCGGTGGGAGCGGTCGCGAAGGCACGGGCGAGCCCGCGGATGTCGGCAGCGGGTACGCCGCACCGCGGCTCGGCCAGCTCCGGTGGGCACCGGTCGGCCGCCGCGCGCAGCGCCTCGTTGCCGGTGGTCTGCGCGGCGATCGCCGCTTCGTCGGCGAGCCCCTCGGTGAAGATCACGTGGAGCATCGCGAGCAGCAGCCAGGCATCGCCGTCGGGACGGACGGCGACGTGCTCGAAGGCGTTGGCCGTCTCGGTCCGGCGCGGGTCGACCACGACGACGCGACCGCCGCGGGCGACGATCTCGGTGAACCGCTCGCGCAGGTTGCCGGCACTGATCAGGCTGCCCCGGGAGACGAGGGGGTTGGTGCCGATCAGGAGCAGGAAGTCGGTGCGGTCGAGGTCGGGCACCGGCACGACCACGGGGGAGCCGTAGAGGAGGGCGGACGCGACGAACCGGCTGGACGTGTCCTGGGTGTTGGGCGTGTAGAGGTGGCGCGAGCCGATGCCGCGGAGGAACCAGCCCAGCCAGAGGGCGTGGGAGTGGCTGAACGCGGTCGGGTTGCCGCCGTACCAACCGATCGACTCGCCGCCGTGCTCGCGGCGGATCTCGCGCAGCCGGGCACCGATCTCGCTGAGAGCGGTCTCCCAGGAGATCTGCTCGAACCCGCCGTCCGGGCGCCGCCGCAACGGGTGGAGCACGCGGTCCTGGTCGTTCTGGACGTGCACGAACTCGAGACCCTTGGGACAGGAGAAACCGGCCGTGATCGGGTGCTCCTTGTCCGGCCGGAGCTTGATGAGACGTCCGTCCTCGACCGTGGCGATCAGGCCGCAGGTCGGCTCGCAGATCCGGCAGAACGTCGGCTGTTCGGCGGGGAGCACCCGTCGATGCTAGCCCCGATCGCTAGCCTGAGCAGGTGAGCACCCGCGCCGAGCAGTACGTCGCCGACGTGCTCCGACGCGAGCAGCTCTCGCCCCACCTCGTGCGGCTCACTCTCGGCGGCCCCGGCCTCCTCGGCTTCGCGTCGACCGGGATCCCGGACGAGTGGGTCGGCCTGGTCGTGCCCGGCCAGTTCCAGAGCCGCTACTACACCGTGCGGGCCTGGGACCGTTCGACAGGCTCAGGAGGGACCGGCGCCGAGCTGGTCCTCGACGTCGTCGTCCACGACGTGGGGCTGGTGACGGAATGGGCCCGGGGCGAGTGCGTCGGTGACCAGGTGACCATCACCGAGCCCAAGGGCTCCTTCGCGATGCCGGACGGCGCCGCATGGCTGCTGCTCGTCGGTGATCTCACCGCGCTGCCGGCGATGGCCCGGATCGCGGAGACCCACGCCGGTGCGGTGCCGACCCGGATCTGGGCCGAGGTGGCCGACGTTCCGGAGCTCGAGGGCTACCTGCCGGGTGCCGCCGACGTGACCTGGCTGCCGTCGGACGGATCCAGCCGACTGGCAACGGTGGTCGAGGAGATCGACTGGCCCGAGGGCGACGGCTACTTCTGGATGGCGGGGGAGTCCGCGCAGATGCGGGCGATCCGGAAGTTCCTGATGCGGGAGCGACGGCTACCGTCGACGGCGTACGACGTGATGGGCTATTGGCGCGCCGTCACCGCCCGGCAACCCCGGCCCGTCGACCCGGGACCGATCTGGCGCGCTGGCAAGGCCGCCGGCAAGTCCGACGACGAGATCTGGGCCGACTACGACCGGGCCAGCCAGGAGCAGGTGCAGTAATGAGCCGCGAGTTCGACCACGAGAACGACGACCTCGACGACGAGCGCGACGACGAGCTCGACCCTGGCCCGGCCGGGATGCCGGCGCCGGCGCCGCCGACGTTCAGGGCGACCGAGGGGTTCCGGAGCGGTTTTGCCTGCTTCGTGGGCCGTCCCAACGCGGGCAAGTCGACGCTCACCAACGCCGTCGTGGGCCAGAAGATCGTCATCACCTCCGACAAGCCGCAGACCACCCGCACGGTCGTTCGCGGCATCGTGCACCGCGAGGACGGCCAACTGGTGCTGGTCGACACCCCCGGGCTGCACAAGCCACGCACGCTGTTGGGGGAGCGCCTCAACGACCTGGTGATGGCGACCTGGTCAGAGGTCGACGTGGTTGCGGTCTGTTTCCCGAGCGACGAGAAGATCGGCCCGGGCGACAGGTTCCTGGTCAACGAGCTGGCCAAGGTCCGCCGTACGACGAAGATCGCGGTCGCCACCAAGACCGACCTCGCCGACCCCGAGCGGATCGCGAGCCACCTCGTGGACATCGCCGAGCTCGGTCGCGAGACGGGCACCGAGTGGGCGGAGATCGTGCCGGTCTCCGCAGTGGCTGGCGACCAGGTCGACCTGCTGGCGCAGCTCCTCGTCGGGCTGATGCCGGAGGGTCCCGCCCTCTACCCCGACGGCGACCTCACCGACGCCCCCGAGGAGGTGCTCGCCGCGGAGCTGATCCGTGAGGCCGCGCTCGACGGCGTCCACGACGAGCTGCCCCACTCGATCGCCGTCGTGGTCGACGAGATGGGGCTGCGCGAGGGGCGGCCCGACGACAAGCCGTTGCTCGACATCTACGCCAACCTCTATGTCGAACGCGACTCGCAGAAGGGCATCGTCATCGGCAAGAAGGGCGCGCGGCTCCGCCAGGTCGGCACCGTCGCCCGCAAGCAGATCGAGTCACTGCTCGGCACTCCCGTCTACCTCGACCTCCACGTCAAGGTCGCCAAGGACTGGCAGCGGGACCCACGTCAGCTGCGGAAGCTGGGGTTCTGACCGCGACCCCCCGTGGGTTCCCGCGCCGCCCGCGCAAGCGAGGGCACGGCAGCAGCCCGTTGGTCGAGTAGCCCGAGCCGCTGGGCGAGGGCGTATCGAGACCCGGTGACTGTGACGAATTCCCTGTCCACAGGCGGGTTCTGAGACATCTCGAAGTGTCGGAGGTGCATTGTTGGATAGGTGTCATGGATCTCGGGAGCGACTCACTCGGTGACCTCGACGCGGCGGCCACGCTGGCGCTCGCCGAGCGCGACGTGCCGACCCGGCGCCAACAGGCGGTGGACCGGCTGCTGCTGCTGCAGCACTGGGCCGTCCTGCATGCGGAGGACCCGCAAGCCCGGCCGGGTGCGGTGCCGGTGAGCAGGGGTGGTGACCGGCTGGTCCGGCTGGGCGGGGAGGGCACGCCGTTGGCGTCGGAGCTGTGCTGGGCCGAGCTCGCGATAGCGTTCGAGACCGGTGCGATCGCGCTGCGGAACCAGGCCGGGCAGGCGTTGGACCTGCGGCACCGGCTCCCTTTGTTGTGGGCATTGGTCCAGGAGCTGCGGGTCGAGCCGTGGGTGGGCCAGAAGGTCGCGGCGATGACCCGCGGACTGACCCGGGAGCAGGCAGCGGTCGTCGACGCAGCGGTCGCCGACGCCGCAGCGGAGTCCCCGGGGCGGCTGTTGGCGATCGCGGAGGCCAAGACCATCGAGGCCGACCTGGAGGGCTACCGCGCCCGGCTGGCCGAGGAGGCGAAGCGGACCGGTGTGTGGGTCTCCCGGCCCAAGGCGGGGGACCTGGTGGACGCCGAGAAGGGTGAGCCGGGCACCGGTCGGATGTCGGCGAAGCTTCCCCTCACCGAGGTGGTCGAGGGCGCTGCGATGGTCGACGACGTGGCCGAGGTCCTCGCCGTGCACGGCGACCACGACCCCCACGATCCGCCGACCAGGGACCAGCTCCGCGCCCAGGCGTTCGGGCTGCTGGTCACCGACCCACACGCCGCGGCCGCGTTGCTCGACCAGGCCGACGCCCCACCCTCCCCGGAGACCGAGGACCGCGAACCCGCACGGTGCCGAAGAGGAAGCGTCGCCCGGCCACCTTGTTGGTGCACCTCACCGACCGCGTCCTATCCGGACAAGAAGACGGGATCACCCGGGTGGAGGGCATCGGCCCGATGCTGCTGGAGCAGGTCGCAGACCTCCTCAAGCATCGTCAGATCACCGTGCAGCCGGTGATCGACCTCAACAGCGGTCACAGCGTCAACGGCTACGAACACCCCACCGCGGTCAAGCTCCGCACCCGGCTGCGCACCGTCTACGACGTCTTCCCGCACAGCACCAGCCGCGCCACCGCCCGGCTCGACCACGACCACCCCACGCCCTATGACCCCGACGGGCCGCCCGGCCAGACCGGCGACCACAACGACGCACCCCTGACCCGGTTCCACCACCGCGCCAAGACCCACGACCGCTACACCGTCGACCAGCTCGGCCTCGGCGCCTACCGCTGGGTCACCCGCCACGGCCTCGCCCGGGTGGTGACACCGCGGGGCACGAAGAAGGTCCAGCTCATCCGAGCACGCGACGGCACCATCACCGGCGAGATCTACCGAGACGCCCGCATCGACATCGACTACCGACCCCGACCCTGACCGCGGCCCGCCGATCGCTGAGCTCATGGAGCCGTGGATCGCATGACCGACGACGTAGTCCGCCGGACGTCTCGCCAGGCGGCGTAGGCCGCACGCCACCGGGGGGAGGTGGTGCTCTCACCGCGACGGCGGGCACGGAGGTCGTCTGCAAGCCATCGCGGGGCGCGTGCCTGCTCGATTGCCGCGGTCTTGGTCAGCAGCTCGCCGGTGGAGAGTGCATGCCTGCCCCGCGCCATTGCGGTCAGTCCGAGATCGACCATCACAGGGAGACGTAGGAACATCTGCGGCCGGCGAGCCGCGTATGACCAATAGCCGGCCAGCTCGGCGCGAGCGGCGCTCCGCACGTCGTCCGGCGTTACTGGTGGCAGCAACTCGTGGGGTGGCGGGCCGAGAACCGGGAACCCGTGCAGGACGAGCTCGGCGCGCGTCACCAGGGAGACGCTCCTCTCGACCATTTCGCCGTGCGTCCACGTGGGGTGCTTGATCGCGATGTGAAGGAGCCGCCCAGCGTCGGCGTACTGACAGCCGAGGTCCATCCCTCTGGCGAGGCCAGCGTCGAGCTCCTCGTGAATGCGCACGACCTGCTCCAGCGCATCGCCGACCACCGGTTCCGAGGTGACGGCGACGAGGTCAAGGTCGCTCACGCCCGGGACGTAGTCGCCAGTGGCGAGCGAGCCTCCCACCCAGAGTGCGTCCACGACGCCCGCCGCCTCAAGACGGCGCCCGAGCTCACGCAGGACGAAGTCGACGTTGGTCGGCACAGGCCGAACTCTGTCACCACAGAAGGTGCCGAGCGCTCGCTCCTCCTCGGTGTCGGACAGACGGGTGCCTCAGTCAGGGGCCCAGCACAGACCCCAGGTCTGGCCCATCTCCCACTGCTCCTCGGTGGGGTACTCATAGCCCCACTCGTAGTCCAGCGGGTCGTCGGCGACGTCGAGGCCGGCGTTCTCGCATGGTTCCGTGAGCCGGTCGCGGACGGTTTCCTCGCCGGGATAGCTGCCGGGCTCATAGGGCACGACCTGGATCGCCCGCCACGAGTGCTCCGCGGCGCAGATCACCCGCTCGAAGTCCTCGTCGTCGGGAGCAGCCGTGCCGCACATGGCGTAGCGGTCGCGCACCTCGTCTTCGTCCAGCGCACCCTGCAGGCTGCCATCGGGCTCGGCCAGCTCCATGTCGCCGGCGATGACGACCACGTCGCAGCGGTACCAGTCCGCGCCGCGGTCGGACTGGGCGAGGCTCGGGGTGAACCAGACGGGTCGGATCATGCTGAGCCGCAGGTCGGCCTGGTCGCCGCCGAGGAACGGCGCGAGCGCGTCCGGGCACCGGTCGGCGACCTGCTCCTGCACCCGGTCGGAGTCCACGGCCAGCAAGTGCCCGTCGACCACGGTGTCGAGGGTCCCGACGGCGTAGGTCTCCGACGTGTGCGGTCCGCCGCACGGCGTCGGCTTCCGGGTGGTGGTCGGAGCAAGAGCCTGGCGGAAGCTGAGGGCGTAGCAGGCACCTTCCTCGGGAGGACGGGGCGGCGTACCGGCCGTCGGCCGGGGAGCGGGCGCAGTCGTCGTGCCCGGCGCGGTCGGGTCCTCCTCGTCGGTGCCGGAGCACCCGGCGAACGCGGTCAGTCCGACGGCGACCGCCAGCAGGACAGCGGCGGCGCGACGTCGTACGACGCGCTCAGTCACTCGTCTTCGCCCAGCACACCGAGCGCCGGTTGCCGGCCTGCCACTCGGCCTCGTGGAAGTGCGTGTAGGCGTACTCGAACGTCGCCGGGTAGTTGAGCCAGGCCTTGATCGAGTTGGCGCAGAACGCCTTGGTGCGGCTGGCCACGACCTCGTCGCCGGGGTACTTGTCCTCCGGCTCGCCCAGCTTGATGGTGGTCGCCGCCCGCCAGTCGTGGTCCTGCGCGCACGGAACCTTCTCGGCCGCGGCCACCGTCTCGCCCACCGCGCAGATCAGCCACCTGTCGTCGGGGCGCCCGAGGAGGAGCCCCTTCGCCGTGGGTGGAAGCGGCCGGTACTCCTCGCTGGTCGCGCTGCCGCCGATCACGTCACAGCGGTACCAGCGGGCGCCGTCGTCCCACGCCTTCTGCGACGGTCGGAACCAGGCCCAGCTGACGATCGTGCGGAGCACCAGGCTCTCGTCGGACGCACCGAGGAACTTCTCGAACCTCTTCGTGCAGGTCCGGTAGGCGTACTCGCCGACCTCCTTGTCGTCGTACTCGACGTCCTCGAACTCGTCGGGGAGCTCGCCGATGGCGAACGTCTCGGCCGTGTGCTTGTCGTCGCAGTCGACCGTGCGGGTGGCGTTCGCGGGCTGCTCGACGTCCGCCGGCGTCAGCAGCCGGCACGCGCCGAGCTCGGGGATCTCGGTCGAGTCGACCTGGTCGGGATCGACGTTCTCGCCCTGCGGCTCGGAGGAGCAGCCGACGAGGACGAAGACCGCCGCGACGGCGGCAGCGACCGCTGCGCGAGCGTGCGGCATCGCCCATCCCCCTCGTGTCCCGGTGTACTTCAACTGCTGAGCAGTGCGGCGATCGTAGCGCCCAGCTCGTACGCCGCCGACCGCTCCTCCTCGCCCACCTCGCCGAGCACCGCGAGCACGTCGTACGACTGCTTCCAGCCGAGCGCGCCCACGATCGACTGCACCGCCCGGACACCGCCAGTGAGGTCGTAGCGCCCGTGCATCCAGAGCCCGTACGGACGGCCCGTGGTCGCGCCGCCTTCGCTGGCCGAGCCTGTCGAGACGTCCGCACGGCCGCTCGGGTCGAGCGCGCCACCGACACTGAGGAAGACGGTGTCGAAGAAGTGCTTGAGGGCCCCGCTCATGTACCCGAAGTTCACGGGCGACCCGAGCAGGTAGCCGTCGGCGTCGAGCACGTCGTCCGCGGTCGCTTCCAGTGCCGGCCGTACGACGACCTCGACCCCTTCGATCGCGTCGTCCTGCGCTCCCGCCAGCACCGACTCGAGCAAGGCCTGCGTCGAGCGGGTGGGCGAGTGGTGGACGACGAGCAGTCGGGCCATCCGGTCAGGCTATCCAGGGCGCGCCGACCGTCCGGCAGGTGCGCTAGAGTGACCTCGTCATGATGCGCGCGCTTCTCCTTGGTTGCCGCAGCGAGGTCCCAGCCGAAATGGCTCAGTAGCCGGACCCCCTCGCTGCGGGCGTTTGTGCGCGACCGGCGCCCATCCTTCGCCGATCTCCGAGGTAAGTCATGACCACGATTCCCCCGCAACAGCCCAGCGGGATGCCGTTCCACCGGTACACCGCGTTCGAGCCCGTCACCGTCCCGGACCGCACCTGGCCGGACCGCAAGATCACCCGCGCGCCGCGATGGTTGTCGACCGACCTGCGCGACGGCAACCAGGCGCTCATCGACCCGATGAGCCCCTCGCGCAAGATGAAGATGTTCGAGCTCCTCGTCCGGATGGGCTACAAGGAGATCGAGGTCGGCTTCCCGGCCGCGAGCCAGACCGACTTCGACTTCGTCCGCCAGCTCGTCCAGAGCGACAAGATCCCGGATGACGTACGCATCTCCGTGCTGACCCAGGCCCGCGAGGACCTGATCGAGCGGACCGTCGAGTCGCTGGTCGGAGCCGACAAGGCGACCGTGCACCTCTACAACGCGACCGCGCCGCTCTTCCAGCGGGTCGTCTTCGGCGTCTCCGAGGCCGAGTGCATCGCGATCGCGACGCGCGGCACCGAGTGGGTGATGAAGTACGCCGAGGGCCTGCTCGCCGGCACCGACTTCGGCTACCAGTACAGCCCCGAGATCTTCACCCAGACACCCACCGACTTCGCGCTCGAGGTGTGTGAGCGGGTCTCCGACGTCTGGCAGCCGGAGCCCGGCCGCGAGATCATCCTCAACCTGCCGGCGACGGTCGAGATGTCGACGCCCAACACCTACGCCGACCAGATCGAGTACTTCGGCCGCGGCCTGACCCGGCGCGACGTCACCGCGATCAGCCTGCACCCGCACAACGACAGGGGTACGGCGGTCGCCGCGACCGAGCTGGCACTGATGGCCGGCGCCGACCGGGTCGAGGGCTGTCTGTTCGGGCATGGCGAGCGCACCGGCAACGTCGACCTGGTGACGCTGGCGATGAACCTGTTCAGCCAGGGCATCGACCCGCAGGTGGACCTCTCGGACATCGACGAGGTCCGGCGCACCGTGGAGTACTGCACCCAGCTGCCCGTCCACCCGCGCCACCCCTACGCCGGCGACCTCGTCTACACGGCGTTCTCCGGGTCCCACCAGGACGCCATCAAGAAGGGCCTCGAGGACCTCGACCGGATCGCGGCCGAGGTCGGCCGGCCGGTCAGCGAGATCCCGTGGGAGGCGCCGTACCTCCCGATCGACCCGAAGGACGTCGGCCGCACCTACGAGGCCGTGATCCGCGTCAACAGCCAGTCCGGCAAGGGTGGTGTCGCCTACGTGCTCAAGGCCGAGCACAGCCTCGACCTGCCACGGCGGGCGCAGATCGAGTTCAGCCGGGTGATCCAGCAGCACACCGACACCCAGGGCGGCGAGGTGACACCGGAGGAGATCTGGTCGATCTTCCGCGCCGAGTACCTCGACCGCGACCAGCCCTACGCCCTCGAGCGGTGGACGTCCGTCACCGACGCCGAGGGCGACGACCAGCAGGAGGTACACCTCGTCGTCCGCGGTGAGGAGCGCACCTTCTCCGGCATGGGCAACGGCCCGGTCGCGGCGTTCGTCGACGGCATGCGACAGGCAGGTGCCGACATCCGCGTGCTCGACTACGCCGAGCACGCCCTCTCCTCGGGCGGCGACGCGGTCGCGGCGGCGTACGTCGAGTGCGAGATCGCCGGCGAGATCGTCTGGGGCATCGGCATCCACCACAACATCGTCACCGCGTCCCTGCGTGCGGTGGTGTGTGCCGCCAACCGGGCACAGGCGGAGACCATCCCCCAGGTCGGCTGAGCGGCCTGTCAGGATGGAGGTGTGAGCGAACGACACCTCGCGTCCGAGCGGGTCGGACAGTTCTTCGTCGAGACCGACAGCGGTCGCGACCGGCTGGAGTACACCGAGTACGGCACCGGCGACAAGTGGGTCGTGCTGCTGCCCGGGCTGTTGATGCCGCGGCGCATGCACGACCACCTCGCCCGGACGCTGGCGTCCGCCGGGGCCCACGTGGTCACCCTCGACTTCCTCGGGCACGGACGCTCGGACCAGCCGGACGACCCGTTCGGCTACTCCGTGTCGTCGTTCGCCCGACAGGTCGTCGCGCTGCTCGACGAGCTCGGAGCGGCGCAGGCGGTGGTCGGCGGCACGTCGCTCGGGGCCAACGTCGCACTCGAGGTGGCGGCGATCGCCCCTGACCGGGTGCGCGGCCTGATCCTCGAGATGCCGGTGCTCGACAACGCGCTCGAGGTGGCGATCGTGGCGTTCGCGCCGCTGCTGCTCGGCGCTCGGGTGTTCCCGTTCGCGTTCTCGGGCATCCGGTTCCTCAGTCGCCGGGTACCGCGCGGGGTCGTGCCGTGGTGGCTCGGCATCGGCCTCGACACGGTCGACCACAAGCCCGGCCCGCTGGCGTCGTACGTCCACGGCCTCTTCTTCGGCCGGGTGGCGCCGCCGCGTGCCGAGCGCCGCCGGATCACCGCGCCGGCCCTCGTCGTCGGTCACCCGCGCGACCTGCTGCACCCCGCCTCCGACGCGGCGATGGTGGCCGACGAGCTGCCCAACGCGACCCTCGTGACGGCAACCTCGATCCTCGAGTGGCGGCGCAAGCCCGAGCGACTCGACCTGGTGACGACCAAGTTCGTGCTCGACAGCTGGCGGCCGGCGCGCCGCGCGCGGCGGACCGGCGCCTGATCAGAGCCGACGCACGATCGCGAGCGTCTCCTCCACGACCTGCTCGAGCGGTCGGTCGACGTCGACGACCTCGCCGTCCTCGTCCGGCTCCAGATCCTCGAGCGTCTCGAGCTGCGAGTCGAGGAGCGATGCCGGCATGAAGTGGTCGCGCGCTTCGATCCGTTCGGTCAGGACGTCCGCGGAGCCGACGAGGTGGATGAAGAACGTCGACTCCGGGACGCCGCCGCGGAGCGTGTCGCGATAGGGCCGGCGCAGGGCGGAGCAGGTGAGCACCGTGTCGTGCCCTGCCTCGTGCTGCTCCCGCGTCCACTGGGCGAGGGCCTCGAGCCACGGCGTCCGGTCGTCATCGTCGAGGGCTATCCCAGCGCTCATCTTCTCGATGTTGGCCTCTGGGTGGTAGTCGTCGCCCTCGGCCATCACCAGGTCGAGCTCGGCCGCGAGCGCCTGCGCCACCGTCGACTTGCCGGTGCCGGTCACGCCCATCACCACGATGTGCAGGTGCTGCGAGTCGCTCACTGTGGACGCACCTAGACCCCGACCGCGCCGGCCACGCCCCAGAGCACGACCGCGACCGCGAACGCGGTGAGGCCGATCGTCGTCTCCATCACCGTCCAGGTGCGTAGTGTCTGCTTCTCGTCCATCTGGAAGAACCTGCTGACCAGCCAGAAGCCGGAGTCGTTCACGTGCGAGAGCACGGTCGCGCCGGCCGCGATCGCGACCACGAGAAGGGCGATCCGGAAGTCACCGAAGCCCTCCTCGGCGACAGGAGCGGCGATCACGCCGGCGGTGGTGGTGAGCGCGACCGTCGCCGATCCCTGAGCGACCCGCAGGGCGGTGGCGATGACGAACGCCTGGGCAAGCACCGGCATTCCGATGTCCTCCAACGACGTGGTCAGCGCCTCGCCGATCCCGCTGATGTAGAGCACGCCACCGAACATGCCGCCGGCGCCGGTGATCAGGATGATCGAGCAGATCGGCCCCAGCGCATCATCGAGGACCGAGGTCGTCTCCTCGTAAGTGCGCCCCCTCCGGCCGAGGACCACAATGGCGACGAGAAGGGTGATCAGCAACGCCACCGGCGTGTTGCCGACGAGCAGGAGGATCCCGGTGAGGGTGCTCTCGTCGAGTGTCCCCGACTCGATGAGTGTCGAGACGAGGGTGTTGAACGAGATGAGCACCATCGGCAGCAGCAGCAGGCCGAGGACCAGCGCGAAAGGCGGTGCGTCGGCGTCAGAACGCTCCTGGTGCTCCTCGCCGCCGTTCTCCTCGCCGAACAGGACGGTCGGTACGTCGACGTGCACCCGCCGACCCACCGCTTGGGAGAAGAGGTACGAGCCGAAGTACCACGCGATCACCGCGGTGGGGACGCCGACGAGGAGGATCACGCCGATGTCGCCCCCCAGGCTCACGCCGGCAGCCACCGGGCCCGGGTGCGGCGGCACGAGTGCGTGCATCGCTGCGAACCCGCCCGCTGCGGGGAACGCGTAGAGCAGCAGCGAACCGCCGAAGCGCCGGGCGACCGTGAAGATGATCGGCAGGAACACCACCAGGCCAGCGTCGAAGAAGATCGGGAAGCCGAAGAGCAGCGCGGCGACGCCCAAGGCGAACGGAGCCCGCTTCTCGCCGAAGCGAGAGATCAGGGTGTCGGCGAGCACCTGTGCGCCTCCGGTGACCTCGAGCAGTCGGCCGAGCATCACGCCGAAGCCGACCAGCAGCGCGACCTCGCCGAGGGTCTCGCTGAATCCGGCGAAGAGCGCGTCCGGTACGTCACCGATCGGGATCCCCGCCGCGACCGCGGTGATCACGCTCACGAGGACCAGGGAGATCATGGCGTGCAACCGCACGACCATGATCAGGATCAGGAGCAACGCGACCGCTGCGGCCGCGATGAGAAGCAGGGCGACGGAGCCGTAGGCCGGTTCGATCGGTTCCATGGCAAACCTTCCGAGTCAGGTTGGCGCTGGGAGCACAGCGTGCGGCAACTTTGCCTCTGGTGGCGACGGAGGGCAAGGGTCGCGGGGTCGAGCCGGAGCGTCGCCCCGGTTGTGCCCGCACGAGGGGCAGAATGGGACGGTGCCGCTCTACAGTGACGAGGCGATCGTCCTCCGTACCCACAAGCTGGGCGAGGCCGACCGCATCATCACGCTGCTCACCCGTCAGCACGGCCGCGTACGTGCGGTGGCGAAGGGCGTCCGTCGTACCACCTCGCGCTTCGGCTCCCGGCTCGAGCCGTTCACCCACGTCGACCTCCAGCTCGCCGAGGGACGCAACCTCGACACGATCACGCAGGCCGACACGCGGGGGGCGTACGCCGCCGCCGTCGGCGCCGACTACGAGCGCTACACGGCGGGCACCGCAATGCTCGAGACCGCCGAGCGGCTGGTGGTCGAGGAGCGTGAGCCGGCCGTCCAGCAGTTCCTGCTGCTGCTCGGTGCGCTGAAGGCGATGGCGTCGGGGGAGCGGCGGTCCGGGCACGTGCTCGACTCCTACCTGCTGCGCTCGCTGGCCGTTGCCGGCTACGCCCCGTCCTGTGTCGACTGCGCCCACTGCGGCCGCGCGCCCGGGCCGAGCTCCGACGGCGGGACAGGTAGCCACCGGTGGTTCAACCCGGCGATGGGCGGCGTGCTGTGCGCGACCTGCCGGATCCCGGGCTCCGCGAGCCCGGCACCCGAGACCCTCGCGCTGCTGGGCGGGCTGCTCGCGGGCGACTGGCCGGTCGTCGAGGCCGCCGAGCCCCGCCACCTCCGCGAGGCGAGCGGGCTGGTCGCGGCGTTCGTCCAGTGGCAGCTGGAGCGGGGCCTGAAGTCGCTGGCGTACGTCGAGCGCTGACGACTCCGGCAGCCCACTAGCCTTCATCCGTGCGCAGCACCCGCCGAACCGCCAACTCGCGACGCGAGCCGCGACCGCCGACGCCGCATCCCTCGGGCGCGCGACCGCCGGCGATCCCCGCGGAGCTGGTCCCGGAACACGTCGCGATCGTGATGGACGGCAACGGGCGGTGGGCAAAGGAGCGGGGGCTGCCGCGCACCAGGGGCCACGAGCAGGGTGAGCACTCGCTCTTCGACGTCGTCGAGGGTGCGATCGAGATCGGGGTGAAGGCGGTCTCGGCCTACGCGTTCTCCACCGAGAACTGGTCGCGGAGTCCGGACGAGGTCAAGTTCCTCATGGGGTTCAACCGCGACGTGATCCGCCGTCGTCGCGACGAGATGCACGAGCTGGGGGTGCGGGTGCGCTGGGCGGGCAGGGCACCGCGGCTGTGGAAGTCGGTGATCAAGGAGCTCCAGGTCGCCGAGGAGATGACCCAGCACAACGACGTCCTGACGCTGACCATGTGCGTCAACTACGGCGGCCGGTCCGAGCTCGGTGACGCCGCCCGGGCGCTGGCGAAGGACGTCGCGGCCGGCCGCGTCAACCCCGACAAGGTCACCGACGCCACGCTCGGTCGCTACCTCTACGTCCCCGAGCTGCCCGACGCCGACCTGATCTGGCGGACGTCGGGGGAGCAACGGCTCTCGAACTTCATGCTCTACCAGGCGGCGTACGCCGAGCTCGTCTTCACCGACGTGCTGTGGCCCGACGTCGACCGACGGTACCTGTGGCAGGCGCTCGACATCTACGCGCGGCGCGACCGGCGGTACGGCGGCGCCGAGGACGTCTAGGAGTGCGCTGAACAATCCGGCCGTCGCGAGCGGCGCATCCGCGGGATGCTCCGCAAGGCGCGGTCGCGACGGCGCTGTAGGCCCATCTCCGAGCGGCCGCAACGCCGCGGAGCGCCCGCGGGGCGTCGCGCAGCAGGTCGGATTGTTCAGCGGGCTCCTAGATCCGGCCCCCTCCCAACGGCTGTGCCGGACCCCGACCAAAGTTCGTTGTCCCGCGGGCCCTGAGCCGCATAGCGTCGGTCGCGTGGGCGAGGTCGTGATCCGGGCACGGGACCTGCGGATGCGGTACGGCACGAAGGACGTGCTCACTGGCGTCGACCTCGACCTGCGAGCAGGCGAGGTCGTCTGCCTGCTCGGGCCGAACGGCGCCGGGAAGACGACCACGATCGAGATCCTCGAAGGGTTCCGGATCCGCTCGGCGGGTGAGGTCGAGGTCCTCGGCCAGGACCCGGCCACGGCGAGCGAGGACTGGCGCGCTCGGACCGGCGTCGTCCTCCAGTCCTGGCGCGACCATCCGCGATGGACCCCTCGCCGGTTGCTCACCCAGCTCGGTGAGTACTACCGGCCGTACGCGACCCCCGACCGGCAGCGACCGCACGACATCGACGACCTGCTCGAGACTGTCGGGTTGAGCCAGCTCGCGGACCAGAAGATCAACACCCTGTCGGGAGGTCAGCGCCGCCGGCTCGACGTCGCGATCGGGATCGTCGGTCGCCCCGAGCTGCTGTTCCTCGACGAGCCGACGGCTGGGTTCGACCCGCAGGCTCGCCGCGAGTTCCACGAGCTGATCCGTCGCCTGTCCCAGGTCGACCGCACCACGATCCTGCTCACCACGCACGACCTGGACGAGGCCGAGCGGCTCGCGACCCGGGTCCTGGTGCTCGCCGGCGGCCGGATCGTCGCCGATGACACGGTCTCCGGGCTCGCGGACCGCGTCGAAGGGGAGACCGAGGTGCGGTGGCGCCAGGGGGGCACCGCCCACACCGAGCGCGTGCCCGACGGCACCGCATTCGTGCGCGAGCTGTTCGCCCGGTCGGGCGAGGAGGTCCACGACCTCGAGGTACGCCGTTCGAGCCTCGAGGACGCCTACCTCGCGCTCGTCCAGCAGCACGAGGCCGGGCACGAGGACGCCGCCGCCCGATTGTTCTCGGCCACGACAGCGGAGGTGGAGCCATGAGCCCGACCGTTCACGCCGTACGGATCGGTGTCCGCCGGGGGCTGCGGGAGTTCTGGCAGAGCGTGCGGAGCACCCAGGACCAGGGGTTCTACCTGTTCACCGGGATCCTCACGGTCGGCTACCTCTTCCTCCGTCGCAACACGGAGGTCGAGGGCACCGATCTGTTGCTCCCGTCGGTCGCCCTGCCGAGCCTGCTGGGCCTGCTGGTCGCGTTCGGCGTCGTGATCGGTCCCGCCTACGCGCTGGCGATGGAGAAGGAGGACGGGACCCTCCTGCGCCACAAGGCGGTGCCGCACGGGCTCAAGGGCTACTTCGCGGGGCAGCTGACCTTCCAGTCCCTCTCCCTCGTCCCGCAGATGCTCGTCATCCTGGTGCCGAGCTTCTTGCTGTTCGACGACCTGATGGCCGCGCCGTCAGGATGGCTCACGGTCGCGTGGGTGCTGGGACTCGGGATGATGGCAACGATGCCGATCGGCATGGCCATCGGCGCGCTGGTGCCGAGCAGCCAGAAGGTCGGCACCTGGGGGATGTTGCCGGTGATGGTGCTCGCCGGCACCTCCGGGATCTTCTACCCGGTGCAGCGGTTGTGGGACTGGGTGGAGGTCGTCGTCCAGGTCTTCCCGCTCTACTGGATCGGCCTCGGGATGCGCTCGGCGTTCCTGCCGGACTCGGCTGCGGCGGTCGAGGCCGGCGGCAGCTGGCGTACGCTCGAGACCGTCGCTGTTCTGGGCGTCTGGGCGGTCGCGGGTGCACTCGTGACACCGGTGCTCCTCCGCCGGATGGCCCGCCGCCAGACCGGGTCGCAGGTGGAGGCGGCCCGCGACGCGGCGGTGCAGTGGGTGAAGTGAGGGCTGGTCCGGAGGGATGAAACTCGGTCTCGGCCGGAACGAATCACCCCAGATCTCCGGACGGCGGGCGCCCGGTCGCCGTACGCTTCGCGCCATGCATCCCACCCGACTCGCTGGTCTGGTCGCGCTCGCTCTGGTCGGTCCTCTCTCGCTCGCCGGCTGTGGCGGAGATGACGACGACAGCGCATCCGACCCCGAGACCGTCGCCACCGTCACGGTGCCCCCGTCCCCGGCCGCATCCGAGACGACCACCACGACGGAGCCTCCGACGGAGTCGGTCACGACCGACACGACAGACACGACCGAGTCGATGACGATCGCCCCCACCGGCACCGTCGACGAGGAGGAGCTCGCGGGGGACATCGACAGCGCCGTGGCCATCACCGACGACTGGTGGCAGCGGCACTGGAAGGACTACTTCACCGGTCGTTACACACCGCCGAACGTCGTCGGCCTCTACGACGGCTACGACGAGGCGAGCGCGCCGACCTGCTTCGGTGAGTCGCTCCCGCCGGGCAACGCGTTCTACTGCCCGGACGGCGACTACGTCGCGTGGGACAAGACGCTGCTCGAGCTCGGCTACGAGATCGGTGATGCCTGGCCCTACCTGATCATCGCCCACGAATGGGGCCACGCGATCCAGGCCGACCTCTCGATGGAGCTGCAGTCCGAGAAGTACGAGCTGCAGGCCGACTGCCTCGCTGCCGCCGTGCTCTACGGACAGGAGGCTGACGGCAACCTGACCTTCGAGGACGGCGATGAGAAGGAGATCGTCGACGGCCTCAACTTCATCGCCGACGAGGTGCCGTGGGGCATGAGCGGCGACCACGGCGACTCGTTCCAGCGGATCGAGGCGTTCAACCTCGGTCGCACCGCCGGCGTGCCCGGCTGCCTCCCCGGCATGACCAACTGACCTGGAGCAACGCCGTCCAGCTCAGTGCTCGTCGTAGTGGGCACCGTGCTCGGCGTGTCGGTGCCCGTCGTGCACGTAGTCGATGTGGTCGTCGTGCGGGACCGCCAGGTGCCCGCAGTCCGGACCGTGCTGGTGCGGATGGGTCTCGGTCGGCTCGTGCTCGGTCGGGCCCGCGTCCGGGAAGGGAGCTCGCAGCCGGGCCCGGTGACGGGTCCACACGCCGACCGGCCACGCGACGACGTACCCGGCGAGCGCCAGCAGCACGATGGTCGGCCCGGGCATTGCGTTGACGTCGTAGGTCGACGCGACCGCCGCCAGCACCAGTCCGCCCACCGACGCCACGGTGCCGAGCACCATGGCGGCGGCGATGGTCGTACGGAACGATCGCGTGAGCTGCTGGGACGTGGCGACCGGCACCACCATCAGCGCTGAGACCAGCAGCAGGCCGACCGTCCGCATGGCCACCGTCACGCTGACGGCTGCGAGCACCGCGACCAGCACGTTGTAGAAGGAGACGCGGAGGCCGGCCACCCGGGCGAAGTCCTGGTCCTGAGCGACGGCGAACAGCTGTGGCGCCAGGCCGAGGCACAGCACGATCACCACGGCGGCCAGCACCATGGTCACGATGACGTCGTCCACCGAGATGGTCGTCAGCGAGCCGAAGAGGTAGCGCTGGAGGGTCGCGGTGCTGTTGCCGCCGATGCCGCTGATCAGGATGCCGCTGGCGAGACCGCCGTAGAAGAGCAGGGCCAGGGCAACGTCGCCGCTGGTCCGGCCGCGCTCCCGGATGATCTCGAGCAGGACTGCGCCGCCGATGGCGACGAGCACGGCGGTCCAGGTGGGCGAGGTGCCGGTCACAAGTCCGAGCGCGACGCCGGTGACGGCCACGTGGCCGATGCCGTCACCCATCAGCGCCAGCCGCCGCTGGACCAGGAACGTTCCCACCGCGGGAGCCGCGAGGCCGGTGAACAGCGCGGCGATGAGCGCCCGCTGCATGAATGGCTCCGAGAGCAGCTCGGCCGGGCTCATGTCGAGGATCCGTTCGGCCGGTCGAGCGGGGACGCGACCTGGGGGGTGTGGTCGTGAGGGGTCGTCGCGGCGTGGTGGTGGGTGTGCGGCTCGCCGAACCAGGGCTCGTGTGCCTCGTGGTCACCCAGTGGCTCGCCGTCGTAGATCACACGACCGTCGCGCATCACGACGGCCCGGTCGACGAGGGAGGCGAGCGGCCCCAGCTCATGGGTCACCAGCACGACGGTCGCCTGCCGCGCCTTGAGGGCGGCGAGCGCGCCCGCGAGCGCCTGCTGGTTCGGACGGTCGACGCCGGCCGTCGGTTCGTCGAGGAAGAACAGGTCCGGCTCGCCGGCGAGTGCGCGGGCGATGAGGACCCGCTGCTGCTGGCCGCCGGAGAGGTGGCTCACGGCGTCGCGCCCGCGATGCGCGAGGCCGACGATCTCGAGCGCCTCCTCGATCGCGGCGCGATCGGCGCGGGACAACGGCCGGAGCAGCTTGCGTCGGGTCAGTCGGCCGGCGGCGACGACCTCCCAGACCGAGGCCGGCACTCCGGAAGCCGCGGTCGCGCGCTGTGGCACGAAGCCGATCCGCTGCCACGAGCCGAAGGCGCTCAGCGGCGTGCCGTAGATCCGGACCTCGCCGCTGCTCAGCGGCCAGAGGCCCAGCAGGGCGCGGACCAACGTGGACTTGCCGGACCCGTTGGCCCCCATCAGGGCGAGGAAGTCGCCCACCTCGACCGTCAGGTCGATCCCGCGGAGCACCGGACGGCCGCCGATCTCGACCGCGCCGTCGGCGATCGATACGGCTGCCGTCCTCGAGTCGGGCGTCACGTGCATTCGTTGGCTTTGCGGATCGCCTCGAGATTGTTCTGCATCAGTGAAAGGTAGTCCTCGTCCGAGGACGCGTCTGCCAGACCCTCGATCGGGTCGAGCGTCGCGGTGGTGAGGTCGAGGTCGGAGGCGAGACCCTCGACCAGGTCCGGCTCGAGCGGCTCGCTGAACACGGTCGTGATCCCTTCCTTCCTGATGAGCTCCTGCAGCTCGCCGATCACTGCGGGCGACGGCTCGGCGTCGGGGGAGAGGCCGACCAGTGGTGCGATGTGCACCCCGTACTTCTCGAGGTAGCCGAACGCGTCGTGCGACACGACGATGGTGTCCCGCTCGCATGCGGCGAGACCGCTGGTGAACTGACTGTCGAGCCCCTCGAGCTCGCTGCGGAGGTCGGTCGCGTTCGCCCGGTAGTCGTCGGCGTGGTCGGGGTCGATCTCGGCGAGCTCGTCGGCGACGGCGTCGGCGAGGTCGGCCACCCGCAGCGGGTCCTGCCAGAAGTGCGGGTCGGTGTCGCCGTGGTCGTGCTCCTCCTCGCCCTCGTGCTCGGCGTGCTCCTCGTGCGACTCCTCGGCTGCGACCAGGTCGACGACGTCGGCAGCGTCGAGTGCAACACCCTCGGCGTTCTGCTCGACGGCGTCATCCACGGCGGGCTGGAAGCCATGCTCGAACACGACCAGGTCAGCGCCTGCGATCTCGGCGGTCTCGTTGACGTTGAGCTCGAGGTCGTGCGGCTCGGTCCCGGGCTGGGTCAGCAGCTCCACGTCCGCGTTGTCGCCGGCAACCCGCTCAGCGACGTACGCAAGGGGATAGAACGCGGCCGCAACGGTCACGCCGTCCTCCGCGCTGGCGCCGCCCTCGTCGAACGCGGAGCAGCCGGCACCGGTCAGGGCGAGGACGGTCAGGGCAGGCAGGAGTACTCTGGAGCGCATGAGAATCATTCTCAACTCCGGATCCGGTTGCGTCAATTCCGCACTGTCGCCGTAGGGTCGTCCGGTGCTCGTCGTCAGTCGTTTCCGCGTCCCTGCGCGGGAGGCCGACGGGATCCGCGCCCAGCTCCACGAGGCGCACGCGCTGCTCGCCGCCAAGGCCGGGTACGTCGACGGCACCCTCGGCCGCAACCTCGACGAGCCCGACCTCTGGGTGCTCGCCACCCGGTGGGACAGCGTCGGCGCCTACCGGCGGGCGCTGTCGTCGTACGACGTGAAGCTCGCCGCGGTCCCGACGCTGAGCCGGGCGATCGACGAACCCAGCGCCTACGAGGTCGTGGAACCGAACGCGGTTCTGAACGTGCAGGAACCCCGCGTAACCTAAGGGTCTCGTGACGCTCGCCAGAACGAGCTCCTCGACCAGCGAAAGAACGCTCCGCAGCCGGCGGAGTCGTCCCCATAGAGAAGGAATTGCCGTGGCGAAGCCGCCTCCCTCCGCCGTCGACCAGGTCGTCTCCCTCGCGAAGCGGCGAGGGTTCGTCTATCCATGCGGCGAGATCTACGGCGGTACCCGCTCGGCGTGGGACTACGGCCCGCTCGGCGTGGAGCTCAAGGACAACATCAAGCGCCAGTGGTGGAAGTCCATGGTGCAGATGCGCGACGACGTCGTCGGCCTCGACTCCTCGGTGATCCTGCCGCGGCAGACCTGGGAGGCCAGCGGCCACGTCGCGACGTTCTCCGACCCGCTGACCGAGTGCCAGTCGTGCCACAAGCGGTTCCGAGCGGACCACCTGCAGGAGGAGTACGCCGAGAAGAAGGGGATCGACGACCCCGATTCGGTGGACCTCGCCACGCTTGCCTGCCCCAACTGCGGCACCCGCGGCGCATGGACGGAGCCGCGACAGTTCTCCGGCCTGCTGAAGACCTACCTCGGCGTGCTCGAGGACGAGAGCGGTCTGCACTACCTGCGCCCCGAGACCGCGCAGGGCATCTTCCTCAACTTCGCCAACGTGGTGACCTCGAGCCGGGTGAAGCCGCCGTTCGGCATCGCGCAGGTCGGCAAGAGCTTCCGCAACGAGATCACGCCCGGCAACTTCATCTTCCGAACCCGTGAGTTCGAGCAGATGGAGATGGAGTTCTTCGTCAAGCCCGGCGAGGACGAGGAGTGGCACCAGTACTGGATCGACGAGCGGACCCAGTGGTACGTCGACCTGGGCGTGAAGAAGGACAACCTGCGCCACTACGAGCACCCCAAGGAGAAGCTCTCCCACTACTCCAAGCGCACCGTCGACATCGAGTACCGCTTCCGGTTCGCCGGCTCCGAGTGGGGCGAGCTCGAGGGCATCGCCAACCGGACCGACTTCGACCTCTCGACCCACGCCGAGGCGTCGGGGCAGGACCTGAGCTACTTCGACCAGGCCGCCGGGGAGCGCTACGTGCCGTACGTGATCGAGCCGGCCGCCGGTCTGTCGCGGAGCCTGATGACCTTCCTCGTCGACGCCTACGAGGAGGACGAGGCGCCGAACACCAAGGGCGGCGTCGACAAGCGCACCGTGCTGCGGCTCGACCCGCGGCTGGCACCCATCAAGGTCGCGGTGCTGCCGCTCTCCCGGAACGCGGACCTCACACCGAAGGCCAAGGACGTCGCCACCGAGCTGCGGCGCGCCTGGACGGTCGACTTCGACGACTCGGGAGCGATCGGCCGCCGCTACCGGCGCCAGGACGAGATCGGCACGCCGTACTGCGTCACCGTCGACTTCGAGACCCTCGAGGACCACGCGGTGACCGTGCGGGAGCGCGACTCCATGCAGCAGGAACGTGTCGGTCTCGACCGCCTTTCGTCCTACTTCGCCGAGCGTTTCATCGGCTCCTGACGTGCGGTCCACCTGCCACAATGGGCGGGTGACTCCTGGCCGACCCCTGGTGAGCCGCGCCGCTGCCGCGGTCGCGGGAGGCGTGCTCGCCGCCGGGTTGCTTGCCGCGTGCGGCGGCTCTGCCGACGGCGACGGCAACGAGGAGGATGAACCCGCCGCGGACTCCTCGGCCACCGGGACCACGAGCGCGGCGCCCACCGACTACCTGCCGGTGCCCGAGGGCGTGGTCCTGACCGAGCCGGGTGCCGCCCTCGGCTTCGGCGACGAGGCGACGATCGCGTGGCGTCCGCGTCAGGACGACGCGGTGGTCGCGCTCGACCTCACCGTGGACCGGATCGACCGGACCACCTTCGACGAGTCCTTCGAGGGCTGGGTCGTCACGCCCGAGATGCGCGGCCAGGTGCCCTACTTCGTGCGGGCGACGGCCACCAACGTCGGCGAGCAGGCGGTCGGTCGGCTGCTGGTGCCGCTGTACGGGTTCTCCGCCGCGGAGAGCATGTACGAGCCGCTCGACTTCCGCGAGGAGACCTTCGAGCCGTGCCCCGGCGGGAGCCTTCCCGAGACCCTCAAGCCCAGCCGGTCCGTCGACCTCTGCTTCGTCTACATGCTGCCTGAGGACCAGGAGCTCGCGTCGGCGGCGTTCGGCCCGGTCGGCGATGTCCCGCCCATCACCTGGAGCGGCGAGATCACGGAGATCGAGAAGCCGGAGAAGAAGAAGGACAAGAAGGGCAACCGGGACGACCAGGGCGACCAAGGCGACCAGGGCGGCTGATTTCGCGCCCGCGGTGGGTCGCCCGGACAATGGACGGATGACGTCGACCGCCGCCGCGCACCCGGGCCTCGAGCTCGGATCCCTGCGCGTCGCGACGCCGGTGGTGCTGGCGCCGATGGCGGGCATCACGAACGCCGCCTACCGACGGCTGTGCGCCGAGCACGGCGCGGGCCTCTACGTCTGCGAGATGATCACCAGCCGCGGGCTGGTCGAGGGCGACCCGACGACCCGGCGGATGCTCGTGTTCGACGATGCCGAGCAGGTGCGGTCCGTGCAGCTCTACGGCACCGATCCCGCCTACGTCGGCAAGGCTGCCGAGCTGCTCTGCGGCGAATGGGGCGTCAACCACATCGACCTCAACTTCGGTTGCCCGGTGCCCAAGGTGACCCGCAAGGGCGGCGGCGGGGCGCTGCCGTGGAAGCGGGGGCTGCTGGCCAGAATCCTCGAGTCCGCGATCGCGGCGGCGACGCCGTACGACGTGCCGGTCACCATCAAGACCCGCAAGGGACTCGACGACGACCACCTCACGTACCTCGACGCCGGCCGGATCGCCCAGGACGCCGGCTGTGCGGCGATCGCGCTGCACGGGCGCACGGTCGCCCAGGCGTACTCCGGCGAGGCCGACTGGGACGCCATCGCCCGGCTGGTCGACCACGTCGACATCCCGGTGCTCGGCAACGGCGACATCTGGGAGGCCGCCGACGCCGTCCGGATGGTCGAGCAGACCGGTGCTGCCGGCGTCGTCGTCGGCCGGGGCTGCCTGGGACGGCCCTGGTTGTTCCGTGACCTCGCCGCCGCGTTCGACGGGACCGAGGTGACGACCCTCCCGTCCCTGGGCGAGGTCGCGACGATGATGCGCCGCCATGCCGAGCTGCTGGTCGAGCACATGGGGGAGGAGCGGGGCTGCAAGGAGTTCCGCAAGCACGTGACCTGGTACCTCAAGGGGTTCGGGGCAGGCGGCGAGATGCGTCGTTCGCTCGGCCTGGTGTCGACGCTCGCCGACCTCGACCGGTTGCTCGCGGACCTCGATCCGGGTGAGCCGTTCCCGGTCTCCGAGCTGGGCGCGCCGCGCGGTCGTCAGGGCGCTCCGCGGAGCCGCGTGGTGCTCCCGGAAGGGTGGCTCGACGACGCCGACGGCAGCGACTGCCACCTTCAGGAAGCCGTCGACGAGACCACCGGAGGGTGACCGGGAACACGGTCCGAACACCCCCTCGGGATTCGGAGTGTGAAAACTCGTGTGCTTTAGTCGACCTTCGTGCCCGACGCCGCTACGGTGGCTCGGGCACCTGACAAGACAAGCGAAAGCAAAGGAATCAGCGCGTGGCAGGCAAGCACAGCCACAAGCGGGAGACCGCGCGACGCAAGCCTCGGGCAGCGTTCATCGCGGCCCCCTTGGCAGTACTAGCAACAGGTGCAGCAGTCTCGGCAGGCGTGGCGGGCTCGGTCCCGGCCTCGAACCTGCTGGCTGCCGACTCCTCGTCGGCGGTCGACAGCAGCGGCGACCGCGACAGCATTCGTGAGCGCGACCTGCGCGACCTCCCCGTCGTCTCCCGCGACAGCGGCAATGCCCGTGGCAAGGTCGCGGTGGTCAGCCCGGTCGACAAGATGCTCACCGCCGAGGCGGTCGAGAAGGCCGTCAAGCAGGCAGACTCCGAGCTCTGGACCACGACCACCCTCAACCTGTGGACCCGCCCGGACGCCAAGGCCGAAAAGCTCGGCGAGCTCGCGAGCGACAAGAAGGTCCTCGTCACCGGCCGCTCGATGAACGGCCGCGAGGAGATCGTCCTCAACGGCCAAGCTCGATGGGTGACCGCCGGCTACCTCAGTGCCGACAAGCCGTTCGCCCTCGGTGGCGACTGCACCAACGGCAGCTCCGTGCCGTCGGCCGTCAGCCCCAACATCACGCTCGTGCACGAGGCCGTGTGCGCCAACTTCCCCGAGCTCACCTCCTACGGCACCTTCCGCAGCGACGGCGAGCACGCGCAGGGCATCGCCATCGACATCATGGTGTCCGGCGACCGGGGCTGGCAGGTCGCGGAGTTCGTCCGCGCCCACTACGCCGAGCTCGGCGTCAGCTACGTCATCTACTCCCAGAGCATCTGGTCCGTGGAGCGCTCCGGCGAGGGCTGGCGAGGCATGGAGGACCGCGGGTCCACCACCGCCAACCACTACGACCACGTGCACGTCACGACCTACTGAAACCAGCAAAAGTTGCACCGGATGTAAGCCTGGACGTCTGCCGTGCAGCGGTGCTGTGGTGACGCCGCCGCACCCGGCTCGACGCTCAGACCAGCGCCGACGACGGCGCGACGCGGGAGTGGATCGTCCCGCGCCCGATAACCTTCGACTCGATCGCAGTAACGACCAGCGCGATCACGAAGAACCGTGTCGGCAGCGGGGCAAAGCAGAACAGCGCACCGACGATGAGAGCGACGCCAGCCCAGCGCGGGGCCTCTCCGCTGCGCAGGAGGCCGATCCCGGTCAGCAGCCAGCCGATCGCCATGATGATGTACGACGCGATGAACCCGGCCTGCACGAGCGGGATCCCGGACCCCGCGATCTCGGCGCCGGCGCCGTCCATTTGCGCAAGACCGGGCAGGACGAAGACCATGCTCCAGGCGCCGCCGACCCCGAGGAGGGTGCCGACCATCGCGAGCCAGACGCCGGCCTGACCGACGCCCTCGCGGAGGCCGGCGAACTCCTGGGAGAGGCGGAACAGCGCCAGGACCAGCAGCATGACGCCGACCGTGGCGCACACGGACGCCGCAATCGCGTAGGGAGACTTGGCGATGGCGAGGTCGGAGTCGAAGCCCTCGACGACGAACGTGACCACGAGCAGGAGCAGGCTCAGCAGGGTGAGTGGCCCGGTTGCGAGGGCGGCAGGACGGAGGTTCATGGCGGATTCCTTTGCGACCGAATGGTTGGGACGGCTCACGCTAGGAAGCAGTCGTCTCGTCGATCGACCTCCTGGAAGACCGTCCTTCTCCTCCGCGAGGAGGACGTCGGACGAAGCCGGTCGTGGATAGCCTCGGGCCATGTCGATCAAGCAGGTGGACGTCCTCGTCACGGGCACGCTCGTCGCGCTCGGCTTCGTCCAGCTCGTGTCGGCTCCGCCCGATCATCCCCAGGCAGCCGCGCTGCTCACGCTGGGCATGACGATGCCTCTGCTGGTACGCCGCACCTGGCCGCTGCCGGTCGTCGTCGTCAGCGGCGCCGCCGCGACGACGTACGCGTTCGCGATCGAGCCGAACCCGCCCTTCGCCGGTTTCCTGGCGCTGGTCGTGATGGCCTACTCCGTCGGCCGGTTCTCCGGGGCGGTGGCGACCGTCGCGGGGCTGGTGTGCATCGCGGCGGCAGTGGTGGGGACGAGCGTCACCCAGCCGACGGCGCCGTTCGAGTGGATCTACCCTATCGTGTACTTCTTCGGTGCTTTCGCGGTGGGCCGGTTCGTGCGTGCCCGGTCCGGTCGTCTTGCCGTGGAGACGGACACCAGGGTTCGGGACGCCGTGGTCGATGAGCGGGGGCGCATCGCGCGGGAGCTCCACGACGTCGTGGCGCACGGGCTCGGGGTGATGGTCCTCCATGCCGAGGCCGCGGACGAGCTGCTCGGCTCCGACCCGGAAGCCGCGCGACGGTCACTGCGACAGGTTCAGCGGTCGGGCCGTGAGGCCATCGGCGAGTTGACGCTTCTCTTGGGACTTCTGCGCGAGACCGATCCCCGGGAGGGACACGAGCCCCAACCCATGCTCGCGCAGCTGCCCGACCTCGTGCGCGAGTTCGAGAGCAGCGGTCGTGAGGTCGCACTCACTGTCGACGGTGACATGGGTGGCGTGCCGACCGGGATCCAGCTGACGGTGTACCGCGTGGTCCAGGAGGCGCTCACGAACGCGGCCAAGCACTCCCTCGCCCGGCGCGTCGAGGTCGCCGTGGCTGCGGGCGACCGGCAGGTGCTGGCGACGGTCGCCGACGACGGGCCAGTCCGAAGTGGCGCCGCGGGCGCGGGACACGGGCTGGTCGGCATGCGGGAACGAGCGGCCCTGTACGGCGGCAGCGTGGACGCCTCCCGGGCAGGATCAGGCTTCAGGGTGCGACTGGCGGTGCCGTTGCCGTGATCACGGTCCTCGTTGCCGACGACCAGGCCCTGGTCCGCGACGGCCTCCGCCTCATCCTCGACTCCCAGGCGGACATCGAGGTGGTTGAGGAGGCCGCGGATGGTGATGAGGCCGTGCGCGCCGCCACCCGACTCACCCCCGACGTCGTGCTCATGGACATCCGGATGCCCGGGGTGGACGGGCTCGAAGCTACCAGCCGGATCACCTCCCGCACCGGCTGCCGAGTTCTCGTGCTCACCACGTTCGACCTCGACGAGTACGTCGTCGAAGCGCTCAGGGCCGGAGCCAGCGGTTTCCTGCTGAAGTCCTCGCCGCGTCAGCACCTGCTGCACGCGGTCCGCACCGTGTGCGAGGGGGGCGCGCTGCTCGACCCGCGGCTGACCGTGCGACTTGTCGAGGAGCACGTGCTCGGCCGGACCGTGGCGGACCCGACCGCCCAGCAGCAACTCGGCAGGCTGACCGCAAGAGAGCGTGAGGTGCTGGCGCTCCTGGCGCGCGGTTTCTCCAACACAGAGATCGCGGCGAGACTCCACCTCGGCGAGACGACGGTCAAGAGCCACGTGGCACACACGCTGGCCAAGATTGAGGCCCGTGACCGTATCCAGGCCGTCGTATTCGCCTACGAGGCCGGCTTCGTCCGGGCGGGAGAGCCTCCTGGCATCAGCTGAGCCGGAGGAGCTTGTCGCCCCTCGGGGATGTCCGTGACGCGCCGGCGAGCGTGAATGTTGCTCGGCTTCCCCGCTTCACGGCCGGCGCTCACCTTCAGAGGATGCCACGCGTGACTGGCGGCGCGTGGACACCTGCTTGGCATGCCATTCGGTCACTTCGATCATCCGACTCCGCCAGCAGCTGGATTGCGCGAGCGCGTCGTCGCTTCGCTCGCGCCGCGTCAGCTCGGGCGCATCCGCCAGGTCGGCGCGGCCCACGCGACGCGGAGCTGGACGATCCCGTTGCCGGTGAGCCGGAGGAGCACCACGCCTCCGCGCCGGTCGGCGGACAGGAACCCGACCTTGACCCGGCCCCGGTTGGTGAACACCTCGGTCGCGACGACGTCCCAGTCGATCGGGGCGTAGACCAGGCGATCGATCCGACCACGGTCGGCGGGGAAGTCGTCGATCAGGTGTGCGGCCTCCCGGGTGAGGTCGCGGGAGTAGGGCCACCACAGTCCGGCCGCCTCGGCCCGGTCGAAGGTCGGGGCGAGCTCGAGGCGGAGCGCGCCGAGCGGCTGCGGATAGCGCTGCTGCTGGTTGTGGGCTCTCGGAGCACCCATGGCGAGCCTCTCCTGGGGGCCGGCGGTGCGGCACCGGATGCACCGCCGTTCCCTCGACCTGCACTTCATCGTACGCGGCGGCACAGGAACCTCGGGCGTTCTCGCCCAGAACGGCGCGCTCCCGACAGCGATCAGGTCAGCCGCTCGTGCCAACTGACCGCAGACGCGTCGGTCAGTGACGCCACCTGGTCGACGACCACCCGCAACCGGGCTGCGTCGTCGGCGGCCGCGTGCCAGTCGGCGAGGAACGCCTCGTCGAGCTCTTCCGGAGCCCGGTCCTGCAGGACGATGACCAGCTCGGCGAGGAGCTCCCGCTGGCGTTCCTGGAGTGCTACCCGGTCGTCGTCCTGCATCACGTAGTAGGCGGCGATGCCCTTCAGCGCGGTGATCTCGGTCCAGGTCTGCGCGGGGATGACCAGGTCGCCGCGGTAGCGGACGAACGGTCCGTCGCTCGCCGCGAAGGTCGCCTGCTGCACGGCGCCGCAGAAGCGCCCGATGAGGTCGCTGGTGAGGTTCTTCAGCGCAGCGAGACTGCGCCGCGATCCGTCGTACGACGTCGTCGGCCAGCTGCCGATCTGCCGCAGCCCGGTGAGCACCTCGTCGAGGGCGTCGTCGGTGGTGTTTGGCGCGTACCACGACCGGACCGTCTCCCAGACGGCTTCGCGGTCGAGGCGGGTGAGGTCGATCTTGCCTGCGACCGTGCCGTCCTCGACGTCGTGCACGGAGTAGGCGACGTCGTCGGCCAGGTCCATGACCTGCGCCTCCACGCAGCGCCGCCGGCCGGCCGGCGCGCCGATCCGGACCCAGTCGAACGCAGGTCGGTCGTCGTCGTACACCCCGAACTTGGCGCCCTCCCGGGTCACGCCGTCGCTGTGCACGCCGCCGGGCTGCGGCGCCTCCGCCTTGGGCCACGGGTACTTCGTGCAGGCGTCCAGCGTCGCCCGGGTCAGGTTGAGGCCGACAGAGTCCCCGTCCGTGTCGGCGGTCTTCGCCTCGAGCCGGGTGAGCAGCCGCAGGGTCTGGGCATTGCCCTCGAACCCGCCGCAGTCGGCGGCGAGCCGGTTGAGGGCGCGTTCGCCGTTGTGCCCGAACGGCGGGTGGCCGAGGTCGTGGGCGAGGGCCGCCGTCTCGGCGATGTCGGGATGAGTGCCGAGCGCGCGAGAGAGGTCGCGCGCGATCTGCGCGACCTCGAGGCTGTGCGTCAGCCGGTTGCGGACGAAGTCGTCGCTCTGGGGTCCGACGACCTGCGTCTTGGCCGCGAGTCGACGGAAGGACGCGGCGTGGACGACGCGCGCGCGGTCGCGCTCGAACGGCTTGCGTTCTGGGGCATCGACCCGCTTCGGGGGCTCCGGCACGATCCGCTCGCTGTCGGCGGCGCCGTACCGCTCCTCGACCTCCACCGGCTGGAGACTACCGCTCGCCCGCCGTAGACTCACCAGCCGTGAGCGCACCGCTGGTCTGGCTGCCGTTCGACCCCTCCGTCCTCGACGACCCGCCGGCAGGACTGCGCTATCAGGTGGTCGACCCGACCGCCGAGGTGCCGGACACCGTGGGAGAGGTTGCCTTCTACGTGCCGCCCTACCAGGTCGGACCGCGGGTGGCCGAGGTGCTGGACCGGATGAGCAGCCTGCGCGTCGTGCAGACGATGACCGCCGGTGTCGACAACATCCGCGACCGGATCCCGCAGGGGGTGACGCTCTGCAGCGGACGCGGAATCCACGACACCTCCACCGCCGAGCTCGCGGTGACGCTCGTCCTGGCGTCGCTGCGCGGCCTCCCAGGCCTCGTGCGCGCCCAGGACCGGCACGAGTGGACGCCGGGATGGCGCCCGGCGCTGGCGGACAAGCGGGTGCTGATCGTCGGGTACGGCGCCGTCGGCGCCGCGGTCGAGGCCCGGCTGGCGCCGTTCGAGGTCGAGGTGGTGAAGGTGGCGCGATCGGAGCGGGACGGCGTCCGGACGATCGACGACCTTCCCTCGCTGCTGCCGGACGCCGACGTCGTGATCCTGGTCGTCCCGCTCACCGCGGACACCCGAGGGCTGGTCGACGCCGCCTTCCTGGCCCGGATGAAGGACGGGGCGCTGCTGGTGAACCTCGCCCGCGGCCCGGTCGTCGTCACCGACGACCTGGTCGCCGCGCTGAGCACCGGGAGGATCCACGCCGCGGTCGACGTGGTGGACCCCGAGCCGCTGCCCGAGGACCACCCACTGTGGGACGTGCCGAACCTGCTGGTCTCGCCCCACGTCGGCGGCGCGAGCAGCGCGATGTGGCCGCGCGCGCACCGGCTCGTTCGCGACCAGCTGCACCGGTTCGCAGGCGGCGGGCCGCTGGCCAATGTGGTGACGGGGGAGTACTGACTTCCCGTCGGGACCAACGCCTAGGATCACCGACATGGCCGGCCGGATTCGCGACGACGACATCCAGACCGTGCGCGAGAAGGCCAAGATCGAAGAGGTCGTGTCGGCCTACGTCACCCTGCGCAACGCCGGTGGCGGCTCGCTGAAGGGCCTGTGTCCGTTCCACGACGAGAAGTCCCCGTCGTTCCACGTGCGTCCAGGCCGCGGATTCCATTGCTTCGGCTGCCAGGAAGGCGGTGACGTCATCGCCTTCCTGATGAAGATCGACGGGCTGTCCTTCGTGGAGTCGGTCGAGCGGCTGGCCGACAAGTACAGCGTCGACCTGCGTCGGGAGGAGGGTGGTCCGGACGACCGGCCCAAGGGTCCGCAGCGGCGCCGGCTGATCGAGGCGCACGCGGTGGCCCAGGAGTTCTACGCCGACCACCTCGCGAGCCCGGATGCGGTGCAAGGGCGCCAGTTCCTCGCCGAGCGTGGCTTCGACCAGGCCTCGGCGGCGCACTTCGGCGTCGGGTTCGCCCCGCGCGACGGTGAGTCGCTGTGGCACCACCTGCGCGACCAGAAGTTCTCCCTCGACGAAGTGGTCGCCGCCGGTCTGGTCGCCGTGGGTCGTGGACCGTACGACCGGTTCCGGGGGCGGCTGCTGTGGCCGATCCGCGAGACCTCGGGCGACACGATCGGCTTCGGCGCCCGCCGGATCTTCGACGACGACAAGATCGAGGCGAAGTACCTCAACACCCCGGAGACGCCGATCTACAAGAAGAGCCAGGTGCTCTACGGGGTCGACCTCGCCCGGCGCGACATGGCGCGGTCGTCGCAGGCCGTCATCGTCGAGGGCTACACCGACGTGATGGCCTGCCACCTGGCCGGCGTCACCACCGCGGTGGCGACCTGCGGCACGGCGTTCGGCGACGAGCACGCCAAGGTGCTGCGCCGGCTGCTCGCCGACCACGAGGAGTTCCGCGGCGAGGTGATCTTCACGTTCGACGGCGACGAAGCGGGACAGAAGGCCGCGCTCAAGGTGTTCCAGGGCGACCAGAAGTACGTCGCCCAGACCTACGTCGCGATCGCCCCGGACGGCATGGACCCGTGCGACCTGCGGATCAAGGAGGGGGACGCCGCGGTCCGCGAGCTGATCGCGACCCGGCAGCCGCTCTACCGCTTCGTCCTCGCCAACGTGGTGACGAGGTTCGACCTCGACCGGGCAGACGGTCGCATCGACGCCATGCGTGAGGCGGCGCGGCTCGTGTCCTCGATCCGCGACCAGTCGAAGGTGACCGCCTTCGCCCAGGAGATCTCCCGGATGATCGGCGGCGATCTCGACACCAACCAGATCCTGTCCGAGGTCCGCCGGGCCGCGGCCCGCGGTGGCCGCGCCGACACCCGCGCGGCGCCGGGGGATCAGGCTGAGGCGCGACCCCGACGCGAGCTCCCCGACCTGCGTGACCCCCGGTTCGCCATCGAGCGCGAAACGCTCAAGCTGGTCCTGCAGCACCCGATCGCGATCGGCCGCACGACGGCCGACATCGGCGCCAACGACTTCACCCACCCCACGTACCGGGCGGTCTGGGCACTGGTCGAGGCGGCCGGTGGCCCCGCCGCGGGCGACGGCGACCCGAGCTGGGCGAGCAGGGTCCGCGAGGCCGCCACCGAGCCGGAGGTCTCCTCCGCGGTGAGCGCGCTGGCGGTGGAGCCGATCCCGGCGACGCACGAGCCGGACGCGGCGTACGTCGCCCACTACGTGTTCCGCCTCCTGGAGCTCACGACCCTGCGGCGGATCGCCGAGATCAAGTCGCGCCTCCAGCGCACCAACCCGGAGGAGCACACCGCCGACTACAACCGGATGTTCGGCGAGCTCGCGGCCCTCGAGCAGCACCGCCGCACGCTTCGCGACCGGATCGTCGGCGCGTGAGGCGCCGGCCCCGACTGGCGTCCATGGCCACCGGCGAACGCCTGCTCGCCTGGGCCGACACGACGAGCGGTGCCCTCGTCGGCGGCACCCGCGACGCCCTCCACCTGCCCGACCGCGAGCCTCCCCGGCTGCCGTGGGAGGAGATCGCGACGGCCGACTGGGACGCCGACGAGCGCGAGCTGCACGTGATCGAGGTCGGCAGCTACGGCGAGCCACAGCCGGAGCACCGGCTCGCCCTCGCTGATCCGGACCGGCTCCTGGCGCTGGTCCGCGAGCGGGTCACCGCGAGCATCGTCGTACAGCGCCATGTCCCCGTCCGGGGTCGGCTCGGGGTCCGGGTCCTCGGCCGGCGGGCACCCGGAGGTCAGGGCGCGATCGCCTGGTTCGTCGACTACGACGACGGTCTGGACCCCCTCGATCCGGACGTCGCGACTGTCGTCGACGAGGCGCTCGCCTCGGCTCGCGGCGACGTCGGCGAGTAGTCGATACCGATTTCATCGGCACCCGCCGACCTTGCTAATCTGTCCGGGCTGTCCAGCGTGCTGGGCAGCCGGTCCCCTGTAGCTCAACTGGCAGAGCATTCGGCTGTTAACCGGAGGGTTGTTGGTTCGAGTCCAACCGGGGGAGCCAAGAAGGGCCTCTGACCTGGGAAAAGTCCCAGGCGGAGGCCCTTTGTGATTCGCTCAATCCGGCATTGGTCACACATTATGGTCACGGATTGAACCTTGATCCGCACGTGGGCATCTGGCAAGCGCCCGCTCGGCGAGAGTTCGACGTGTGACGCGGGCCCAGTCTCGTGGCGACTGCCGCCACCGGTGTCCCTGTTCTTCTACCGCAACGCCGTCGGCAAGCTCGCCGCGAAGGCATTCGTCAAGCGGTTCGAGGTGCGCGCACGGTCGACCGCGACCAGCCGATCGGCGTCAAAGGGCTTGGCCCGGCTACTCGTCGTCCGTTAGCGACTCCAGGGCGACCACAGTCGCCAGCACGAGCGCCGCGTCCTCGCCATCCTTGATCTCGACGCCATAGCTGTCACGGACCCGGAACCACTTCTTCGAGATGTGGGCAACGGTGTCTCCGTCGCGCTCGATCTCGTACTCGTGGTCGACGATGTTGCCGTGCGCCTTCAGGTCGGTCCCGTCTTCGAGATCGATCGCGAACCGGGCCCGGATGCCCACGAGTGCCTTGTGGACGGTGGCCACGGTCCTCCCGTCGCGCTCGATCGCGATCTTGTCGCGCACGCTCAGCTTCTTCTCCTGGATCTTCGCCACCTCCTGGCCAGCCGAGTCCTCGAGCACGAACGTGTGGCGGGCGCGGAGCGCCTTTCCGTTCACGCGGTAGACGCGGTCTCCCTGCTCGTCCTCGATCCAGAAGTCGTCGCCGATCGATGCCAGCTTCTCCTTCATCTGGAAGCGCCGTACGTCGTCGCTTCTTCCCCGGTCGCGCAGTCTGCCCATGGTCGTACCTTCCGTGGCTTGGTGGTCACGGCAGCGTAGGCCCGGCCAGACGCGGTCCACACCCTCCAGAACGGACGACGTCGCTTCGGATGAGAGCCCACGCGCCTGGCGGGCCGCGCCTCAGCACTACGCGTCTTCATACATGCTGGGTGAGGACGGTTCACGTCGCGCACGGCAGGCTGGCGGGCATGGCTGCTTGGGTCGGGATTGCTCTGTACCTGCTGGATCTGTCGTTGAAGTTGATCGCGCTGGGAGTGGTGCCCAGGAACAGGCGGCCCTCCAGCGGCATGGCGTGGCTGCTTTTGATCTTGGCACTCCCGATCTTCGGGTGGGTGATCTTCCTCGTGCTGGGTCGGACCAAGCTCGGGCGCCGGCGGTTCGAGCAGCAGGCCGAGGTCAACGCGATCGTGGCGGAGCGGACCGCGAACGTGCCCACTCTCGAGGCCGGCTTCCCCGGGCCCGCGTACGTCCAGTCGGTGGCCACCTTGAACCGAAATCTGGGGGCGCAGCCGGCGATGCCCGGCAACCGGGTGGACCTGTTTTCCGTGTACAGGGAGTCGGTTGCGGCGATGACAGCCGAGATCGACAAAGCCACCACCTGGGTGCACGTCGAGTTCTACATCACCGCCTGGGACGACGTGACCGGCCCGTTCTACGAGGCGCTGGTACGCGCCGTCGAGCGCGGAGTCACCGTCCGCCTCCTCTTCGACCACCTCGGGTCGCGCGGCATCCCCGGGTACAAGGAGTTCACGGCGCGGCTGGACACGACGGGGATCGAGTGGCACCCGATGCTGCCGATTGCGCCGTTCAAACGCCGGCCGGACCTGCGCAACCACCGCAAGATCCTGGTGATCGACGGCGTGGTGGCGTTCGCCGGCTCTCTGAACCTGATCGAGCCCGGCTACAACAAGCCGAAGAACCACGAGCTCGGGCGCGAGTGGGTCGAGCTGGTGGCGCGCGTCGAAGGTCCGGTGGTGAGCGCGCTCAACCTCCTCTTCGCCACCGACTGGTACAGCGAGACAGAAATCAAGCTCACCGAGGAGATCGGTACGGCGCCTCCACCGGCAGGCGAGATCGAGGGGCAGGTGATCCCGAGCGGGCCCGGCTTCGCGACCGAGAACAACCTGCGCGCCTTCACGACGTTGCTGTACTCGGCACAACACCGGCTGTCGATCACCAGTCCCTACTTCGTGCCGGACGAATCCCTGCTGTACGCCATCACCACGGCGGCCCAGCGTGGCGTCGAGGTGGAGCTGTTCGTGAGCGAGGCCGGTGACCAGTTCATGGTGTACCACGCCCAGCGCTCCTACTACGAAGCCCTGTTGCGTGCGGGAGTGCGGATCTACATGTACCCCGCGCCGGCGATCCTGCACTCGAAGTTCTTCAGTGTCGACGACGACGTCGCGGTGATCGGCTCGAGCAACATGGACATGCGCTCCTTCGGCCTGAATTACGAGGTCTCGCTCATGGTCCTCGGACCAGAGGTCGTCGCCGAGGTGCGGAAGGTGGAGAACACCTACCGTGCGATGGCCAAGGAGCTCCTCCTCGAGGACTGGCTGGGCCGATCGCGGGGATCGGCGTACTGGGACAACGTGATGAGGTTGACCGCAGCCCTGCAGTGACATGCCCGGTCAGGTCGTTGCGGGTTCCTCGCCGAGAGCCGCCGAGCTCGCCAGCACCCACGTGGACGTCGAGGCGCTCCTCCGCCCACTGCACGGCGACGATGGCCAGGCAGACGCTGAACGCGGCCGCCACGACGATCAGCACCGCGATCGCGAAGGGGCGGCGAACGGCGTCGGGGGAATCGGGGAGGTGGGGGCTCACACACCTCTCACGGACGGCCCAGCGCGGGCCCACATCCACCGGCACCTCTGGTCGGGCTCACACGCTCAGGTCCGGACTCGCCTGCGCCTCCGATCACGGGGCGGCGCTAGCCTCGGCAAGCTCCTTGGTGCTCAGCAGCGGCTCCAGTGCGTCCAGTGCGGCCACGGGTTCGACAGCGTGTCCATGTCGATGAGGTGTGCACTCGACGCCACAGCAACGGGAGTCGGCGTGCCGGTGCAGACCATCTGCGAGTGGCGCACCTGCAGTCACGGGCCGTGTGGTCCGGGTCACCCCGTCCCACGCGGTGATGTAGAACTCGACGTGCACCCAGTAAGAGGCAGGATCAACCTCGGCGGTCATCGCCGCACAGGTCGATGGGTGTTGGGGGAGTCACCGTCCTCGCCCGGCGCCATCCAAGGGTGCGTCATTCGAGAATGCGTTGCACCGTGGGCTCGGCCTTGTCGGCGACCCTGTCGAAGAAGCCCAGTTCGCGAAGGCGCCCGATGCCGCGGCTGGCGATCACCCAGGCGGGAACCGCCAGAATCAGGCCGACGATGCCGCCCACGAGCCCGCCCAGGGCGGTGACGACGAGAACCACCAAGGGATGGATGTCGAGAGTCCGACTCATCACCTTTGGCTCGACGAAGTTCTCCAACAGGAGGTTGGAGGCCACCACAGCGACGAGCATGATCACGGCGGAATCGACCCCCCCCTCGCCAAGGGCGATGATCACGGCCAGTCCTCCACCGAGGAACGCGCCGATGTACGGGATGTAACCGCCGATGAAGTTGACGACCAGGATCGTTAAGACCAGGGGCAGCCCGAGCAGCAGCGCGACCAGTGCGACAAAGACGGCCACGATTGCCGACATGATGGTTCGTCCACGGCCGTAGTCGCGAAGGGTCGCGAAGGAGTCCCCGAGGAAACCGTCGACCTCCCCTTGCGCCGCGGGATCGAACTGGGCGACGACGGATTGTCTGAGCCTGCTTCCGTCCTTCAGCAGGTAGAACATGATCAGAGCGCCGAGGATCAGTCCACTCGCGAGCCCGATGACTTTGTCGATTCCATCAGTCAGATGGGTCACGAAGCCCTCGCCGACGGTGGGAGCCGCACCCTCGATCGCCTCGCGCGCCGTCTCGAGCGACTCCTCGTCGGCGTCCAGTTCATCGACCGCGTTGGCGACCGCCGCGTCGACGGAGCTGGAGATCTCGGCCGTCTGCTGGGTGATCCCCCGGACGGTCGAGTAGCCCACGACGACGCCGAGAGCGAGCAGCCCGAGGACGACCAGGCCTGCGGCGGCGCCGGGCTTGAGCCCGCGGTGTACCAGTCCCCCCGCCATCGGGGAGAAGCACACGGCGAGAACGGCGGCGAACGTCAGCGGCAGCACTATCTCGCTCACTGCCCCCACGGCGAAGAGGACGATGGTGACCGCCACGACGACGCCGACGAAGCTCCAGGCCCAGACACCCAGCTTCGGTCCCCACCCGATCAGCCTCCCCAGCCTGACCGGTGTCTCGCCCGACTCTGGCCCGATGCCGAGGGCGCCGTTGTCGTCCTCGACGGCCATGCTGCTAGACCTCGTCTTGGCTGTCGAGTTCGGCGACCTCGAGCTCGACAACGAGCGCCTTGACGATGTTGCCCGTCGCTGCCGCAACCCGCGCGGTGCCGACGATCGGCGCCACCGCAGCGAGGACGCCACGAAGCTTCTCGGGGTCGATCCCCATCGCACCGGCGACCTCGAGGTTCAGCGCATACGACACCGGGGGAGCGTCGACGGCGACCAGGGCAGCGACGCGGACCAGAATCAGGGTCTCTTCGTCGAGGTTCGATGCGTCGACCGAGTCCGCAGTCATCCTCGCGAGCAGATCCAGCACCGGAGTCTCGTTCGCGTTCGTCGTGTCGGTCATGATGTCTCCCTGTCGTTGTCGGGGGTTCGGGTGTGTCGAAGACTCGCGGCAGGGTTGCCGCTGAACTCAGTGCACTCCGGCAGCGGCTGAGAGGCATCATTGAGATCGTGTGAAACCAGCGCGGTCGTTGGATTCTTCGTCCAATCTGGGTGACGACAGGCACACCTCTCGGGATCCAGACTCGTGGTGCGCCGCACACTCGGTGCTGCGAGAGAGGAGACTCGGCCATGACCGAGCAGACGACGTCACAGCAGAGGTCCGATGGCGAGCCCCCGAACAGCTGGGCCGTCGGCTTCACTGCGTTCGCCGGCGTGATGATGATCATGGCTGGCGGCTTCCAGACCTTCGCAGGGATTGCCGCTCTCGCCAAGGACGAGTTCTACGTCGCCACGCCGAACTACATCCTGGAGTTCGACGCCACCGAGTGGGGCTGGATCCACCTCCTGCTCGGGCTGCTGGTGCTGTTCGCAGGATTCGCGGTGCTGTCTGGCCAGATGTGGGGCCGGGTGGTCGCCATCATCCTGGCCGTCCTCAGCGCACTGGCCAACTTCGCGTTCATCCCCTACTACCCGTTCTGGGCGATCACCGTCATCGCGCTGGACGTCTTCATCATCTGGGCGCTCTCCGCTCACGGCCGCGACATCGTGCGATGAACGGCGGCCTCCGAAGGAGGCCGCCCCGCTCCTGCCATGGCGAGTGGGGTCAGGAGCTCACTGGCTAGGGCGGGTGGCAACGATGGGATCGGCAGAGGGCACGGCAGGCCGGCCAGCGGGTAACAAGCCCGCTGGCGCGCCAAGCCACCGTGAGCCGGCTGACGACGCCGAGAATCCCCCGGGCAGGTTGCTGGTGTTCTGGCGCCGTCTGGTGTCATGGCTGTTGGTGCACTGGCCGGGACGCGTGGTGGTCCGCACCGTAAGGTCGTTCAACCGGGTCGAGTTGTTCGACCGGTCGATGACGATCGCCGCCCAGCTCTTCACGTGCATCTTTCCGATCCTGATCCTGCTGGCCACGTGGGCGACACGGAAGGACGCAGACCGGATCGGCGACTCGGTCAGCATGCCGGAGGAGTCGCGGGTGCTTCTCGAGGAGGCGGTCACCGCCGCCGGGGACGCCGCCTTCGGCATCGTCGGCACGGTGGTCGTGGTGGTGACGGCCACTGGTGTATCGCGGGCTCTTACACGGGCGTTCGCGGCCATCTGGGACCTGCCGCGTCCGAGGAGCAGCCTGGGGCACGTGTGGCGGTGGATCGCGGTCGTCCTGGCGCTGGCGTTCTCGCTTCTGGTGGTCCGCATCGTGGGTCAGCTGGTGAGCGGTGTGCCGCCTGAGACTGTGTGGCCGGCTGCGGTGTCGTTGGTCTGCGACCTGGCCATCGCGATGTTCGTGCCGTGGATTCTCCTGTCCGGCGCCGTGCGCCCGCGCCTCCTGCTCCCGGGCGCGCTGATCATGGCTCTCGTCATGCTTGCGGGGCGGCCGGTCATCGCTGCCTGGTTGCCCGGGGCACTGGAGACCAGCGCCGACCGCTACGGCTCCATCGGCGTCGCGTTCACGTATCTCGCGTTGTTGTACTCGGTGTCGTTCGCCTTCATGGCCACCGCCATCCTTGGCCAGGTGATCGCCACCGATGAGGGAGGACTGGGCCGATGGATCCGGGCCGATGCTGCCGGGGCGGTCATGCAGCCCGACGGGGCCAACGAAGACGAGAAGGCCTCACACGGTTCAGGTGACGACCCCCAACCCGGCTCCTGACATGTTGTGGACATCGAAGCAAGGTCTGACAGCCACCATCATCGAGGAGGGCATTACCATGCGACTACGGGATCGCCGGAGGGGACGACGACTCAGGCACGACGCGCTACCAGATGCGTGAGCAGCTGTGGACGATCGGCGACGACTACTGGATCGAGGACGAGTCCGGACAACGCGCGTTCAAGGTGGACGGCAAGGCGGTCCGGTCCGCGACACGACTGAGTCACGACTCGGGGCACTCCTGCGACAGCGTTGCGGTGAGGGAGGTCAGCGCCGTCTCCAGGCCTCGAAGCGCGGTGACGATACCGGGCGCCTTCTCTTTGAGATTGTCGGTCGTCAGCCCGTCCGCGGCTGTCTGCACGGCAGCGAACGCGGTCTCGAGCTGCCCGACGGCCGGTTGCAGCTCCGCCGAGACCGATGCCACCGCGGTGTCCAGCGCCGTGTTGGTGTCGGCGAGCGCGGCCTCCAGCGCGTTGAGCCCGTCCTGCAGCGGCTCGATGTCCGTCAAAGTCTGGACCGCGGACTTCAGTGCGGCCACGTCTGTGCACCCCGCGGCGGCGGTGGCCGTCGCGAATGGGCTGGACGAGTCGGCCGTGGTGGTCGTATCGCTCGGGTCGCTCGAACCGCAGCTGGCCAGGAAGACCCCAGCGACCACGGCGAGCAGTGCCGATCCGAATCGTCGAGAGCGCTGAGCTGGTCCCATGCGGCCACCATGCGCCCGTTGGGTGACCACCGCATCACCCACACCACATGATCCGAGATTCACACACGTTGGGTGACGCTCCTCCGTCCGGTTCTCCCCATGATGGTGGTGCCGCACGCCCGCAGCTGAGGGAGTACTTCCATGACCAATGGACCAGGCCGCCACGCCCGAGCGATGTTGCCGAACGTCCTGGTCGTACTGGTCGACGATGTGGGCTTCGGCGCCGGCAGCGTCTGTGGTGGTCCGTGCCAGACCCCCACGGCGGAGCGTCTGGCGGCTGGAGGGTTGCGGTACAACCGCTTCTACACGGCCGCTCTGGGCGCGCCGACTCGGCAGGCGCCGGCGAACATCCGCGCGCCCTCGGCAAATGAGCCCGAGAGGACCCCAGAGGTGCAGATGCAGTGGGGGACGCTGTGAGTCAGCAGACGACCGGCCGACCGGGCTGGTTCGAGGCCCATCTGCCCATCCTGGGCTGGGGTCGGCGATACCAGACATCGTGGCTCAGCCGCGACATGGTTGCCGGCCTGACCCTGTGGGGGCTGGTCGTTCCCGAGGGAATGGCCTATGCCGGTATCGCCGGCCTGCCTCCGGAGGCCGGGCTGTACACCGCCATGGGGGGCCTCATCGCGTACGCCGTATTCGGCTCGTCTCGTCAGCTGGTGGTGGTGGGGACCTCTGCGACGGCAGCGTTGCTCGCCGGCACAGTGGTTGCGCTGAAACCTGAGGACGCGGAGACGTACGCGGCGTACGCGGCCGCACTTGTCCTCCTGGTGGGAGTCCTGTTCGTCCTTGCCGGACTGGCCAAGCTCGGCTTCATCGCACAGTTCCTATCGCGCCCGGTGATGGAGGGTTTCGTCCTCGGGCTGGCGATCTTCGTGGCCGTCGGACAGCTGAACAAGCTGTTCGGGGTCGAGAAGGGCGAGGGAAACGTGCCGCGAAAGCTGTGGCACGTCGTGACCCAGCTGGACGAGGCGAACTGGTGGTCGTTCGCAGTGGGGATCGCCGCGTTGGCCGCACTCTTCATACTTCCGCGCATCTCCAAAGCGCTCCCCGGAGGTCTGGTCGTGCTGGCCGGTGGCATCCTTCTGAGCGCGGTGCTCGACCTCTCCGGGAACCACGGAGTGGAGGTAGTGGGCACGCTGCCTTCAGGGCTCCCATCGCCTGGGATCCCTCAGGTGGACGCTGGAGTCCTGTGGACGCTGGTGCCGGCGGCGATCGGGATCCTGCTCGTGTCCTACAGCGAGGCGCTGGGAGTGGCGGGGTCGCTGGCGAACAAGCATGGCTATGACATCGATCCCAACCAGGAGCTCCTCGCTCTCGGCGCCGCCAACCTGTCGTCGGGCTCTCTCGGTGGACTGGTCGCGGGAGGGAGCATGTCGTCGTCGGCGGTGAACGACGGGGCGAAAGCCCGCAGTCAGGTGTCCGGATTGAGCGCGGCGATCTTCGTCGTGCTGACCATCCTCTTCCTGACCCCCATCTTCAAAGATCTGCCGGAGGCTGTGCTTGCGGCGCTGATCATCCATGCGGTGAGCCACCTGATGAGGGTGACCAGTCTCGTGAAGGTGAGGCGTCTCGCTCCCGCAGAGTTCTGGATGGGAATCCTCGCCTTCGCCGGGGTGTTGCTGATCGACGTCCTCGAGGGCCTGGTGATCGCGATGCTGGCATCCCTACTGCTGGTGATCTATCGGTCCAGTCGATCCAGTGTGACGGCCCTTGGCAGGTTGCCTGGTTCGGAGGACCTGTACACGGCCATGGTGCGCAACCCCGATGCAGTCCCGCTGGATGGTGTGCTCATCATCCGGACGGACGAGCCGGTCTACTACGCCAACGCGGTCTCCAACCGCGACGCGGTGAGGGACTTGGTGCGTTCGACGGTTCCTCCTGTCACCACGGTGGTCTTCGACCCCCAGACCCAGCACGACCTCGACTTCACCACGCTGGAGATTCTGACCGAGCTGCTTGACTGGCTGGAGGGGCGGAACATCGAGGTCCACCTCGTCGCGACCCACAGCGACCTGGTCGCCATCGCGAAACGCGCCGGTCTCATCCACCTCGGCGGCCGCGTGCACGTCGCGCCGACGCTGACCGACGTGATCGCGCAACTGAAGCGCAACCCGCCCGCCGAGACCAGCGCTGCCGACTCGTAGCCCGTCAGAGGCGGCCGCACCCCCCGAGGGCCCGGCACGATCACCTTCGGGTTGAACCAGCCGAACGCAGCTGCCACAACCTCGCCTGGAACCGTGCGATCACCCGCTACGGGGGAAGGGGCACCCGTCTCTCGGCGTTATACGCTCATCGCCGTGGAGGATTCCCTCTCGGCCGCCCCTGTGGCTATCGGGCTCGAACGTTCCTTGCTCGAGGTCAAGTTCTCGGTGCCCGAGACTCGTCCGGGCATGGTGAGTCGCACCGAAATGATCGACGCGACCCGGGCAAGTGACTGCCGGGTGGTCGGCGTGACCGCGCCCGCCGGCTATGGCAAGACAACCCTGCTCGCCCAATGGGCACTCGTGGAGGATCGTCGTGTGGCCTGGGTATCCCTGGACCGTTACGACGACGACCCCGGGGTGCTGCTCATCCTGCTGGCCTCGGCCTACGCTCGTGTTTCGCCGGGCAACGACGACCTCGTCGCCGACATGAGTGGCCTATGCGTGGACGCCCTGGGACGGGCCGCGCCCCGCCTCGCCTCGGCATTCAAGTCGAGCCCGCAGCCATTCGTGCTCATGGTGGACGACCTGCAAGAGCTGCAGACGTCGGCGTGCTACGACGCCCTGGGCGTGGCGATCTCGGGGATTCCGCAAGGCTCCCAGTGGGTCGGGGCGAGTCGGTTCGAGCAGCCCCACCTGCCTCGGCTCCGCGCCTCCGGAGACGCGTTGGAGCTCGTGGGCGACGACCTGGCCCTGGATGTGGTCGGGGCCGAGCAGGTCTTCGCCGAAGCCGACGTTGAGGTCTCCCGCGAGGTGGCGACAGAGGTGACCGGGAGGACCGAGGGTTGGCCGGCTGGTCTCTATCTGGCGGCGATGATCGCTCGCTCCGACCGCGACCAGGGGCTCTCGGTGTCCGGAGACGACCGGTACGTGGCCGACTACCTGTACCGCGAGTCCCTGATGCTGTTGCCCAAGAAGACCCAGCGCTTCCTGCGCCGGACGGCGATCCTCGACCAGATGTCCGCCCCCCTGTGCGATGCCGTCCTCGGCGAGTCCGGTAGCCAGGCCCGGCTCCGTGCGCTGGAGGCATCGAATTCGTTCCTGGTCCCGCTCGACCGTCACCGTGAGTGGTTCCGTTACCACGGGCTGTACCGGGAGTTTCTCCTCGGTGAGCTGCGACGCGTCGAGCCCGACGTCATCACCAAGCTGCACCTGCGCGCCGCTGACTGGTACCAGTCCCACGGATCCCCGACCCTGGCCATCGAGCACCTGCTGGACACCTCCGAGCACGACCGGTGCGTCCAGCTGGTCACCGAGCAGGTGCTGCCGATGTACATGGCCGGCCAAGTGCCGACCGTCCAGCGGTGGCTCTCGGCACTGGGCGAATCCGCTGTGCAGGACTACCCACCGTTGGCAGTCCTGGCCGGATGGATCAGCGCACTGACCGGGCAGACCGCGGCGGCGGAACGGTGGGCGGCGGTCATCGACGCCGCCTCGTTCGACCAGACGCCATTGGACGGCAGTGCATCGTTCAGCTCCGCCCGGGCCATGCTGCGTGCAGTCATGTGCGCATCGGGACCCGAGCAGATGATGATCGACGCCGACGTCGCGATGGCCCAGGAGCCGGCCTGGAGCCCGTTTCGCGACACGGCGCTCGTGATGGCCGCGCACGCGCACCTGCTCGCCGGCCACGAGGCCGAGGCCGCGGCGCTGTTCGCCGAGACGATCACCGTCGGCACGAACCTCGGCAACACCGACAATCGCGTTGATGCAGCGGCCGAGCTCGCGCTGCTGGCGACGGATCACGGCAGGTGGGCCGAGGCGGCCGAACGCGTCGGCCAGGCGCTCGAAGTCATCGACGAGCATCGACTGCAGGATTATGCCGTCAGCGTGCTCGCCTTCGCGGTGGCGGCGCGCCTGGCGGTACGCCGTGGCGATCTGGACGAGGCGGACCGACAGCTCACGCGGGCGATGCGAGCCCGACCGTCGTGCACGTTCGTGCTGCCCTTCTTGGCCGTGCGCGCCCGGCTGCAGCTCGCCAAGGTCTACTCCATCCGAGGAGACCAGGCCGCTGCTCGCCACCTGGTGCGAGAGATCGACGAGCTCCTGCTCCACCGACCCGCCCTGGGCGCGCTCGTCGACCAGGTAGCGGAGGTCCGCCAAACGGTGGCCGCGAACGCCCAACTCGGCGCCACCGGCGCAGCACCCCTGACTGGTGCGGAGCTGCGGCTGTTGCCCTACCTTCAGACGCATCTGACGATCGCCGAGATCGGGGAACGGCTGTTCGTCAGCCGCAACACAGTCAGCTCCGAAGTGGCCTCGATCTATCGCAAGCTGGGCGTCTCCTCACGCAACAGCGCGGTACTACAGGCCACCCGAATCGGCCTCCTCGGCGCGTGACCGCCGTCGCCACCAGGCAGGACACCTCACGCGTCGTCGACGTCGTGCCCGAGCGCTAGCGCCAGTTTCGGGGCTGCCGCCACCACGCACGGCAGCCCTACCACCGGTAGAACTGCCACCAACACCTCCACGATCTCGGCAGCCGTCGCACCCGCATTGATCGCAGCATCCGCCTGGGCGCCGAACGAAGGCACGGCCCCACCGACCGCAACTAGGGCGGCGAGCCGTACCAGGGCCAGCGACCTCGGATCGAGGATGGCAGCGGGCCCCTCGAACTGGGGGTCGGAGCCGCAGAGGACCTCCGCCACCACCCGCTCGTCGTGGAGGGAGAGGCGGCGCAACAGGTCGGTGTAGTCCAACGGAAGTTCCTTCTTTCGGGGCAGCACGCAGACCCGGGGGGCTGGCTGGTCCCCCCGTTTTCGGACTCGTCGACGCCATTGAACGGCCGCGCTGCCTGCGTGCGCATCACTCACATGATGTGAAACGCCATCCGTGTGGCGGTGGAGCGAAATGTGATCAGTCAGGGCGACGATCCGGAGGCGGACGTTCGTTTGTCGAGGCTCCGCTTCACACGATCAGGGTGATGACCGGAGCGGCGACCGAGCCTACGTTCCAAATAACCGAGCCCTGAACCTGAGGAGACCACGATGCCCGCCGATGTGACCAATACGCCTGTGCCCGCAGCGATCACGACTCCGGCCCAGGTGGGGTCTGGGATCGGAACCCTGGAGTTCACCGACGGCTACCCGACCGCGGGGACCGCGGAGAAGGTCCGCGACCACCTCGACTACCTGCACGGTGTCGAGACGTTCATGAACACGATCCAGGGGGTGTCCCTTTACGCCATGCGGGAGGGGTTCCTGGAGGCCGGGGTCATGGACGGCGACGTGCTGATCTTCTCCGAGCTGATGGACTCCCGGTCGCTGTTCCTGACCGCGAATGCCGACACGGTGTACTACATCTCCTTCCTTGACCTGTCCGACGGCCCCTTGGTTTTGGAAACACCCCCGGACGCGTTGGGCCTCATCGACGACATCTGGTTCCGCTGGGTCACCGACTTCGGACTGCCCGGCCCGGACCGCGGCCAGGGAGGCACCTACCTGCTGGTCGGCCCCGGCTACGACGGTCCGCTGCCCGAGGGTGGCTACCACGTCCGGCACTCTCGCACCAACCACGTATGGCTGGGCGCCCGCTCGTTCATCAACGAGAACCCGGGCATGGACCCCGGCCCGACCGTCGACGTGATCAAAGAGCGGCTGAAGATCTACCCCTATACACCGGGCGGTGTGGGCAGCAGCATCGGCGCTTTCCTGACCGGGAAGGGGCCGCTCGGCCAGCCAGCCACTGCGCAGAGTCCCCGGTTCGTGGAGGGCACCGGCCTGGCGTTCAACACGATCCCGCCCAACGACTTCGGCCACTACGAGATGCTCGATGCCCTCGTCCAGCTGGAGCCGGCCGAGGCGCTCGACACCGAGGTGGCCGGTCAGTTCGCCGCCCTCGGGATCGTCAAGGACGCGAAGTTCGCACCCGATGATCGGCTGCGGAAGGTCCTCGACGACGCGGTGGCCGCTGGCAATGCTGCGTCCCGGACCCTCGGGATGGGCGCCCACCCGACCGAAGGCTTCCGCTACTACGACCATGACTCCGCATGGTGGAACATGCTGTTCGTCGGTGGGTTCGAGTTCACCAACCCGCCGCCAAACATCACTGCCGAAGGAGTGCAGCCCTTCCCGAACAAGGGGGCGCGGCGACTGCACTCGCGCACGTCGTTCTTCTACGCCGCGACCGGGATCACCCCCGCCATGTGCATGCGGTTGACCGGCGTCGGCTCGCAGTACATGTTCGCCAATCTCGACGCCGCCGGCGACCCATTCGACGGCGGCAAGACCTATCGGCTGAGGCTGCCCAAGGACATCCCGGCGGCCAGGTTCTGGTCGCTCACGCTCTATGACAACCAGACCCGCTCCATGCTGCAGACCGAGCAGCTCTACCCACGGGCCGGAAGCCAGGAGTACCCCTCACCCGCCGCCGAAGCCGAGCCCGACGGCAGCACCGTCATCCACTTCTCACCCACTCGACCCGACGACGTGCCGCCGGGCAACTGGGTCCAGACCGACCCCGAACGAGGCTGGTTCGTCATCCTGCGCCTGTACAGCCCGCTTCAGCCGTTCTTCGACAAGTCCTGGCGAGTCGGCGAGATCGAACCGGTGGCGTAGACCCTCCGGCCGGATATCCCTCCTGCCGGATATCCACGTAGCGAAGAGGGGTCAACATGGGTGAGGCATTCGTCTGGGGGCTGGTCGCCAGCACCTCTCTGGTGATCGGCGCGCTCTTCGCGTTCTGGTTCCATATCAGCCTCCGGGCGATCGGCCTGATCATGGGCTTCGGTGCCGGCGTACTGATCAGCGCAGTGTCGTTCGACCTGATCGAAGAAGCGGCCGAGACGTCCCTGGGCTCCGGCTGGGTCGCCGCGGGGGTGTTCGCCGGCTGTTTGGTCTTCTTCGGCGGAGATCGGCTCATCGACCGGCTCGGCGGCGGCGGACGCAAGGACGCCACAGGCGGTGAGGACGCCACGGACGGGGAAGAGGAGGGCGGCTCCGCGCTGCCCATCGTGCTCGGCACCGTGCTCGACGGGATACCGGAGTCGATGGTGATCGGTCTGACGATCTACGAGGGCGGAGCGGTGGGCGCCGCCTATCTGGCCGCGGTCTTCCTGTCCAACCTGCCCGAGTCCATCTCGGCCACCACCGGCCTCCTGAAGGGAGGCTGGAAGAAGTCCCGGCTCCTATGGATGTGGATCGGGATCGCCGTGATCTCCGGCCTCTCCTCCCTCACCGGCTACGCGGTCTTCCAGGACTCCTCAGACGACACCGTCGCCTTCGTCCTGGCGTTCGCCGCGGGCGCGATCCTCACCATGCTCGCCAACACGATGATGCCCGAGGCATTCAAGCACGGCGGCAAGCTGGCCGGGGTCATCACCACGCTCGGTTTCGTAGTCGCCTACTCGATCCACGCGCTCGCGTGAGCCGCCAACTCACCGCGACGTACCGCGACAACGACGGCGGGACGAGATCCCTCAGGAGGGCTCACGATGGCCGACGAGAATGAGCCAGGTCCTGCACCGTCATCAGCGACTGACGCACACAGGGACGGGATGACGAGCGTCCGCGCTGAGTTGTCGCCGGCCAGGCGACGTCGCCTCATCGGTCGCGGCCTGCTCAAAGCGGCGGCCTCGACCTTGGTGCTGGTGGTGTTGTACTTCGTCTCACCGCTCGAGCGCGTGGACGGTGTCCCCGTGGGCGTGTCTCTCGTCGTCGGGCTGCTGTTACTCCTCGGCGTGTGCACATGGCAGATACGTGCGATCCCGCGGGCAGCCCACCCGGGGGTGCGTGCGATCGAAGCGCTAGCAATCACCGCACCGCTATTCCTCTTGCTGTTCGCGGCGGCCTACTTCGTCATGGCACAAGACGATCCCGAGAGCTTCAACGTCCAAGGATTGACGCGGTCAGATGCGCTGTACTTCACGGTCACGGTCTTCGCGACCGTCGGCTTCGGCGACATCTCGGCCACCAGTCAGATCGCGCGACGTCTCGTCACGGTCCAGATACTGCTGGATCTACTCGTGCTCGGCCTGGGGATCCGAGTGTTCGCCGGCGCCGTTCAACGCGGCCGTGAACGGCAATGACCCGAATCGATTGCACCCACGCGGGATCGCTCCTAGCAGGACGCGGACGACAGCACACGGGCTCCGATCGGCGCGGAGTTGCTCGCCCGGTCGCTAGTGTGGCCTAGATGTCGCGGTACAGAGAACCGGGTGGCGAGCAGAGAACGGAGTCTGCCGCCGCTGCTCGCCGGGCCGGCCGTGGCCCAGCGTGACGTCCACGGGCAGCACGAGATGTGTCCAGGATTCGACCTGCCTCCACTTACCCTCCGGAATCAATCGGGAGCGTGACGAGTTCGTCGGATACAGTCGGAACCGTCAGCGAGGACTCCTCCTCATCAAAACAGAGGATCCGGCTGCATCCCGCATTGATGCGTACCGGTCGGCAACGTGCCGATCCAAGCCAGAGGTCTCAGGTTCAAATCCGCGGCGCCACGCGGCGCCACTGCTCTTCGCGTTCGCACTCGACTGCGGCTTGTTCTCTCCCTTGCATGTTGTCCGGGGCAAACACGGTGTGGGGTCAGGCGAGCCCCAGATGGTGACTCGCAAAGTCCGGCGATTAGGTCACGCATTGGTCACGGATTGAGTGACGGCCACTGAAAGCCAGTCACGACGGGTGAGTGATGTATGCCCAGGTCAGGGGGCATTTCTGAGAGCTTGCGAAAGTTGGTGAAAGTGCTCGTGTTAATCGGAGGGTTGTTGGTTCGAGTCCAACCGGGGGAGCCAGACGACGGGCCCCTGATCTGCGCGAGCAGGTCAGGGGCCCGTCTCCGTTGGTCAGCGGGGGAGGTCGCGCAGGATCCGCTGGCTGGCGAGCTTGCCGGGAGCACCGATCACGCAGCCGCCGGGGTGGGTGCCCGACCCGCACTGGTAGTAGCCGTCGATCGGCGTGGCGTACTGGCTCCAGCCCGGCGCGGGGCGGAAGAAGTACATCTGCGGCGCCAGGAACTCGCCGGCGAAGATGTTGCCCTCGGTGAGCCCGGTGCGGGTCTCGATGTCGACGGGCGTGACCACCTCGCGGTGCAGCACCAGGTCGCCGAAGCCCGGGAAGTGCGACTCGAGCACGGCCTGCGCCTTGTCGCCGAAGGCGTCGCGCTCGGTCTCCCAGTCGCTGCCCTTCAGCTCGTACGGCGCGTACTGCACGAAGCAGGACATGACGTGCTTGCCCGGCGGGGCCATGTCGGGGTCCACGACAGACTGGATCGCGGCGTCCATGTAGGGCCGCTCGGAGTACCAGCCGTACTTGGCGGCGTCGAAGGCGCGCTCGACGTACTCGATGGTGGGGCCGATGTTGAGGAAGCCGCCGTAGTGGTCGACGGTATCCGGCAGGGCCGGAAATACCGGCAGCCCGTCGAGGGCGAAGTTGACCTTGGCCGAGACCCCCCGGAACTTCATCCGCCGCACGTTGTCGACCAGGTCGAGCGGGAGCTCGCGGGGCTCCACGAGGTCGAGGAAGGTGCGCCGCGGGTCCAGCGCCGAGACCACGACCGGCGCCCGGAACTCGGTGCCGTCGTCCAGGACGACGCCGACCGCGCGGCCGTTGTCGGTCAGCACGGAGGCCACCGGTGCGCCCAGCCGGATCTCGGCGCCGTAGGCCCGCGCCGCCCGGGCCAGCACCTGGGTGAAGCCGCCGTTGCCGCCCTTGTGGAAGGCCCACGAGCCGAGGTGGCCGTCGTGCTCACCCATCTTGTGGAAGAGCAGCACCAGGCCGGAGCCCGGCGACATCGGCCCGACCTTCGAGCCGATGATGGAGGACGACGCGTGGTAGCCCTTGATCGCCTCGTGCTCGAAGTAGTCGTCGAGCAAGTCGGCGGCGCTGCCGGTCAGCAACCGAACGACGTCGTGCATCGTCTTCCGGTCGACACCCTTGAGGTGGTCGACGAGCCACTTCACGTCGACGGCGTCGTCGGGGTCGCTGCCGAAGATGTTGGGAGGGGGGTTGTCGAAGAGCGGGCGGATCGCCCGGCACACCCGGTCGAGGTCGTGGTGGTAGCGCTCGTAGGCGTCGGCATCGCGCGGCGAGTGCCGGCGGATCTCCTGGATGTTCTGGGCGTGGTCGTCGCCGAACAGCAGGTAGTCGCCGTCGCCGGTGGGGTGGAACGACGACGGCATCATCAGCGGCAGGAAGCCGTGCTTCACCAGGTCGAGCTCGTGGATGATCTCCGGCCGCAGCAGGCTCAGCGCGTACGAGAACGTCGTGAACGAGAACCCGGGCATCAGCTCCTCGGTGATGGCGGCGCCGCCGACGAGGTCGTTCTTCTCCAGCACCAGGGTGCGCAGCCCGGCTTTGCCGAGGTACGCCGCGTTGGTGAGGCCGTTGTGACCGCCACCCACGACGATCGCGTCGAAGTCGTGCGAGCTCATGCCTTCCTCACTCATCCTTTTTCCGGGCAGGGTCGAAGAACGGCATCGAGGCCGTGGTGACCTTCACCGTCGTGTTGTGGTGGGCGATCGCGAGCTCGAGCCGAAGGTCGGTGCCGACCGCCGCGAGCTCGGGGCGGACCCGGGCGATGCCGACGTGCCGCTGCAGCATCGGCGAGTACACCAAGCTCGTGCAGTAGCCGACCTCCGCCCGATCGTTGTCCCGCACCATCGACTCGTAGGGCAACGGGTGCTCGGACTTCGGCGGGAACAGGCCGACCTCGCGGTGGATCCGGTCCCAGTCGGCGGGGTCGACGACGATGCCGGTGGTCGCCCAGCGGGATGTGCCGTCGAGGAGCTCGCGGCGGATCGCCTCGGACCCGACGAACCGCCGGGAACCGTCGCGGACGCCGCGAAGCATCCAGCCGAAACCCAGCTCCTTGGGGGTGACGCAGTCGGCGTCGCTCATCGCCAGTCGGGCGTCGTGCCACTCGATGTCGATGAGCGGGAGGCCGGCCTCGATGCGCAGCGTCATCAGCGCCTCCTCCCCGAACGGGCGGATGCCGTGGGTGGACCCGGCGTCGAGCACCGCGTCGAGCACGGCGACCGCGCTGTCGGCCCCGACGGTGATCTCGAACCCGAGGTCGCCGGTGTAGCCGGTGCGCGAAAGGGTCACCGCCGCGTCGGCCACCTTGGCCGGCGAGTGGCCGAAGAACGCCAACGTCTCGGCCTCGGGCATCAGGGCGGCGAGCACCGCCCGGGAGCGCGGTCCCTGGACGGCGAGCATCCCGTAGGCCCCGGACACGTCCTCGAGGTGCACCCGCAGGCCGGACGCCAGCTCATCGAACCACGAGAGCGCGGGGCGGCCCGCGGTGAGCAGGAAGTCGTCAGCGGAATGGCGGAACGCGACACCGTCGTGCATGACGAAGCCACGGTCGTCGCACCACGCCGTGTACTGCGCCTGGCCCGGCCGGCAGGTGCGGATGTCCCGCACCAGCGCGCCGGACAGCAGCCGCTCGGCGTCGGGCCCGGTGATGCGGTACTTGTACAGGGGCGAGGTGTCGAAGACGCCGACTGCGTTGCGCACCGCGAAGTACTCGTGCTTCGGCGCGTGGGTGTACCGCAGCGCGGACAGCTGCCCCTGCCAGTGTGTGTAGAGGCCCTGGGTGTTGAGCTCGCTCAGGCGTGGGTGGAAGGGCGTGGTCGTGATCATCGCGTCAACAGGCTAGTTGCTACTGACCTGAGAGTCAGTAGCGCTCAGTCATTTCCGGGGCGGAGTCGATCCAGGACCCAGGCGTAGATCTCGGCCTCGTACCCGAGGTGGGCGAACCGGCCTGCGGGCCCGACATGGGCGCCGGCGCCGGTCTCGACCCGGAACAGACAACGCGGTGACCATCCTGGATCGGTCTCGCGCAGTCGGGCGACCCACTTGGCCGGCTCGAAGACCATCACGCGCGGGTCGTGCAGCGCCCCGGTCACGAGCAGGTCGGGTCGGGGGCCGCTGGGCGGGTTGTCGTACGGCGAGTAGGCGAGCATCCAGTCGAAGTCCTCCCGCCGGCGTGGGTCCCCCCACTCGTCCCACTCGGTGATGGTCAGCGGGATCGAGGCGTCGAGCATCGTGGTCACCACGTCGACGAAAGGCACCTCGGCGACCACGGCCCGCCATCGGTCCGGCCGCTGGCTGAAGACCGCGCCCTGCAGCAGTCCGCCGGCACTCAACCCACGGGTGGCGAGCCGCTCGCCGTCGACGAGCCCAGCCAGCCCGTCGGCCGCGGCGGCGTAGTCGGTGAACGTGTTCTGCTTGTGCTCCAGCCGTCCCCCCAGCCACCACCGCCGACCGCCCTCTCCGCCGCCCCGGACGTGGGCATGGACGTAGACGACCCCGCGGTCCAGCAGTGAGGGGATCGCGGGGTCCCACTCCTGGTCCGGGTAGACGGCCTCGTAGGCGCCGTACCCGTAGAACAGGGCGGGTGCGGTGCCGTCGAGCGGGGTGTCCCGGTGGCGCACCAGCGTGACCGGCACGGGAGTCCCGTCGGGGGCCGGAACGCTTCGGCTCTCGCAGACGTACGCCGACGCGTGGTGGCCCGGCGCTCGGCGCCTCAGCAGCTCGGTGCGCTCGCCAGTCCGGAGGCTGACCGCCGACCAGACCGGCGGCTCGATGTAGGACTGGTCCTCCACGGTCACCGTCGTGGCGTGGTGGTCGGTGTTGGGCCCGATTTCCACCGTGCCGCGGTCGAACGCCGGCTCGATCACGATGCCGTCGCCGTCCAGCGCGTCGAGCGGCAGGATCCGTAGCCGGTGCTGGGTCTGCGACCGGAAGCTCAGCACGGCGTGTCCGGCGAACCCGTCCACCCGCTCCAACCGCTCGTCGGGGCGCTCCGCCCGCGCCGGCGACCACGACGTGTGGTCCTGGTCCGAATCGCTGGGCACCGGACAGCGGGCGAGTCGGAACTCGGTGGCGTCGTCGTTGGTGACCAGCAGCAGCGTGTCCGTGCCGTCGGGGAGGACGACGTGCTCGGCGTGGTACTCGACGCCCGGGCGCCGTCCGCCGACCGAGCGCGGCGGCGACGTCGGCGACGCGGCGTCGACCACCCACACCTCGCGGGTGTCCCGGCTCTCCGACCAGATGACGACCAAGGCGCCGCTTCGCGTCGCCCTGATGCTCAGCTCGAAGCGCTCGTCCGGCTCCTCGAGGACGAGCACGTCGTCGGCCACTGGCGCGCCGAGCTCGTGGCGCCACACCTGGAAGGGGCGGTAGGCGTCGTCGTGGACCGTGTAGAAGAACTGGTCCGACCCGCTGCTCCAAGCGCCTCCGTAGTACGTGCGCGGTGCCACCTCGGGCAGGTCGGCGCCGGTCTCGAGGTCACGGAACCGCAGCTCGTAGACCTCGTCGCCGGTGCGGTCGACCGAGTAGGCCAGCCACTTCTGGTCGGGGCTGACGACCGACAGTCCGAGCTCGACGTACCCGGAATCGTCGACCAGCTCGTTGACGTCGAGGAGGACCTCAGTGGTATCGGAATCGTCCTTTTCCCGCAACAACTGTGGATGTTCTCTTCCAGCGGGAAGAGCCGTGTAGTAGGAACAGCCTTGGAGTCGCCAACTGACTGTTCGATCAGTAGCGGGCACTCTGCCCAGCATCTCGGACCGTAGGGTCTCGACGAGGGAGTTCAGATGTCCGGTCGCGGTGTCGTACCAGAGTCGCTCGGCCTCGAGGTGAGCGAGCAGGACGGGGGAGTCCGTCCGACGCATCCAGTGGTAGGGATCGGCGCGCACCTCTCCGTGCTCGGTGTGCTCGTGCGCTTCGCGCGGCGCCTGGGGCGGGCTGAGCGGGATGGTCACACCCGGCACCGTAGACCCGTCCGCGGGTTCGTGGCGGCCGCGGGCACCCTGGTCGTCGGTCTGCTGCTGGCGACGGTCGGCGCGTCCCCGGTGCAGCCGGCCGGCGCGGCGGCGGACGACGAGCCGGTGACCTTCACCGTCGCATTCCTGGACGAGGTCGACTCGTTCAACCCGTTCAACGGATTCCAGGCCACGTCGTACGAGATGTGGGCGCTGATGTACGACTACATGGTCGGCTACTCCATGGAGGACATCTCGCCGGCGCCCGCCCTCGCGACGTCGTGGGAGACGTCCGAAGACGGCCTGACGTGGACCTTCGACATCCGCGAGGGAGTCGACTGGTCCGACGGGGAGCCGCTGACCGCAGGCGACATCGCCTACACCTACAACCGGATCATCGACGGTGGTCCCGAGTCCGGGAACTGGGGCACCTATCTGACGTCGGTGGAGACCGTCACCGCTCCCGATGACACGACCGTGGTGCTCGAGCTCTCGAAGCCGAACGCCGTCCTGCCCCTGCTGCCGATCCCGATCCTTCCCGAGCACATCTGGTCCGACGTGGCCGAGGACGACGTGAAGTCCTACCGCAACGAGCCCTCAGACGGCGAGCCCGTGGTGGGCTCGGGCCCGTTCCGGCTCGTCGAGGGAACGGCCGGCGGCTCGACGTACCTCTTCGAGGCCAACCCCGACTACTACGGAGGCACGCCCCACGTCGACCGGGTGGCGTTCCGTGTTTACAAGAGCGAGGACCCCGCGGTCCAGGCGATCATCAAGGGCGAGGTCGACTTCGTCGACGACATCAGCCCGATCCAGGTCGAAGCCCTGCAGGGCCGTGACGGCATCCACGCCCAGAACGGCGTCTCGCCCTACTTCGAGGAGATCGCTTTCAACGTCGGCGCGGTCGACCCCGAGACCGGTGAGCCCCTGGGCGACGGCAACCCGGCGCTGGAGGACCCCGCCTTCCGGTACGCCCTCGGCTTCGCGCTGGACAACGAGCGGCTGGTCGAGGCCGCCTACCAGGGCGCCGCGGTCCCCGGCGACACGTTCATCCCGACGGCCTACGAGTCCTGGCGGTGGGAGCCGCCCGAGGACGTGGCGTTCACGTTCGACCTCGACCGGGCCGGCGAGCTCCTGGACGAGGCGGGCTACGAGGTCGGCTCCGACGGGCTTCGCACCATGCCCGACGGCAGCGAGATCGGCACCATCCGGCTGTTCGCGCGCACCGAGGAGCCGAGGTCCCAGACCATCATGGAGTTCTTCCAGGAGTGGCTCGCCGAGATCGGCATCGAGTCCGAGGTCAGCGTGATGGAGAGCAACCAGCTCACCGACGTCATCCTCGACGGCAACTTCGACGCGTTCCACTGGGGCTGGTTCGTCGAGCCCGACCCGGACTCGATCCTCTCGGTCTTCCTCTGCGACGCGCGCGGCGGGTCGTCGGACTCGTGGTACTGCAACCCTGAGTTCGACGAGCTCTACGCGTCCCAGAACGCCGAGCTCGACGATGAGAAGCGGATCGAGACGGTCCAGCGGATGCAGGAGATCATCTACCGCGACGCGCCCTACCTCGTCACGGCGTACACGACGTACGGCCAAGCGGTGCGCACCGACCGGTTCGCGTGCTTCCAGCCACAGCCGGATCCCGACGGCGTGCTGCTCGTGCAGTACGGCGCGTTCAATTACACGTTGCTCAGGCCCGCCGACGAGGCCGGCGACTGCGACGGCATCGAGTCCGCCGTCGGCGCGTCCTCCTCGTCGGGTGATGACGACGACGGAACCAGCAACGGCGTACTGATTGCCGGCGGCGTGCTGCTCGCGCTGCTGCTCGTCGGTGGCGTCGTGTTCGCCCTGCGCCGGCGGTCCTCGGCGGACGCCCGGGAGTGAGATCTTGACGACGCTCGCGGCGGCCGGGAACGAGGTCGCCTCCGGGTCTCCGGTCCGCCGGCGCAGCTACGGACGCTACGTCCTCGGCAAGGCGCTGGGGGCGCTCGGGAGCCTGTTCTTCGTCCTGGTGGTCAACTTCTTCCTCTTCCGGGTGCTGCCCGGTGACCCGGCGCGGACTCTGACCCGGGGACGCGCGGTGAAGAAGGAGCAGCTCGACGCGATCACCGAGCATTACGGCCTCGACCAACCTCTGCCGCAGCAGTTCCTCACCTACCTGAAGAACACGTTCCAGGGCGACCTCGGAGTCTCCATCCGCTACAACGTGCCGGTCTCGGAGCTCATCGTCGACCGGATGTGGCCGACGATCGCGCTGGTGGGTGTGTCGACGATCCTGTCGATGGTGATCGGGGTCTATCTCGGCATGGTGAGCGCCTGGCGTCGAGGCGGGGGCTTCGACAACTTCTCGACCGGCACCACCCTCACCCTCTACTCGATGCCGGAGTGGTGGCTGGGCCTACTCCTCATCGCCGGGCTGTCCGTGGGCGCCGGCCCGCTGCCCGGCATCTTCCCGACCGGCGGGCTGCACTCCATCGACGCCGATCCATCGAGCCTGAGCGGGGTCCTCGACGCGGCCTGGCACCTGACCCTGCCCGTCATCACCCTCACCCTGGCCTACCTCGCCGAGTACTCGCTCATCATGAGGTCGTCACTCCTCGACGAGCTGGGCGAGGACTATCTGGTCACCGCGCGCGCCAAGGGCCTGCGCGACGTGGAGGTGCGCCGCCGGCACGCCGTACCGAACGCGCTGCTGCCGACCACCACGCTTTCCGCCCTCAACATCGGCTTCGTGGTGTCGGGAGCGATCACCATCGAGACGATCTTCTCGATCCCCGGTCTGGGCCTGCTGTCGTACGAGGCGCTGTCGATCCCGGACTACGACGTGCTGCAAGGCACGTTCCTGCTGGCCTCGGGCGCGGTGATCGCGGCGAACCTTGCGGCCAACCTGATCTACGGCGTCCTCGACCCCCGGGTCCGCACATGAGTACAACCACCCCGCTCTCAGCGCGCCAGATCGCCCGTCGCCGGCGGGTCGCTGCCAGGCGTCGCAACTGGAAGCTGTTCCGCAGCCACCGCTCGGGACTCATCGGGCTGTGCATCCTGGGCTTCTTCGTGGTGATCGCGCTGGCGGCACCGCTGCTCGCCGACGGCGAAGGGCTCAAGGTGACCAAGGCCACCGGGGGATTCCTCGAGAGCCCGTCGGGCGAGTACTGGCTGGGCACCGACCAGAACGGTCGCTCCGTGCTGACCATGCTGATCTGGGGCACCCGGGTCTCGCTGCTCGTGGGCCTGCTCGCGACCGCGATCTCGATGGTGATCGGGACCGTCGTCGGCCTGGTCTCGGGCTTCTTCGGGGGGTGGACCGCCCGGGTGCTCTACCGGCTCACCGAGTGGTTCCTGGTGATCCCGTTCCTGCCGCTCGCGATCATCCTCGCGGTGGTGCTGGGCCCCTCGTTGCTCAACATCGCGGTCGTCATCGGCGTCACCAGCTGGTCGGCGACCGCGCTGCTGATCCGCAGCCAGACCCTGAGCATCAAGGAGCGGCCGTACCTCGAGCGAGCGCGGTTGCTCGGCGCCGGCCGCTGGCACCAGATGACCCGGCACGTGCTGCCGAACGTGATGCCGATGGTCTTCGCGAACACGACACTGACTGTGGCAGCGGCGATCCTCGCCGAGACCACGCTGAGCTTCCTGGGTCTCGGTGATCCGACCCGGATCTCGTGGGGCTCGATGCTCGAGGCGGCGGCCGGGGTCGGCGCGATGACGACGGGCTCGTGGTGGTTCATCATCCCGCCCGGGATCTGCGTGGTGCTGGTGGTGCTGTCGTTCACGCTGATCGGCCAAGCGCTGGAGGAGATCTTCAACCCTCGGCTGCGGAGCCGGTGATGGACCACCTGCTCGAGCTCCGCGGGCTGACCGTGGCCTATCGGACCGAAGAGGGTCGGCTGCCCGCCGTACGCGGCGTCGACCTGTGCGTCGACGCCGGCGAGGTGGTAGGCATCGCCGGGGAGTCGGGGTGCGGCAAGTCCACGCTCGCCAGCACGGTGCTGCGCCTCCAGCCGAAGGACGCCCTGGTGGCGGGCGAGGTGCTGGTCTCCGGGCGCGACGTGCTGACGATGGGATGGGGTGACCTCCGCGCGCTGCGCTGGGCCGAGGCCGCGATCGTCTTCCAGGGGGCGCTGCACTCGCTCAACCCGGTGCGCCGGGTCGAGACCCAGATCGCCGAGCCCATCCGTCTGCACGAGCCCGACCTTCCCGTCGCCGACGTCGGCGCCCGGGTCGGCGAGCTGCTCGAGCAGGTCGGCCTGCCCGCGGCGCGGTCGCGGGTCTACCCCCACCAGCTGTCGGGCGGCCAGCGGCAGCGGGTGATGATCGCGATGGCCCTGGCCTGCCGGCCCCAGCTGATCATCGCCGACGAGCCGACCACCGCGCTCGACGTGATGGTGCAGGCCCAGATCCTCGACCTGATCTCCGGCCTGGTGAGGGACCTCGGGGTGGGCCTGATGATCATCAGCCACGACCTGTCGGTGCTCGCCGACGTCTGCGACCGGGTGGCCGTGATGTACGCCGGTCGCGTCGTCGAGTGCGGGTCCGCGGACCAGGTCTTCAGCTCCCCGGCGCACCCCTACGCGCAGGCGTTGTCGCGAGCGTTCCCGCGGGTGGGGGACGCGGCGGCGCGGTACGCGCCAGCCGGTCTCGCCGGCGACCCGCCCGACCCGCACGACCTGCCCCCGGGCTGCTCGTTCGCGCCCAGGTGCGCGCGGATGATCGACGCCTGCACCGAGGCGGAGCCGCCGTTGCTGCAGGTCGGGGGCCGCCAGGCGGCGTGCATCCGGGTGGGGGAGGCATGAGCACATCGACGGGCGACGCGCCGCTGCTGGCAGCGAAGGGCGTGGGGGTCGAGTTCACCACTCGCGCCGGGACCGTGGCCACGGCACTCGACGGCGTCGACCTCCAGGTGAGCTCGGGCGAGATCCTGGCGCTGGTCGGTGAGTCCGGGTCGGGCAAGACCACGCTGGCCCGGACGCTGGTCGGGCTGCAACGTCCGACCACGGGCGAGGTGCGGTTCGAGGGCGCGCCGCTGTCCTACTCGGGCCGCGCGCTGCGGCGGCTGCGCAGCGAGGTGCAGATGGTGCTGCAGGACGCGGCGGGCTCGCTCAACCCCCGCCAGACCGTCTACGAGTCCGTCGCCGAGGGCATCCGGTTGCACCGCCGGGCGGCCTCCGACGCCGAAGGACGCAACGAGGTCGAGCTCGTGGCCGCGGCGCTCGCCGAGGCGGGGCTGCGCCCGCCCGAGCGCATCTTCCTGCGCTATCCCCACGAGCTGTCCGGAGGGCAGAAGCAGCGGGTGCTGATCGCCGGGGCGCTGGCGCTGCGACCCCGGCTGTTGGTCGCCGACGAGCCGGTGTCGTCGCTCGACGCGTCGATCCGTGGGGAGATCCTGGCGCTGCTGCTGGGTCTGCGTGAGTCGCTCGGCCTCGGGATCGTCGTCGTCACCCACGACCTGGGCCTGGCCTGGAACATCGCCGACCGGATCGCCGTGATGTACCTCGGCAGGGTCGTGGAGTGCGGCACGGCCGAGCAGGTCCTCGAGTCGCCGCGGCACCCCTACACGCGGGCCCTGCTCTCGGTCGTGCCCGAGATCGAGCGGATCACGCCGATCGTGCTCAAGGGGGAGGTGCCCGACCCCACCCGGATCCCGGGTGGCTGCCGGTTCCACCCGCGCTGCCCGGCGTTCGCCGACGGGACCGCGGCCTCGGCCGGGATCGAGGACAACTGCCGAGCGACGCCGCTGCCGGTGCTGGCCGCGACCGGCGAACACCGCGTCGCTTGCCATCTGGTGAGTGCCCCTCAGTCGTGAGACGATTCCACTACTGACTCGCGGATCAGTAAGGAGGGTGCCAGGTGCAGGAGGCACTGCCTCGGGAGATGTACGTCGACGAGGCTGCGTGGCGCGTCGAGCGCGACGCCGTGCTGTACGGCGAGTGGTTCTGCGTCGGCCGCCAGGAGCCCCTCGGCCTCGGCGATCCGTCGCGGGTCGTGGCGCTCGACGTGGCCGGTGAGTCCGTGCTGGTCACGAGCGACGAGCAGGGCGCACTGCACGCGGCGTACAACGTCTGCCGGCATCGCGGTAGCCAGATACTGCCGGCCTCATCGCCCGACGGCCCGGCGTCCGCGTGCCAGGCCTCTGCGTTGCGGTGCCCCTATCACTCCTGGACCTACGGCCTCGACGGTCGCCTGCTGAGGGCCCCGCACGCCGATCTCGACGACACCTCGGCGTTCTCGCTCGCCCCGGTCGGCGTCGAGACCTGGGGCGGCTTCGTCTTCGTCCACCTGTCGCCGGAACGGGCGCGACCGCTCGCCGAGTCGGTGGCCCGAGCGGACGCCACGCTCGCCAACTACGGCTTGGCCGACCTCGTGGTCGGGGCGAGCTTCCGCTACGACGTGGCGGCCAACTACAAGGTCCTGCTCGAGAACTACAACGAGTGCTACCACTGCGGACCGGTGCATCCCGAGCTCTGCCGTCTGGTGCCGTCGTTCGCCGGCGGCGGCGACGACCTCGACTGGGAGGCCGGCATCCCGCACCGCGAGGGCGCCTGGACCTTCACGACCACCGGCGCCACGTCGCGGGCACCGCTGCCCGGCCTCGACGACGACGAGCGTGTGCGGCACAAGGGTGACCTGGTCTATCCGAACCTGATGGTCTCGGCGTCGGCCGACCACGTCGCCGCGTTCGTGCTGCTGCCGCACGCTCCGGACCGCACGACGGTCGAGTGCTCGCTCCTCTTCGCGAAGGCCGCCGCCGAGGCTGCCGACTTCGACCCGGGCGATGCCGGCGAGCTCTGGGACCTGGTCAACCAGCAGGACTGGGCGGTCTGCGAGTCGGTGCAGCGCGGGATGACCTCGCGCAGCTACCGGCACGGCTGGTTCGCGCCGATGGAGGACGACAGCCTCGACATCCGGCGCTGGCTGCTGCCCAGGCTCGGCCGGGATCCGGATGGTGCCACGTGACCATGCAGGTCGACTACGTCGTCGCCGGGCTGGGCGCACTCGGCTCGGCGGCCGCCTACGAGCTGGCGGGCCGCGGCTTCAGCGTCGTGGGGCTGGAGCGGTTCGAGCTCGGCCACACCAACGGTGCCAGCCACGACACGAGCCGGATCCTCCGGCACAGCTATCACACGCCGGCGTACGTGCGGCTGACCCAGGACGCCTACGCCGACTGGGCCCGGCTCGAGCGCGCGAGCGGTCGTCGCCTGGTCACGAAGGTGGGCGGCCTCGACCTGTTCCCGTCGCAGGCGGCGATCCCTCCCTCCGACTATCTCCGCTCGTTGACCGAGGTCGGGATCGACCACGACGTGCTCGACCCGGGAGAGGTAGCCGTTCGTTGGCCGCAGTTCAGGCTGGCGGACGACGTCATGGCGCTGCACCAGCGCGACGCCGCCATCGTCCCGGCCGGGCTCGGGACCCGGACCATGCAGGAGCAGGCGACGAAGCTCGGTGCCGACCTGCGACCGCACAGCCCGGTCACGGGCGTCGACGACCTGGGGGAGGGCGGGATCGCGGTCGCGACCGGCGTCGGCACGATCCGCTGCCGCGGGCTCGTGGTCTGCGCCGATGCCTGGGTCAACGACGTCGTCGGACACCTCGGCGTCCGGGTGCCGGTCGAGGTGACCCTCGAGCAGGTCACCTACTTCCGGCCGGCGAAGCCGGCGCGCTTCGCGCCGGAGCGGATGCCACTGTGGATCTGGATGGACGACCCGTCGTACTACGGGTTCCCCAGCTACGGGGAGGCGACGATCAAGGCCGCACAGGACTGCGGCGGCCCGGTCGTCGACCCGGACGGGCGTACGTCGGAGCGCGACCCCGCGATGGAGCAGCGGCTCGCCGCCTTCGTGGGTGACCTGCTGCCGGGCAGCGGCCCGCCGGTGCGCTCCTCGCGCTGCCAGTACACGCTGACTCCCGATCGCGACTTCGTGATCGCTCCGGTGCCGGGGCACGAGACGGTCGTGGTGGGGCTCGGGGCCGCGCACGGTTTCAAGTTCGCGCCGACGTTCGGGCGGCTGCTTTCCGACCTCGTCGTCGATGGCGGCACGGCGACCGATCTCACCGACTTCCGGCTGGACCGTCCGGCCCTGACCGATCCCGCCTACGCCGCCCACTGGTTGGTGTGACATGCGGTTGGTGGATACAGCCTCAGGACAGCGCCTCCGGCTCGATGCCGATCTCGCGGGCGACCGTCTCGGCCACCCATCCCCGCAGCTGCTCCCGGGAGATCGTGCGATAGACCAGCGCGGCAACGCAGAGGCCGTCGATGAGCGCGGAGACGCGAGCCACGGTGGCGTCCGGGTCGGGACACGTGAACGATCCGTCCGCGACGCCCTCGTCGATCAGGGCGCGCAGCACCTCGCACCAGCGCTCCTCCATCCGCCGGAGCACCTTGCGGATCACCGGTTCGCGCTGGGCGAGCGCCCAGGCGTCGATCCAGATCCGCCAGCCCTTCGCAGCGCCGGTCGGCCCGTAGGAGCGCAGCGCCCGGCGCAGCTTGTCGACCGGGTCGGTGCCGGCGGCCGTCGCCTTGTCGAGCCGAGACAGGTCCCGCTCGACGGCGTACGCGAACGCCTCGGCGACCAGCGCGTCCTTGGTCCCGAAGTGATAGAAGATCAGCGCCGCGCTGACGTTCAGGGCCTTCGCGACGTCGGTGACCCGCGTCGCCTCGAGGCCGATCCGGTCCACCGTCTCGGTGGTCGACGCCAGGATCTCGTCGCGCCGCAGCTCGACGCTGCGCCGGCTCCTGGTCACACCGCACCACTCATGGGTCGCAGCATAGGACGTACGACGAGGGAGGCACCGTGACCGTCGACCCGATGGAGATCGTGCGCAAGGCCGCACCGCTGGACGGCGAGCCGGTGCTGATGATGCCGGCCGAGGCCTACACCTCGACCGAGGTGCTGGCCTGGGAACGGCGCCACCTTTTCGCGGGCACGTGGACGTGCCTGGGACGGGTCGCCGACCTGTTCCCGGTCGAGCCCGAGCGCCCCGTCACCCAGCGGGCGCTGATCCTCGGTGACATCGCGTGCCTGCTGGTCAACGAGCAGGGGACGCTCCGGATGTACGCGAACACCTGCCGGCATCGTGGCCACGAGCTGCTCCCCGAGGGATCGTCGACCGAGCGCCGGAGCGTCGTGTGTCCCTACCACGCCTGGACCTACGACCTGCAGGGCCGGCTGATCGGGGCCAAGGGCTTCCGTGACGACGAGGGCTTCGACTTCGCCGAGCACACCCTGGCCGAGCTGCCCGTGCGGGTGTGGGAGGGCTGGGTCTTCGGGCACGCCCTGCACCAGGCCGGTTCACCGCAGGTGCCGTCGTTCGACGAGCATCTCGGTGCCCTCGACACCGTGGTGGCGCCGTACGCACCGGGCACGCTCGTCGTCGGTGACCGCCACACCTACGAGGTTGCGGCCAACTGGAAGGTGATCTCGGAGAACTACCACGAGTGCTATCACTGCCCGCTGATCCACCCGGAGCTGTGCCAGGTCAGCCCGCCGTCCTCGGGTGACAACTACGACCTCCCGGGCAGCTGGGTCGGTGGCTCGATGGACCTGCGCGACGGCATGCGCACGATGTCGCTCACCGGTGAGCTGGCCGCCACGCCGCTGCCCGGTGCGCCGCCGACGACGGTGGAGTACCTGCACCTGCTGCCGAACCTGCTGGTGTCGGCGCATCCCGACTACGTGATGACCCACCGGATGGTGCCACTGGCGCCCGACCGCACCTGGGTGGAGTGCTCATGGTTGGTGCTGCCCGGTGCCGATGGTTCGGTGCCCGCCGCGGCCGCCGCCGTGGCGTTCTGGGACCTCACCAACAAGCAGGACTGGGCTGCGTGCGAGTCGGTGCAGCGGGGCCTGGCCAGCCCGCACTTCGCGCCCGGCCCGTTCGCCCCCAGCGAGGACGCGGTCGCGCAGCTCGTGTCGATGATCGGTCGGGCCTACCGCACCGGCCGGCTGGTGGCGTAGGTGAAGCGCCGGTCGTGGAGCATGTGGTGGTGGCTGGCAGTGGCAAGATGACGACGTGGCATCGAACTCCCGCATGGTGGCATTGGGCTTCGGGAAGTTCGCGCGTGCCGACCGCATCTTCGCCCTGGAGCGGATCAGGGGAGAGGAACGCGGCGAGGGCCGCCGCACTCGAGTTTGGATCGACGGGATCACTGACCCCTTGATCGCCTCCAGGACAGAGATCACGATTCTTCGCGACATGGGCCAGGAATCCGCCGTCGCTGCACCGGAGCTCGACGAGGCGTTGGACCTTGCCGCGCGTCTGGCGGCCGCGGCAGAGGAGGGTCGTGTGGATCTGAACGACCTGGGCCGTCGCGCGCGACGCCTTCTCGCCACCACAACCGCGTCGTCAGTGGGAGGGGACTCGACGTCGCACCGCGTCCCTGAGTGACCGCCGACTCGCGGCGGTAGGACGCGCCTAGCGAGTGACGAGGACCGACCTGTCACCGCGGGACGTGCTCGGCCCACTCCCGGTGGGACACCTGCTCGTCGCCGTCGTACGCCGTCACGTCGATCACCACGTCGTAGCCCTCGGCGCTCACGTCGATCCGCATCGTCGAGGTGACCCGGACCTCGATGCCCGGCCAGGTGAGGCGGTAGGTGCAGGAGGCTGTGGCGTGCTGGGCGAAGGTGACGTTGTCGACGATGACGTCGCCGGCGTACTCCTCCGTGGCGGTGCCGTCGTGGGGGACGTCGTACGTCGACCCGTGCCGCACCGAGCAGGTGGTGGTCTGGCGCAGGACGTCGCGGGTTGTGGTCCAGCTGACGCCCGCCGGATCCTCCGAGGAGGTCTCCGCTCCCGGGGCGAAGCCCGGCTCCCAAGCGGTGCCGTCGTAGATGGGCAGGTCGAGCGTGCCGCCGTGGACGGTCAGGGTCACCGGTGCCGGTGGCGCGATGGTGTTGGGCCAGTCGGAGCCCGCCACCGAGAGCCGGATCGTCTGGCCGTGCGCGAAGGCGTAGGCACACGCGTCGAGGTCGATGGCGACGTCGTAGACCTGTCCGGGTACCAACGGGGTCGGCTCGGCCGGCGCGTGCACGCCGTCGCGGTAAGTGAGGTCGAGGCTGCCGCGCGTCACCAGGGCCGACGCGCCGTCGGCGAACACGTCGCAGAGCTTCACCGAGAGGGATGCAAGCGGGGCGTCGGCGCTGACCCGCAGCCGCGCCACCGGGTGTCCGAACAGCACCTCGCCGGCGGCGGGCCAGGCGAAGGTCAGAGAGTAGGCGTCGTCCTCGCGCTGGTCGCCGGAGAGGCCCCACGGCAGGTGGCCGCCGCAGTCGATCCACGCCGCCGTGCCGATGTCCGGCTTGACGACGAGCGAGCTGGGACCGTCGAAGGCCAGGGTCTCGGTCGACGACATCGCCGAGGGCCAGGTGTCGCGCACCCAGTAGCCCTCGTGCTGGTCGAGGAACGCGGCGGGTCGGGTCGCCGTCCGCACGAAGACCTCGACCCGGTCCTCCTGCGGCGTTTTGGAGCCACCGTCGCGCAGCCAGTGGTCGAACCACGCGACCATCTCGACGTCGAGGTCGAGCCGCGGCCCGGGATAGGCGGTCGTGGGGTCTGCGTGCACCCACGGACCGGCCAGCAACCGGTGCGGCACTCCCGCCTCGCGCAGCGCCGCCACGGTGCGGAACGTGTTGTTGCGGTAGCCGTCGGCCCACCCGGCCACCAGCATCACCGGGCACTCGATCCGGTCGTAGCCGTTGCCCTCTCCGTCGGAGCGCAGCGACCCATGTCGCCAGTAGGGGCCGTCCCGGTTCTCGCGCAGCCAGGTGAGCATCCACGGCTCGACCGTCTCGAGCCGCCGTCGCCACTCGTCGCGCCAGCCGTCGCCCCACACCGCTGGCACCGGCGGCAGCACCGTCATCGGCGTCATGTAGTGGTCGTAGTCGACGAGGTCGACCAGCCGCAGCGCGCCGCCGCGCCAGTGCACGTCGTCGGTCCACCGGTCGTCGCTCGCGTAGATCGCGCAGACGGCCTTGAGCGCCGGGGGCCGCTCGGCGGCGATCTGCAGCGAGTTGAAGCCGGAGTACGACGTCCCCCACATGCCGACGTTGCCGTCGCACCAGTCCTGGTCGGCCAGCCAGGCGATCACCGCGACCAGGTCGGACTGCTCGGCCTCTTGGTACTCGTCGGTCGGGTCGCCGGACGACGAGCCGGTGCCGCGGAGGTCGAGCCGGCACACGGCGTACCCGAACTGGTCGCGCAGCCGGCGGTAGCTCTCGGCGTACGACGACGTGAGGTCGTCCTTGCGGTAGGGCAGCGCCTCGAGCAGGCACGGCTGCGGGCCGCGGTCGTCGTCGGGGAGGTAGAGGGTGGCGGCCAGCTCGACGCCGTCGGCCATGGGGACCCGGACCTCGAGCTCAGTTGCCACGCGCGAGCTCTTCTATCAGCCGGGCCACTGTCGTGGGGTCGAGGCCCTCGCTGGTGTTGCCGTCGCGGCCGGTCGTCGTCGGCGCGGTGAGCATTGAGTTGAGCACCGCCTCCTCCGAGGCGTCCACCACCGCCTCGAACAGGTCGTCGAGTCCAGCGCCGGAGACGACGTCGCCCGCCTCCCAGGAGAGGCCGGGCGCGCGCCGGGTCGTCGAGACGCCGAGGAAGATCTCGCCGCTCCCGTTGTGCGCGGTCGAGCCGGTGCGGGCAAGCCCGAGACCGATCCGCCGTGCGAGACGGGCGCAATCGGCGCTGATCACCGGTGCGTCCGTGAGCACCACGCCGATGCAGGAGCCGGCCGGCGGCCGGGGCTGGGGGTCCTCCGGGAGCAGGCGCCCGAGGTGGAGGCCGTCGACCGTCAGCCGCTTGCGCTCCCCGAAGTTCGTGAGGAGCAGCACCGCCACCGTGTGCCCCTCCGGAGTGATCCGCGACGAGGTGCCGATGCCGCCCTTGAACCCGAGACACGACATGCCGGTGCCGGCACCCACCGCACCTTCCGGGGGAGGGGTGGCGCCGCCGCGCGAATCCATCGCGGCGCGGTGTGCGGCCACCACGTCGTCGTGCTCGACCTGCATCCGGCGGCAGTCGTTGAGGAAGGAGTCGTCGCACTCGGCGACCACCGGGATCACCACCGCGTCAGCGACCCGGACGTCCCGCTCGAGCTCGATCCGGCAGGCCGAGTCGTAGACGCGTCCGAGCTGCATGGTGGAGGTGAGGTAGATCGGCGTCTCGAGGAGGCCCCACTCGCCGGCGCCGATGAAGCCGGTGCACTCGCCGGCCCCGTTGAGGACGGCGCCGCCGGCCGCGGCAGGTCGCGCGTAGGCGTCCTCCGCCACGACCAGCGCGGTCACCCCGGTGCGAGCGACGCCGCGCCCCTCGGGCGGCGGCGCCTCGTCGCGGTGGATCGTGGTGTGTCCGATGCCCACGCCGTCGACGTCGAGGACGGAGTTGGTGGGCCCGGTGGGCAGGACGCCGATCTCGATCCCGATCTCACGCGCGCGCGCCATGCCCACATCCTCGCGGGACGAGTCGGTCGGGCGCCATACTGCTGACTCATGAATCAGTACCGGATGCCCGTCGTGTGGTCGCCGGCCACCCGCGACCACGATCCGCGGAATGAGGTGTGGGTCGGGGTCGCCACGACCGGCACCGAGGTCGCCGCGCGGGTCGACGCGATCCTGGCGGCGGTGACCGGGGCTGGACACCCGGTGACCGAGGCCGCGACGCATCCCGACGACGTGCTCGCCCGGGTCCACGAGCCGTCGATGCTGACCTTTCTCGCCGAGGCCGCCGAGCGCTGGCGGCAGGGTCCGTACGCCGACCTGGTCGGCCAGACGCGGGTGGTCCCGTACCTCTTCACGACGCCGGCGATGACTGCCGGTCTCCCCACCCGGAAGGCGGTGGCGATCCACGCCGAGGCGGGCAGCTACGTCTACGACACGATGACGCTGGTCGGCCCCGGCACCTGGGAGGCCGCCCGTGCCGCCGTCGACTGCGCGCTCACCGCGACCGACCTGGTGCTCGCGGGGGAGCGCGCGGCGTACGCGCTGTGCCGGCCGCCCGGCCACCACGCGACCCCGGCCGGCTTCGGCGGCTCCTGCTACCTCAACAACGCCGCGGTGGCCGCCGAGGCGCTGCGCGCCGGCGGGCACGACCGGGTGGCGGTCATCGACATCGACGCGCACCAGGGCAACGGCACCGCCGCGATCTTCTACGACCGGGCGGACGTGCTCTACGGGTCGGTGCACGTCGACCCCGGCGCCGGCTGGTTCCCGCACGTCGTGGGCTACGCCGACGAGACCGGCGCCCGCGCCGGCGCGGGCGCGACCCGTAACGTGCCGCTGCCTGAGGGGACCGGCGACGCACCCTGGCTCGAGGCGGTCGGCGGCCTGGCGGACTGGGTGGTCGCCGAGGGCTGCTCGGGCCTGGTGGTCTCGCTGGGCGTCGACGCCGCGGCGGACGACCCCGAGAGCCCGCTCCTGGTGACCGCCGACGCCTACCGTGCCGCCGGGACCGTCCTCGGCGGTGTCGGGCTGCCGGCGGTCGTCGTCCAGGAGGGCGGCTACCACCTGCCGACGCTCGGTGGGCTGGTAGCGGCGTACCTGGACGGCCACGGCGGTTGACGCGTCAGGCGGGTTCGGGCACGACCGGCGGATGGAAACACCGTCCGGTCGTGCCCGTGACCCCGCTCACGCGACCGGCTGCAGCTCCCTCGCGGGCTCGATGGCCGGGCTCTCCGCGCCGTGTGCGTCGACCCTGGGAAGCAACCGATCCAGCCACGAAGGCAAGTACCAGCTCCACCGGCCGAGCAACGCCATCGCCGCCGGAACGACGATCAGCCGGATCAGCGTCGCGTCGATCAAAATGGCAGCGGACATGCCGACTCCGATCATCTTGATCACCACGCTCGGGTCGAAGGCGAACCCGAGGAAGACCGCAACCATGATCAGTGCCGCGGAGGTGATGACGCGAGCCGTGGACGCCAGTCCCTCGACCACGCTGGCCTTGCTGTCACCGGTCCGGAGGAAGCTCTCGCGGACGCTGCTCAGCAGGAAGACCTCGTAGTCCATGGACAGCCCGAAGAGCACCGCGAACATCAGCAGCGGCACATATGCGGGGATCGGCACCTCGCCGGGGAGCCCGAGCAGGTCGGTACCTGTCCCGGTCTGGAAGGCAAGCGTCATGACGCCGTACGACGCACCGACCGACAACAGGTTCACCAGGGCGGCCTTGACCGGTACGACGACGGACCGGAACGCGATCAGGAGCAGCAGCAGTGAGGTGGCGATAACCACACCGATGACCAGCCAGAGGTGATCCATCAGGACGTCGGACAGGTCGATCATCGCGGCCGTCCAGCTGGTGATGCCGGCACCGTCAGGCAGCACGTCCGAACGTAGGTGCTCGACCAGGTCCGCCGTCTCTTCGTCCTGTGGACCGCTCTGGGGCGTCACGGTCAGCACCGCGGTGGTGCCGTCCGGGGAAATGACGGGAGCGCCGACCGAGGCGACGCCCGTCGTGTTGGACAGGTCCTCCTCGACCTGGCGGAGCCCGTCCTCGCCGCCGACTCGGTCGAGTTCGACCGCGACGGTGAGGGGACCGTTGGCGCCCTTCCCGAAGCCCGCTTCGATCAGGTCGTAGGCCTGGCGAATGGTGCTGCTCTCGGGTTCGTTGCCGGCGTCGCTCTGGCCGATGTTCATGCCCAGCGCCGGAGCGGAGAGGGCGACCAGTGCGATGACCGAACCGACGAGCCAGGCAACGGGCCGTCGGCCGACCATCTGGGCGAAGCGTGCTGCGGTGGGTGAGTGGGACATCGACGACTCGAACCGACCTTCCCTCCGAGCGCGCCGGCTGTAGACACGGAACTTCAACCCGCCGAGCAGTGCCGGCAGCAGGGTGACCGCGGCCAACACCGTGACGAGGACGACCAGACCGGTCGCGTACCCCATCGTCGCGAAGTCCGGCACCCCGCTGAACTGCAGACCCGTCAGGGCCACCAGCACTGTGCCGCCGGCAAAGACGACCGACTGGCCGGCGGTGGCAGTCGCCTGCCCCACCGACTCGGGTACCGACATGCCCCTGGCCAAGTTGTCGCGGTGCCGTGTGACGATGAACAGCGCGTAGTCGATGCCGACGCCGAGGCCGACCATCGATGCCAGTGTCGGCGCATTGGTCGACATGTCCGTCACGGCCGCGAGCAGTGTAACGCCGCTCGTGCCGATCGCCAGGCCCGTGAACGCGACAGCGAGGGGGAGCGAGGCCGCAATCGTCGCCCCGAACGCGAACAGCAGCACGGCGAGAGCGACCGCGACACCGACCATCTCCGCATGGCTGCTCACCTCCTGCGCATTCTCGGGAACGGGACCGCCGAACTCGACCTGGTAACCGGCGTCGACCAGAGGTGTCGTCGCCGACTCGAGCTCGTCCAGCGCCTCGCTACCTTCGAACTCGGTGACGGGCACGTCGTACTGGACCGAGAGGACCGCGGTGCGGCGGTCCTCGCTCAGGGCCACCGGGGGTACGTCACTGACGGAAGTCAGGTCCTCGAGGGCCTCGCGGACCCCGTCGAAGTCCGACGACCGGAACGAACCGGTCTCGGTGTGCGCAACGACGCGGGCCGAGGTGCCGGACATGGCCGGGAAGTGATCCTGCAGGACGTCGTTCGTTCGCTGGGTGTCGCTTCCCGGGATCTTGAAGCTGTCCTGCATGGTGCCTCCGAATGCGGAGGCCAGGGCCCCGATGAGCAGGGCAGCGAGGAGCCAACCGGACACCACCCGCCAGGGGTGGCGCGCGGCTCCGGCTCCGATGCGGTAGAGCAGTCTGGACATTGTCGTCTCCAGTCGTGTGGGTGGACTTCGATGGTCCGAGCGGTGCCGGGTGCGAGGCGCCGGTGAAATCGCCGGGACATCGCCGGGATCCGCGCGCCGGGCCTAGACTCGGCGGGTGCTCCGCGGGCGCGAGACCGAGCAAGGTGCGATCGCGGCTCTGTTGGACGAGGCGTGGACCTCGCGCGGCGGGGCGTTCGTGCTCCGCGGGCCGGCGGGGATCGGCAAGTCCGCGCTGTTGGCCGACGCTGTCGCGCGTGCCGAGGGCATGTTGGTCCTCCGCACCCAAGGCATCCAGTCGGAGTCCGACCTGGCGTTCTCCGCGCTCCATCAGCTGTTGCTGCCGATCGTCCGCCTCGTTGACCGGTTGAACCCCAACCAGGCAATGGCACTGCGCGTCGGTCTCGGTGAGCGTCCGGCGAGTGGCCGCAACGACAGGTTCCTCGTGTACTCGGCGACCCTCGCCCTTGTCGCCGAGGCCGCGGAGACCCGGCCGGTCCTCTGCGTCGTCGACGACGCTCAGTGGCTGGACGAGGAGTCGGCAAACGCGATGCTCTTCACCGCTCGGCGGGTGGGCGTCGAGCGGGTCGCGATGATCTTCGCCGCCCGCGACCAGGAGGAGACGAAGTTCGACGCCCCCGGGCTGCCGACGGTTGCACTGTCCGGTCTCCCGACTGATGCAGCTCAGGCCCTCCTCGAGGAATCCGCCGGCGCTGCCGTGGATCCCGGGGTCACCACCGCGCTGCTGGAAGCGACAGGGGGAAACCCGCTCGCGCTGGTCGAGCTGCCCGGTGCACTCACGCCGGAAGAGCTCTCCGGCGAGGAACCGCTCCCTGCCTCGCTGCCAGTGCCTGACGCGGTGGCGCGGGCGTTCCTCGGACGGGTGCGTCGACTCGCGCCAGAGGTGCAGACCTTCCTTCTGGTGGCCGGTGCCGAAGGGTCCGGCGACCTCGCCGCGATCCAGCACGCCGCGCTGGCACAGGGCTGTGATGACGATGCCCTCGCGTCAGCGGAGGCGTCAGCCCTGGTCCAGACCCGTCGCGATCGGTTGGAGTTCCGGCACCCGCTGGTGCGGTCGGCGGTGTACGACGCAGCGCCCACCGCGCAGCGCCGTGCAGTCCACGCGGCTCTCGCCGACGCGCTGGCCCACCAGGGTCAGCCCGACCGCCGCGCCTGGCACCGCGCGGCCGCCGCGACCGGACCTGACCCGGCCATCGCGGACGAGCTGGAGAAGGTGGGCGAGCGGGCCGCGGCGCGCGGCGCGCCAGCTGCTGCGTCCGCGGCGTTCGAGCGCGCCGCCGCTCTGAGCTCGACCGTGGAGGCGGGAGCTTCCCGGCGATGGCGGGCTGCCGAGCAGGCGCGCCTGGCGGGACATCACCGCCGGGCCCTGAACCTGCTCCGGGCCGCGCGCTCGCTCACCGAGGACCCGCTGCTGATCGCGGACCTGGACCTGATCCGGGGAGCCGTCGAGCTGGTGTCCGGCTCGACGGCGTCCGCCGAGCAGGTCCTGCTGGGAGCTGCCCGGGACGTGCAGGCACTCGACACCGGGCGAGCGTTGCAGCTCCTAGTGGTGGGCGCACAGGCGGCAGCACTGGCAGACCACGCCGAGGCGGGTGTTGAGATCGGTCGCATCGCCGCCGCACTGCCACGGGGGCAGACGCCTCTCGAGGTGTTCTTCGCCGACCTCCTGGTCGGCTGCGGCCACTATCTCAGTGGGGACCTCGCCGCCGCCCTCGAGCCGCTGCGGAGCGCCGTCCGGGCAGCGCCGGAGTTCGAGCAGAGCATGCTGCTGACATGGGGGTCCCGCGCGGCCTACTACATCGGCGACGACGAGGCGGCGTTCCAGCTCGACTCGCGCGCAGTCTCCCTCGCACGGGCCGCGGGAGCGCTGGGCGACATGTTGCCGCCGTTGCAAAGGCTCGCCCTCTCCGAGATCCTCCTCGGCCACTGGTCCTCGGCGGCAGCGCACGGAGCCGAGGCAACAAGGTTCGCCACGGAGACCGGTCAGCCCAACATGGCGTCGTTGCCTACTGCCTGGCTGGCGTTGCTGGCGGCGTACCGCGGGGACACCGCCGGCCTGGACGCCCATCTGGCCAGTGCCGACGAGCTGCTCGTGGAGCACCCGATGGCGGTTGCCGCCGAGGCGATGCTGTGGGCACGGGCCGTGAGGGAGGGCCGTGCCGGGGAGGCGGGCGCCGCCGTGGAGCACCTCCGCCGCGTCACCAGTACCGGTATCGCGCTGCTCGCCTCGCTGGACCGGGTCGAGGTCGCGGTCCAGGCCGGTCAGGACGACCAGGCAGAGGAGTGGCTGGGCCCGCTCGCGCGGTTCGCGGAGACAACCGCGGCTGACTGGGCTGCTGCCCGGGTCTCTCACTGCCGCGCGCTACTGGGACCCGCTGCGGATGCGGTCGGCCACTTCGAGCAGAGCCTCGCGCACCACCGGCGGTCCCTTCGACCCTTCGAGTGGGCGAGGACCGAGCTGGCCTACGGCGAGCTTCTGCGTCGCAACGGCCGCCGCGTGGACGCCCGGGCGCACCTGCGGACGGCGCTGACGACGTTCGACGACCTGGGAGCGCAGCCCTGGGCGGAGCGGGCGCGCCAAGAGCTCCGCGCCTCGGGGGAGAAGATCAGGAGGGCGCCCCCGACCGCGGCCGCCCAGCTGACCGCCCAGGAGCTGCAGGTGACCAAGCTGGTCGCTGCCGGGCTCTCGAACCGTGAGGTGGCGGCCCAGCTGTTCGTGAGCCCGCGAACGGTCGACTTCCACCTCCGCAACGTCTTCACGAAGCTGGGTGTCACGTCCCGGTCGCAGTTGGCGCAGCGCGACCTGCAGCTGTCCTGATCCGCCAGAACCCGGCGGTTTCACCGGCGAGTGACCGGTGGTCGTGCTCGTAGCGTCAGCGGCCTTCCTACGACGTCGAAAGGCGGAACCTCATGCCGGCACTACCGTGGATTTCTCTGGAGGCTCCTGACCCGGGGGCCGAGCTCATCGTGATGGCTTCGAAGCTACCGCTGCGCGCCCATGGCGACATCCCGCGGTTCCTGCGAGAGACCTGGCGTGTCCGCCGCCAGTTGACCCGTTCTCCGGGCCTGGTGGGCTACTCCCTCGATGCGCAACTGGTCGCGAAGACGTTCTGGACGGTCTCCGCATGGGAGAGCCGCCCGGAGCTGGGCGCCTTCGATCGGGCGAGTCCGCATGCGAACGCCAAAGATGTGCTTCGATCGGCGATGATGCCGTCGACGTTCGTGATGTGGCGATGCCGCCCCGAGGACCTGCCGATCTCCTGGTCGGAGGTCCGCCTGCGGGTCGCGGCAAGTGAGGCGAAGCGGGCATGACGCGCGAGGTCCTGCGGTACACCGCATTCCCCGGCGGCGACGCGGGCGGTAACCCCGCCGGTGTCGTGCTCGAGGCGACAGGCATGAGCGACGAGGAGATGCTGTCGATCGCTGCCGACGTCGGCTTCTCCGAGACGGCGTTCTTGTTCCCCGCCGGCCCTCCGGCGGGCGGTGCAGGGGCAGCCACCGAAGCCCGCGTGCGCTACTTCAGCCCGTTGGCGGAGGTGGCGTTCTGCGGCCACGCGACCATTGCCGCCGCGGTCGCCCACGCTGAACGGCACGGCGCCGGTCAGCTCGACCTGACCACCCGGAGCGGAATGGTTCCGGTCCGCACGCGGGAGGAGGACGGCCGAACGGTGGCGACCCTGACCAGCGTCCCCACGTCGATCGCACCGCTGGAGCCGGACGTCCTGGCAGCGACCCTGGACGCACTGGGCTGGTCGGCGGACGACCTCGACGAGGCGCTGCCGCCATACGTCGCGTTCGCGGGAGCGCAGCACCCCGTGCTGGCGGTCAGCAGCCGGCAGGTGCTCGCCGACCTCGAATACGACTATGAGCTGCTCGGTGCGCTCATGGCCGCGCACGACTGGACGACCGTGCAGCTCGTTCACCGGGAGCGTCCGGACCTGTTCCACGCCCGCAACCCGTTCCCGCCCGGCGGCGTCGTGGAGGACCCCGCCACGGGAGCGGCGGCCGCGGCGCTGGGTGGCTACCTGCGCACGCTGGACCTCGTGCCGCCCTCGCGGCGGATCGTCATTCGGCAGGGTGAGGACATGGGCCGTCCGAGCCTGCTGCTCGTGGACATTCCCGAGCAGGGCGGCATCGATGTGACGGGCTCGGCCCTCCGACTCTGAGCGGGACCGCCGGTGTCACTCGACGCGGGTCCCGGCCAGCTCAAGAGCCGTGCCCATGCGCCGTCGGCGCCGTAGACCCGCTCGAATTCGCCCGCGGCCGTCTCGGGGACGTCGTACTCCCAAATCCGGATCATCATGGTTCGATTGTCGGCTCGATCGTCCCTCCACGTCCGACTTCGCGTCGGCTGCGTGAGCCGCCCCGGCGAAACCCGGTAGCGGCCGAGCCTTCGTTGGGTCACGCTTCGCGTGTGACGCTGACCTGGACGAGTGACGTGTGGCGGAGCGAGGCGTTCGACGCCGAGCTCCGCTCGTTCGTCACCTCCGCGGTCGGCGAACCTGACGTCTTCGAGACGGTGAAGGTCCGTCCGTGGTCGGCGGTCTGGCGGGTTCGGGCGGGGGGACAGGTCTACTTCGCCAAGCAGAACTGCCCGGGTCAGGCGCACGAGGCTCGGCTGCTGTCGGCGCTCGTGAAGATCGCACCGGAGTACGTCGTGCCGGTGGTCGCCGCCGACCCCTACCGCGACCTGCTGTTGACAGCCGACGTGGGCCGCACCCTCTACGAGATCGGCGGTGACCGAGACGTCGACACCTGGTGCCGGATCGTCAGCGACGCCGCGCATCTGCAGCTCGCGGTGGCGCCGCACGCTGACGACCTCGGACTGACCGAGATGTCGCCCGAGTGCGCGACGATGTACGTCGGCGACGCGATCGGCAGGCTCGGCGCGCTGCCGGAGGGTGACCCGCGGCGGCTGTCCGAGGACGTTGCCGAGCAGCTGCGCACGCAGCTCCCCACGATCGAGCGCTGGTCCGACCAGGTGGCGGAGCTCGACCTGCCGCTCACCCTCAACCACAACGACCTCCACGAGGCCAACGTGGTCGCGACGAACGGTCCCGACGCGTCGCTGCGCTTCTTCGACTTCGGCGACGCCGTCCTTGCCGAGCCGCTCGGCTCGCTCCTCGTCCCGCTGAACGTGAGCTCCGACGAACTGGAGGCGGGGCCGGACGACCTCCGGTTGCGACGGATCACCGACGCGGCCCTGGAGGTGTGGACCGACTACGCACCGGCGCGGGCGCTCCGGGCCGCCCTTCCGGCGGCGTTGCAGCTCGCCCGGCTGGCGCGGGTCGAGTCCTGGCGGCGCTGCCTCGGCACGATGACGGCCGAGGAGCGGGCGGAGTTCGGCTCCGCACCTGCGCGTTGGCTGGGTACCCTCCTCAACGATCCGCCGGTGGGACACGTCGCACGGATGTGACGCAACTGGCCCCTCGCGGTGATACTGGATCGACAGATTTGGGGACTGGTCGCGGAGGGCGTGGGGCCTCCGCGTCTGTTTGCGAGAGGTACGGATGGCCGGTACGGCGAGCCCCGGGCGCCCGGGTGGCGCTCGACGCGCGTCCCGGTCTGTCCGGCTGTCGCGACGCGAGCGCCGCCACCTCGGGCGTGCCGAGGAGCGCGCCGGCGGCAAGCGCGCCCTCCGCCCGGGCGACCAGCCGCCGCGTCCAGCGACCGAGGAGCGGGCGAAGGGCGGACGCCGGGCACTGCGGCCGAGGGAGCGCCGGACGCGGGGACTTCCGGGCACGCTCGGCCTGACGTTCGTGTCGGCGATGATCCCCGGCACCGGCTACCTCTTCGCCAAGCGTCGTCTCGCCGGTTGGATCGTGCTGATCGGCTGGGCCGCCGTCGTCGGCTCGGTGGCCCTCTACCTCGGCCACGACCTCGACCTGGCTGCTGCCCGCACCCGATTGGTCGACGTGGCGTTCGACCCCACGCTGCTACGGGTCCTGACCGCGGTCGTCGCCGTGCTGCTGCTGGTCTGGCTGTTCGTGGTGTGGACCTCCTACCGGTTGATCCGGCCCCGCGAGCGACCGCGCTGGCACACCGTCGTCGGCAACGTCGCGGTCGTCGTCTTCTGCCTGATCTTCGCCGCGCCGGTGGTGCGGGCGGCGCAGTATGCCGTTGCAACCGCGAACTTCGTGACCGTCGTCTTCGACGACAACGAGGTCGCCACCACACCCTCCGACGTGTCGGAGGACGACCCGTGGGGTGGCCGCGAGCGGGTCAACGTGCTCCTGCTCGGTGGCGACGGCGGCGAGGGGCGTGACGGCGTACGGACCGACAGCATGATCCTGCTCAGCATGGACACGGACACCGGCAAGGCGGTCACCTTCAGCCTCCCGCGCAACATGGCGAACGCGCAGTTCCCCGAGGGCAGCCCGCTGCGCGACCTCTACCCCTACGGGTTCTCCAACGGCGACTACGCCGACGGCGACTACATGCTCAACGCCGTCTACCGCAACATCCCCGCGATGCACCCGGGCGTCCTCGGCAAGAGCTCCAACGAGGGCGCCGACGCGATCAAGCAGGCCGTCGAGGGCTCGCTCGGGATCCCGGTCGAGTACTACGTGCTCGTCAACCTCGAGGGCTTCAAGCAGGTCGTCGACGCCATCGGCGGGGTCACCGTCAACGTCAACGAGCCGATCGCGATCGGCGGCAACACCGACGCGGGCGTCCCGCCCGACGACTACCTCGAGCCGGGGCCGGACCAGCACCTCAACGGCTTCCAGGCCCTCTGGTTCGCCCGCGGACGCTGGGGCTCCGACGACTACGAGCGGATGGAGCGGCAGCGGTGCATGGTCGACGCGATCGTCGAGGCCGCCGACCCCGGCAACCTGCTGCTGCGCTACCTCGACCTGCTCAAGGCCGGTGAGGAGATCGTCTACACCGACATCCCGCGCGAGCTGGCGTCCGCGTTCGTCGACCTGGCGCTGAAGGTCAAGGACGCCAAGGTGAAGTCGGTGGTGTTCCGGTCCTCCGATGAGTTCAGCTCCGCGGACCCTGACTTCGAGTGGATGCACGAGCTCGTCGAGCGTGCGATCGACCCGCCTCCGAAGAAGAACGGCTCCGGCAACCGGGACCCGGCCGACGACCCCGAGGACGCCTGCGCCTACCAGCCGACAGGCGAGACCGTCGAGGACGCCATGGCGTCCGACGGCTACTGAGGCCAGCGTGACAACCAACGAGGAAGCCCACCGCATCGCCCGGGAGAAGGGTGTCAGCGGACCGCTCTACCTCGTGGTGAAGTACACCGCCGCCCTGATCTTCCGGATCGTGTGCGGCTTCACCGCCACCGGCACGGAGAACGTCCCCAAGAAGGGGCCGGTCGTCATCGTGCCGAACCACAAGAGCTTCTGGGACCCGTTCTTCGTGGCCATCGTGCTGCGCCGCCCGGTGCACTTCATGGGCAAGGCCGAGCACTTCGAAGGGCCGATGGCGGGGATCTTCCTGCGCCTGGGCGCGTTCCCCGTGCGGCGTGGTGAGTCCGACGCCGAGGCGCTGGAGACGGCGCGCGCGATCCTCGCGCGGGGTGACGCGCTCGCGCTGTTCCCGGAAGGCACCCGGGTGCGGGACGAGGGCCTGGGTACGCCGAAGCGTGGCGCGGCCCGGCTCGCCATCGAAGCCGGCGCGCCTCTCGTCCCCGCGACCATCACCGGCACCGAGAAGCGACGCTGGCCGCTCCCGCGCAAGGTCCGGATGGTCTTCGGCACGCCGGTGTCGGTCGAGGGCCTCGAAGCGACCCCCGAGGACGCCGCCGCCGTGATCGGCGAGGCCTGGCCGCAGGTCACCGAGGAGTACGCCCGATGGCAGAACCGTGCCGGGCTGATCGCCGCGGGTGCCGCCGCGCTCGGTCTGGGTGCGTGGGTCGTGAGGAAGCGGCGACACCACTAGTGCCGCCGAACGGTCAGCCCTCCTCGGTGCCGCCCCACACGAGCGAGTAGACCTCGAACATCGAGGCGTACGTCGTACCCATGCGGGCGCCGCCCTGACGCAGGATGCCTTCGAGGAACTCGCGCGCGCTCCAGCCCTCCCAGCCCAGCCCTTCGATGTAGGCGTTGTGCGCCTCCAGCGACTCCACGCCCTTCTCGAAGGTGTCCGTGACGTCGACGCCGTGCCGGCCGTCCGGTGAGCCGTTGGCCCAGACGGCACGGACGCCGCCCCACGGCTTCAACCCGTCGGGGTCATCGGAGAGCTGCTCGGGGAAGATCCAGCGGTTGCCGGCGTCGCGAACGCCGTCCAGCACGGCGCGCCCGGTGGCGATGTGGTCTGCCTGGTTGAGAGCACCCGGTCCGAAGGTGTCGCGGAAGTTGCCGGTGATCACGATCTCGGGCTGGTGCTGCCGCACGACCTTGGCGATGGCCGCCCGCAGCTCGAGGCCGTAGGTCAGCACGCCGTCGGGGAACCCCAGGAACTCGACCTGGTCGACTCCCACGATCTCCGCGGACGCGATCTCCTCGGCCTCGCGGACCGCCCGGCACTCGTCGGGGTGCATGCCGTCGATGCCGGCCTCACCGCTGGTGACCATGACGTAGTTGATCTTCTTGCCCTGGCCGGTCCAGCGCGCGATGGCGGCGGCGGCGCCGTACTCCACGTCGTCGGGGTGGGCCACGACGACGAGGGCCCGCTCCCAGTTCTCCGGGAGCGGCTTGAGCGGGGGAGGCGTCTCGTCCATGGGCCGAGCATGGCATCGCGGCGGTCGTTCGGGGAACCAGCAACGCGGGTCGATAGGCTCCGATGTTCGAGGGGCGGTAGCTCAGTCGGTCAGAGCAGAGGACTCATAATCCTTGGGTCGTGGGTTCGAGCCCCACCCGCCCCACCACCCGTGGTCCGTCAGCGAATCTCCCTCTCACCACGGGGGCCGTCGATCCGGGCCACGAGCGCGGGGTGGGGTGCTCGGCGGACCTCCACGTCGGCGCCCATCGCCGCCAAGGCGGTGCTGATCTCGGTCGGACGGGGATGTTCCACCGACAGCGAGATCAGGCTGAGGCCGGTCGGCGCATCGATGGCCGGATGCGGAGTGTCTCCCCAGCTGATCAGGAACGGGATCAGGCCGGCGACCTGGGCGTTCGCGGTCACCCGCCAGCGCAGCAGCCTTCCGGTTGCGTCCTCCCGTTGCCCATCCGTCACGGGGCCGGGGTCGAAGCCGTGCGACCGCGCGGATGCTCGGGCAGCCTCGATGTCATCGACCGCGATCGCCCATCCGACGAGACCGCCCTGGGTGATGCCCTCGACTCCGTACGGCCGCGGCGTCGCCGGGGGTGGCTGGCCGGGGTCTGGGGCGATCAGCTCCAGGTAGGTCCTCGGCCCCAACGAGACCAGCTTGTTGTGGGTGCCCCGGCCCGGGTGCTTGCCGCCACCGCCGGCCTCGACACCGAGTTCGCGATAGAGGTCGGCCACGGCGACGTCGAGGTCGGGGTGGGCATAGATGAGGTGGTCGATCAGCATGACGCTCCGCAGCAACCAGCTGCGCCTCGGTGGCCGGTCAGGCGGGCTCGGGGAGGGGCGCTGCCGCGGCGTACCAGAGGCAGACCCGCACCAGTCCGTCCCGTTGCGGCACGGCTGCGCTGCTGACCTCTCCGCCGAGCTCGCTCGCGACCTCGCGGCCGAGGCGGCCGAGCATCTCGACGCGCTCGAGCTCGTCGGGAGCGAGGGTCTCGTGGTACTGGCGGTACCGGTCGAACGCCTGAGCGATCACCGACCTGGTCCGCTCCTCGGCGTCATCCATGGGACCGGAAGATAGTCCGAAATGACTAGGTGGGCTAGTCCTGTCGAGCCAGGACCCGAGATGGTGGCGGCCCCGGCCGGCTGTTTTGTCAGCGCCCGAGGCCTAACCGTCCCGAGATGGCCAAGCTAGTGGGAGCGGCTGCCAGTGCACTACCCGCGCTGGCTGTGCCTAACCCTGCGGCAGTCGTCAGCCCAGCTGGATGAAGCCCGAGCGGTAGGCCACGATGACCAGCTGCAGCCGGTCGCGCACCTCGACCTTCATGATCAGCCGGGCGATGTGACTCTTCACGGTCGCGACGGAGATGAACAGCGTCTCGGCGATCTCGGTCGTGGACAGGCCGGCCGCGATGCACTGGAGGACCTCGACCTCGCGGTTGGACAGGCGGTGGGCCCAGGCGGGCGCGGGTGCCTGAGCTGTGGGGAAGGGCGTCGACCCGGCGGACGGCGCGGCGGGCTGCACGACCTGGAGGTGGCGGCGGTGGTGGACGCCGTACGTCGCCAGGGTGCTGCGCATGGTTTCGCTCATCGTCGTCTCCTCGTGGGGTGGTGCACTGAAACTACGAAGGAACGAGCGGGGGCGAATCAGGGGAAACCCTTCATTTCGCAGCGATCGCAGCGTTGGCTTCTGCTCTGCGCGGAATCGCTTGTCCCTCGCGCGGCCCTCGGATGAGGTGGGCCCATGAGACTCCTCGTGCTCGGTGGCACCGTGTTCCTGTCCCGCGAGGTCACGGCCGAGGCGCTGCGGCGTGGCCACGACGTGACCTGCGCCTGCCGAGGGGTCTCCGGCGACGTCCCGGACGGCGCGACACTGCTGCCCTGGGACCGTGACGACGAGCCACCGGAGGCGCTGGCAGGGGAGTACGACGCCGTGGTCGACGTCTCCCGCCGTCCCTCGCACGTACGACGAGCAGTCGGCGCGGTCCCGGGCGCGCACTGGGTCTTCGTGTCGACCATCAACGTCTACGCCGACGACGCCACCCCCGGCGGCCCCGGCACGGTGCCCCTGCGCGAGCCGATCACCGAGGACGTCGACCTCGCCGCCGACCCCGAGGCCTACGGACCGATGAAGGTGGCCTGCGAGCAGATCGTGCGCGACGGGACCGCGTCGGCGGCCATCGTCCGGCCCGGGCTCATCGTCGGCCCGGGAGACCCCACCGGAAGGTTCACCTACTGGCCCGCCCGCCTCGCCGACGGCGGCGAGGTGCTGGCGCCGGGAGACCCGTCCGACACCGTCCAGGTCATCGACGTCCGCGACCTCGCGGCCTGGATCGTCACCCTCGCCGAGGCGGGCACCGAGGGCGACTTCGACGGGGTCGGCCGGCCTACGTCGATCGGTGAGCTGCTCGAGGCGTGCGGCCCGGACGCCACGTTCACGTGGCTCGACCAGGCCTTCCTCGCCGACCAGGGGGTCGAGCCGTGGATGGGTCCGGACGCCGTGCCGCTCTGGCTGCCCCGCCCCGACTACGACGGGATGATGCACCACTTCGTCGAGCCCGCGTTGGACGCGGGCCTCACCCTCCGCCCCCTCGAGGAGACGGCGCGCGACACCCTCGCCTGGCTGCGCGACCACCCGGACGCGACCGTCACCGGCGTCGGCCGCGACCGGGAGCGCGAGCTGCTCGCCGCCTGGCACGCTCGCGCCTGACCGACACGAGGCCGCCGCCGCCGTACGCTCCCCGTGTGATCAAGTACCTCGGCTCCAAGCGCACCTTGGTGCCGGTGCTGGGGGAGCTCGCGGTGGCGGCCGGCGCGCGCACCGCCCTCGACCTCTTCACGGGCACGACCCGGGTCGCGCAGGAGCTGAAGAGGCGGGGGATCGAGGTCACGGCGAGCGACCTGGCGACGTACTCGGCGGTGCTCAGCGACTGCTACGTCGCCACCGACGCGACGGCCGTCGACGAACGCGAGCTCGACACCGCCCTCGCCCGGCTCGACGCGCTCCCGGGTGCCCCCGGCTACTTCACCGAGACGTTCTGCGAGCGGTCGAGATTCTTCCAGCCCGGCAACGGGGCCCGCGTCGACGCGATCCGCGACGCCATCGAGCGCGACCACCCGCCGGGTGACCCCCTGCGGCCGATCCTGCTGACCAGCCTGATGCTGGCGGCGGACCGGGTCGACTCCACGACCGGCGTGCAGATGGCCTACCTCAAGCAGTGGGCGCCGCGCTCGCACCGCGACCTGCGGCTAGAGCGACCTGCGTTGCTGCCGGGGCGGGGCACCACGATCCACGGCGATGCCAGCCGTGTCGTCGACGAGGTCGGTCCGGTGGACCTGGCCTACGTCGACCCGCCCTACAACCAGCACCGCTACTTCACGAACTACCACATCTGGGAGACGCTGATCCGCTGGGACGCACCCGAGTTCTACGGCGTCGCCTGCAAGCGGGTCGACAGTCGCGACGACCACACGCGCAGCGTCTTCAACAGCCGGCGCACGATGCCGGCCGCCCTCGGCGACCTGCTCGGCCGGGTGCGCGCGGATGTGGTGGTGGTGTCCTACAACGACGAGTCCTGGATCACCGCCGAGCAGATGACCACCATGCTGCGCGACGCCGGCCACGACCAGGTCCGGCTGCTCGGTTTCGACCGCAAGAGGTACGTCGGCGCGCTGATCGGCATCCACAACCCGGCCGGTCACCGGGTCGGTGAGGTCGGCCGGCGACGCAACGTCGAGTACGTCTTCGTCGCGGGTCCGGCCGACCGGGTCGACGCGGCCGTCGCCGCTGCCGACGACGCTCAGTAGGGCGACCCGAGTGGCGCCGTGCCGGCGCGGCGGGCCTCGGCGTCGGACACGGTCGTCACGGAGACCAGCTCCTCGCGGGCCTTGCTCCCGACGTCGATGGTCAGCACCACACCTACGTCGCGGGCGTAGAACTTGTGCTCGAGCACGTCCGGCTCCAGCGCGTTGGTGTCGGCGGTCTTCACCAGGTCTTCGTACGACCCGGCCGGCACGGTCGCCGTACCGTCCAGCGCGAGCACCTCGCCGTTGTCCTCGGCGACACCGGCGTAGTACTCCTGCCGGTAGGACTGCCCGACGGTGGGGGTGGCGGGCATGATCACGCCGGCCAGCGCGTCGTCGACGCCTGCTTCGAAAGAGCCTTCGTGGTTCACGAGATAGCCGTCCTCGAACTCGGCGGTGTCCTCACCGAGGTACCAGACCGTGCCGAGCCCGTCCTGGGCGTACCAGTCGAGGGTGTCCTCGATGATCTCGCCGTCGAGGGTGACCGTGTCCCGGACGACCCGTGCCTCGGCGCCGTTCGCGATCGTCCTCGTCTGGGAGGTCGCGGTCACGACGACCTCCAGCACCTCGCCGTCCTCGTCCACCTCGCGGTAGGTCCAGCGGGTCCCGGGCACCAGCGGGAACCAGGGATTGGTGACCTCCGGTCGGAGCCCGGCCGGATCGAGCTTGAACGGCTCGTCCGCCTGGGGGAGCTTCAACGGACGATCGGACTTGCGAGCGGCCGGGTCCTTTGCGCCGTCGTCATCGGTTCCGCAGCCGCCGAGCACCGCCGACAGGATCACTGCGGCGAGCCCGGCCGCCCCAAGGTTCATGGTCAGTCCTCAGTCGTCGCCGGCGTCGTCACCGGACCCGTCTTCAGTGCCGTCGTTGTCGGAGGAGACGACGTTGAAGTCCTCGTCGAGCTGGACGTCGACCTGGGTGCCGTTGTCGAGAGTCACCTCGACCTCGTACTTGCTCTCCTCGTCGTCGACCTCGGTCTCAGTCACGGTACCGCTGCCGGTCTCGGCAAGGGCGGCCTCCTCGGCCTGTTCGCGGTCCGCAGCCGGGATCGGCCGCTGGGTGTCGTCGTCGTCTCCGTCGGAGAGGGAGTAGGCGGTGCCGCCACCGGCGATCACGGCGAGTGCAAGCGCTGCGCCGGCCGCGAGGGCGACCTTGCGGGGAATCCTTGATGTGTTCATGCAATCGACGCTAGGACTCCTGAATGAGGGCACGGTGAGGCTCTCATCCACACCTCATCGACATCCCTAGAGTTGGGTCGTGCGCGTGCTGTTGGTGGAGGACGAGGCGAAGCTCGCCCGGTTGGTCGCTCGTGGCCTGACCGAGCGAGGCGACAACGTATCGATCGTCGGGACGGGACAGGAGGCCGTCGACGCTGCCTCCGACGAGGAGGGGTACGACGTGATCCTCCTCGACGTACGCCTTCCCGACATGGAGGGCTACGAGGTGTGCCGACGGATCCGCCGCGCGCGGATCTGGACCCCGGTGCTCATGCTGACCGCACGCAACGCCGTCGCCGACCGGATCACCGGCCTCGACAGCGGTGCCGACGACTACCTCGGCAAGCCGTTCGTGTTCGACGAGCTGCTGGCGCGGATGCGCGCCCTCGTCCGTCGCGGGCCGGTCCCGAGGCCGACCGAGCTCGAGGTCGGCGACCTGCGACTCGATCCCGCCTCCCGTCGGGTGTGGCGTGGCGACGTCGAGATCGAGCTGTCAGCCCGCGAGCTGGCCCTGCTCGAAGCCCTCATGCGACGGGCGGAGCAGACCCTCAGCCGCGACCAGCTGCTCACCCATGCGTGGGGCGACACCCACGAGACGTCGTCGAACGTCGTCGACGTCTACGTGCGCTACCTGCGGGAGAAGATCGACCGCCCGTTCGGCGCCGACTCGCTGCGCACCGTCCGCGGACTCGGCTACCGGCTCACGGGGAGCGCCGGTGACTGACCACGGCCACCGTTTCGGGTGGTCGCTCCGGGCCCGGGTCGCCGTGGCGTTCCTGGCCACGACGGCACTGGCCATGCTCGCGCTCGGGCTGTTCGTCCAGCTGCGCGTGCAGAACACCCTCGAAGGGGGGCTCCGCGACCAGCTCGACGGCGAGATGGACGGGTTGGCCGCGACGCCGTCGAGCGAGCGGGCAGACGCGGTGGCGCAGCTCGCCGGGGACATCCACGGGCAGATGATGTCCGCCGACGGCGAGATCGTGGCGTCGTCGACGGCGGTCATCGAGCAGCTGGTCCCGGCCGATGTCGGCGACGGCTACAGCGAGACCCGGATCCGCGTGCTCGACGACCTCTTCGAGGCCCGCCGTGGAGAAGAGGACCTCGAGGTCGACAACGAGCCGGTGGTCGTGCTCGTGAAGTCCTTCGGCGACCAGGTCGTGGTCCTCGCCATCGAGAGCGAGCACGCAGACGAGGCGGTGAGCACCGTCCGCCGCCAGCTGCTGATCAGCGGCCCGGTCGCGCTCGCGCTGGCGGGGCTGCTCGGCTATGTGGTTGCCGGTTTCGGGCTGCGTCCGGTGGAGCGGATGCGCGCGCGGGCGGCGACGATCTCCTCCCGCAGTGCGGGCGAGCGGCTGCCGGTACCGTCGGCGGCCGAGCTCCGCCGGCTCGCGGTGACCCTGAACGCGATGCTCGACCGGCTGGACGAGGGCCTCGACCGGGAGCGCCGCTTCGTCGCGGACGCGAGCCACGAGCTGCGCACCCCGCTCGCGCTGCTGCTGACGGAGGTCGAGCTCGCGCTCTCGGGGAGCCGGACCCCCGAGGAGCTGCGCGAAGCGCTGCGCTCGGCCGAGGAGGAGGTACGCCGCCTGATCGCGCTGAGCGAGGACCTGCTGGCGCTGGCGGGGGCCGACGCCGGTCACCTCCAGCTGCAGACGGAAGCACTCGACATCGCAGAGCTCGCCGCCGCCGTCGTGCAGCGGTTCGGTGCGACCGCCGAGGTCGCGTCCCGGTCCGTCTCCATCAGCGGCGACCGGTCCGCGCGGGTCGCCGGCGACCCCGACCGACTAGGTCGAGTGGTGTCCAACCTGGTCGACAACGCGCTGAAGCACGGCGCGGGAGACGTCGACGTGCGAGTCGTGGCCGGCTCGAAGGAGGTCGTCGTGGAGGTGAGCGACGAAGGAGCGGGCTTCACGGAGGAGCGGCCGTTCGAGAGGTTCGCGGGGAGCCACGGATCGGCGGGCCTCGGCCTGGCGATCGTCGACGAGATCGTCCGGGCCCACGGCGGAGACATCGGGATCGCCCGCGAGCACGGGCGCACCGTCGTACGGATGAGCCTTCCTGCGGCCGCCCGGCCCTGACCTCGAGCCGGTCAGCCGCTGACCGCGTTGTCGATCAGCAGCTGGTCGCCGTCCTGCACCAGGAAGAGGGTGACCCGCTCGGTCAGGTTGCCCGAGCCGGGGAAGTCGTACTTGTACGTGTAGGTGACCGTCAGGTCGTCCGGATCGGCCGAGACCTCGAGGATCTCGGGGTTGCTGACCGAACCCCAGAACTCGGCGTACTCCGGGCTGCGCGCCTGGTAGTCCGGCGTCAGCAGCGCGAAGCCGGCGTCCGGGTCGTCGGCAGCGGTGGAGACGTACGACGACGCGAACGACTCGAGGTCGTCGGCCGACGGCGACGAGTCGGTCGTCTCGTCGCCGGGCTCGGTGGCGGCTTCGTTGTCCGAGCTGGCGTCAGTCGTCGTGTTCGGCAGCCCCGCCGCGTCGTCCTGGGGATCGTCGTCCCCACCGCCGAGCAAGAGCATCGCTCCGATCGCGGCGAGCACGAGCACCGCGGCCGCGCCGCCGATCGCCAGCCACAGCTTCCACGGGTGGGTACGGGTCGAGGTGGAGCTCGAGGCGGCGGCTGCGACCGCGGTCGACGTCGGGTTGTCGTCGGTCGGCGCGTCCGGCGGGTCCGGCGCGGCCGCGACCAGAGGGAGCACCTGCGTGCCGGGGCCGGCCGGGGCACTGTCGGCCGTGCCCTGCGGGCCGGCGTGGAGGTAGGCCGCGACGTCGTCCATCGTGAGCCGGTTGTCGGGGTCGTGGTCCATGGTCGCCTCGAGCAGCGGTGCGAGCCAGCCCCCGCCCCGGAGCCGCGGTGGCGGCTCGTGTGCGACCCGGTAGAGCACGCCGAGCACGGCGTTCTCCCCGCTGGTGGCCTCGTAGGGCGGGTGACCCGAGAGAGCGTGGTAGATCGTCGCTCCGAACGACCACACGTCGCTGGCTGTCGTCGCCGCCGCGCCGGTGGCGACCTCCGGCGCGATGTAGGCGGGGGACCCGGTCACCAGGCCGGTCTGCGTGAGCGAGGCGTCCGCGACCGCCCGCGCGATGCCGAAGTCGGACAGCTTCGCGGTGCCGTCGAGCGCGATCAGGATGTTGGACGGCTTGACGTCGCGGTGCACGATCGCCATCCCGTGCGCCGCAGCGAGCGCGTCGGCGACCTGCAGGAGCATCGGGGCCGCCTCCGCGGGGGTGAGCCGGCCGCGATCGCGGATGAGCTGCGCGAGCGTCGTGCCCTCGACGTACTCGGTCACCAGCCAGGTGTGCTCGCCGTCGTTGACGAAGTCGAAGACGGACACCACGTTGGCGTGGTTGACCTGAGCGGAGATACGCGCCTCCCGCTCGGCGCGGGAGACGTCGTACGTCGAAGCGCCCGGCGGGAGCCCGATCCGCTTGATCGCGACCGCCCTGCCGAGGACCTCGTCCCGGGCCAGCCAGACCGCACCCGACCCGCCCCGTCCGATCTCGCGGTCGAGTGCATACCTGTCGGCCACCCTCATGCTGCTCATCTCGTTGGGAGAGTACCCAGCCGCGCTGTCTTGACCGCTCCGGACATCGAGCGGCGTTCCACCCGTTGGGCAGTCCGGGTGTCGATACGGCAGGCTTGGAGGGTGCTGTGTGCCTCTCGGCACCTGTCCCAGCAGAGAAAGGACCACCGTGTCCGTCGACCCGAACCTCCTCGACGACCTGGAGTGGCGCGGCCTGCTCGCCCACACCA